>JAZKGL010000092.1:0-1709 GCA_040385935.1 Bdellovibrionota bacterium
TCGACATAGGCATCATTGCGGTTATTATCTATCAGCTCCTGCTCCTCATTCGCGGCACGCGCGCGATGCAGATGGTGCTCGGGATACTGATGACGGTTGGCTTTGCTTTCTTCATCTCGCAGATTTATCCGCTGACTACACTCAAATGGCTGATGGATAAATTCTATAGCTCCATCATCATCATCATCGTGATTTTGTTTCAGGAAGACATTCGTCGCATGCTTTCGCGCATGGGGAAAAAGACGGTTTTTCCTACCCAAGAGCAGGTGTCCTCCAAGCAGATGCTCGATGAAATCTCGCGTGCCTGCGCTGCCCTTTCTTCTAAGAAAATTGGTGCTCTGATCATATTGGAACGAAACATACTTTTGACTCGTTATGTGGATGTCGGAATTCTTCTTGATGCTAAGGTTTCCAAAGAGCTTTTGCTTTCGATCTTTCACCCTACGGCGCCGATTCACGATGGAGCGATAGTGATTCAGCAAGGGCGCATTGCAGCGGCTGGTTGTTTTTTGCCTTTGACGCGTGATGAGGACGTTGATCCGAACTTTGGCACGAGACACCGCGCGGCTATCGGAATCAGCGAGGAAACCGATTCGATCGCGATCGTTGTGTCGGAAGAAACTTCGGCGATATCGATCGTAATCGATGGCGTCGTTGTGAAGAAGGCCGATGGCAAGGATCTTCGAAAATCCCTCACCCAGCTACTCAGTGCTGAATCCACCGAACAAACCGATACTCAGATCGGTTTGGTGAAGAAACCGGGTTGGTTTGAACGAATCTTTAGCCGAATCAAAGGAGAGTGATCATGCGTTCCCTACTCAAATCATTCTTCAATCTCTTTTTCCATAACTTCGGCTACAAACTGCTTGCGATTTTCCTCTCCATCATCGTCTGGGCTATCATCCAGGGTGAACAGGTGCAGGAAGTGAACCGCGAGGTCATCGTCAATATTCGGGTGCCGGAAGGCTACGCGATTCGAGGGGATGTCACGCGTGTGAAGGCCGCGACGGTTCGTGGGTCGCAGGCTTGGCTACTCGAAGTTCCCAAACGTTTGGTCGCAGATATTACAGTCGATCCCAAGGTTGGTGAACATCGCATTCATGTCGGCAAGCAGCATATCAAAGACTTCTCGGAAAAATCTGATATCACAATCACGGTCCATGACGCATCGATGGATATCTACGTGGATAAGCTCATCGAGCGTGCGGTTCCTATTCGGGAAACGATACAAGGTCTGCCGCAAGAAGGCTTTTCTGTGGAACGTGTGACGATCGAACCCAAGACGGTTTTGGTGAAAGGTGTTCGTAAGGATATTTTGGAACTCAAAACGGTTAACACCGAAGCCATCGACGTGGTCGGTATTCAAGAGAACAAGATTCAAGATGTTCGGCTGATCACGCCCTCCGGGCTTGGCATGGGGGCTTTGGCTGTTGATACCGTGCGAGTCAATGTTCAGGTCGGCAATAGTCGTCTCAATAAACGATTCTCCAATATACCCGTGGAAATCACTGGAGCGCAAAGGCGCACAAGAATTTCCCCGCAGTTTGTTTCTATCCTGATCCAAGGTGTGCCAAATGTTCTGAACAACCTGAAGCGCGAAGACTTTAAAGCCTTTATTGAAGTCCGAGGACTAGGACCAGGCCGCTTTGAAGAAGAAATTAAGGTTAAAATCCCCCCTGACACCGTTCTGATCGAAACCTTTCCTGAAA
>JAZKGL010000093.1:0-3339 GCA_040385935.1 Bdellovibrionota bacterium
TGACATCAAAACCGAGACAATTGACGGGCAAAGTCCTCTTAGGCCTTGGCCTCTTACCTGTGACTTCACCATGTCTTCTAGCAGACGAAAACACAAGTTCAAGCCTGGTTGTGCCCCAGACCTTTGAGCAGAAAAAAGCCCTGTGGTCGCAGCTCAATTATTACAGCCCGACCGAAGGATTTCATTCGAAGGGCTCCTATGGTTTGCATATCGGCATCGGTGCCCTCGCTCCAGCCGCACCCGAACATAGCGGAAATCTTACCAGCGAAGAAAAGTCAGAGATGAAGGAGACTCGTCCTCGAGTTTTCGTCAGCAAAGGTACGGCTTGGCCCGTAGACTTTGGAGGCTCGCTTTCGCTCCTTCAAGGTTCAAAGAAAGCCATGCAGGGTGGCCTTCACGCGCAATGGACGATGTTCGAAGGCTTTCAGTTGCCGTCGATCGCGCTACGTCTTAGCCGAAGTATGCTCACCAATTATCAGGAAGTGAAAAGCTTGACTACCGATGCAGCGGAGCTAGGTGTGAGCTATGGCATCATTCGTTACGTGATACTCTCCGCTTCCGTAAGACAGCAGTGGGAAAAAGGCGAAACGCAGGCTCGGGGTGATTTTCTAAGCCTGACATCCAGCGAGCTTCCCAACTGGTCGGATAATAAAACCGTCTATTCTTGGGGTCTGAACATCAGTCCGTTTACGCCCTTCGTTCAGATCGGCCTTGAGCAAAGCCACTGGGATGGCCGCACCCAAGTCTCACTCGCTAAGCTTTCATTTCTTCTTTAAAAGTTCGCTTAACGTTTGGATGATAGCTTCGCCGCCATCATCTTGCGCGCCCGACTTTGTCATTGAGGCCACCTGTTTATCCGACTCTTCTTTGAGGCGGTTGAGGTGGTCTTTTAACGTTTCGGGCGTGAGACTTCTCTCGCTGAGCACCATCGCCCAACCTTGTTTGGCAAACGACTCAGCATTATGAATCTGATCGCCGCGACTTCCGATATCAAGCGGGATGAGAAGCATCGGCTTACGAAGGGCCTTCAGCTCAAATAAGGAATTGGCTCCGGCTCGACTGATCACAGCGTCCGTGGCGGCAAAAATATCTTCGAGACCTTCGTTCACATACTCGAACGCTTTGTAACGAGGATGACTGAAAGCTATACCCTTGCCCTTACCGGTCAGATGCACAACCTGCCATTGATCGACCAGATCCCTCAGAGATTCTTGCAGAGCTTTATTTATTCGCTCTGCCCCCAGACTCCCACCCATCACGAGCAGAACAGGAGTCCCGCGTTCGAATCCGCATAGGGTTAGCCCTCTATCCTTGTTGCCTCGAAAAAGAGTAGGACGAACCGGAATACCAGCTTCCGCCTTATCACGCACTTTTATGTGATTGGCGGTGTCGGGGAAAGCGTAGAATAAAAATCGACAGAACGGAGCTATGAGTTTATTCGCAAGGCCCGGCGTTAGATCAGACTCATGAGAGACGACGGGAATTCTCAAAAGCCACGCAGCATAAGCCACCGGCACGCTGACAAACCCACCTTTGCTGAAGACTAGATCGGGCTTGATTTTGCGCAGAAGTTGAAAGCTTTGGACAAAACCTTTCGCGATACGAAAGAGATCCGTAAAGTTTTGTAGCGAAAGATAACGACGAAGTTTGCCAGTTGCAATCGTATGATAAGGAATCGCTTCCTTTTCAATCAATGCCTTTTCAATACCCGCAGAACCGATGTAAGTGAGCTGCCATCCCCACTTTTTGTAAGCGGGTATCATCGCAATGTGCGGCATCACGTGGCCCGCTGTGCCGCCCCCGGTGAGTACGATCTTTGTCATATCAACCTCGCTACTGATTCAATGGTTCCGGTGGAATTTGAGTTTGTGCAAGAGTCGGGAGCTGGAATTCTATCGGATAGGACTCTTCTATACTGCGCATTATGAGCGTCAGATCCACAACCACGAGTTTATAGGCTATGAGATTTTGATCAAGGTAGTTCATGAGCTGAGTATTGGTAGGATCGACGATGTAGACCACGTAGGTGCCTTTTTCGTCTCTATGGGGAACACAAATCTGAAACGTCAGCGCATCGGCGTAACTCACTCGTTCGAGCACGTTTAGATCCACATCGTTTTTATCGTAGCTGAATAAACGATCAACGCTGTAGGTCTCGGCTATCGCATCGGCGAGATCATGTTCGGTGAGTATGTGAGTGTCGAGCAGTCCGTGATAGGCGCTAACGCCCCAACGGGTGCAGTACTGCTCGATGATTCGAACATTGGTTCGGCTGATATACTCGTTCTTTTCGAGGTCGAGCAGGAGGCTCATCGATTACTCCTCCTGCGCAATAATTCGAACATCGACCGCATCGAACTGGTTCGCATGCAAAACAAGGGCTTGTTCGTTGCGAAGAAGCTTTACGTCTAGACTTAACTTTTTAAATCCCCAGTATAAGCTCCAGTCGATCTTTGCCGACCAGCTTTCATCGCCTTTACTGCCAGTTTTCGGTAAGTTGACTGTGATAACGCGGTCCGCATCATGGATGATATAGTGAGTTTTATGCGCATCGGATTCTTCACCGACAATTTTCTTGAGCCACCGCTGCGGGAGCTTTTGATTGAGCAGGCAAGCGACTTCGTCGGCTCTCAGACCCAGATCGTGGCCATCGAGCGTCAGCACATTTTCTTTATCCACCGCAAGATTCTGAAAGGCTTCAAAAGGCTTTCCGGTTTGTTTAAAAGCCTTAGCTTTGGCCGAATAATCTATTTGAAAAAGCGTTTGGCCTAGGGGCGAATAGCTTGCGAGACTAAAGTCGCCGCTCCCATCGGCACTGAAATCAGCATCGAAAATCTGCTGAACTTTGCTGCTCTCGTAGACTTCGATCGAGATGCTTCCATCCTTATTCGTACACTCACTAAAATAAGCCCCAGCATAGGCTGGCAGCTTAACTGTTTTATACGAAGCAGTCGTTGCGCACGATGACAGATAAAGGCTTAGACTCAGTGTGAGCAAAGATTGTCTGCTGCAGGATATAGGGCGCTCAATTGTGAGCGTTTTTAGCCATTTCATATTTCGATTTCACCCTTTCCAAATCTTTTGGGTCTTTGGCGGTATCGATTGCGATCTTATACGCGATAAGAGCTTTGCCCTCGTCGCCGCCTGCGTAGTATGCGTCACCTAAGTGTTCAGCTACCGTGGCATCGCTATTCGTAAGCTGCAAGGCTCTCTCGAGCGTCAGAGCTGCTTCTTTATACCGCTTTTGCTGGTAGTAAACCCAGCCAAGAGAATCGAGATAATACCCGTTGTCAGGTTTTTCGTCGAGGGCGCGGCGAATCAAAGATTCCGATTCTTTCA
>JAZKGL010000094.1:0-7159 GCA_040385935.1 Bdellovibrionota bacterium
GTGCCGTTGACGAGCGGCCAAATGCCGAACGAACGCGGCTCAAAAAGCGGCGCCCACTCGGCGTTTAGAAAAAAGTCACGAAGGGGGACGACTCGAAAGAATTGGAAGGACTCTTCACCCAAGATGAAGATGATGCCAAAGGTAGTAAAGATGGAGATCAACGCCGTGAAGGCGAGGAGTCTGACCATCATTCGTTCTCGCCACCGTTGCCAGGGGCTTATCTTAGCCCAAAGTTGGCTCGTCAAACATCACCTCAAGCTAGGGCTCTACACGAAAAAGAAGCTGTCTTGATAAATTAAGACAGCTTCAACGAAAAACTCTTAGTGAGACGCTTTGCCCGACACGGCTGCGTCGAACTTTTTGATAGCGTCTGTGTACATCGACTCTTTCAAAGGCACATAACCAACTTCTTTAGACAGAGCGGCAGCGTTCTTAAGTAGAAAGCTTACGAAAGCTTTGACTTCCGGTTTTTGCGCCGACTTCTTATTGACGTAAATCATGAGAGGACGAGCGAGTGTGTAGGTGCCTTTTTCGATCGTCTCTGGGTTTGGAGAAACGACGGCTCCGTCTTTGCCAGCCAAAGGAATGTCGCGAACTTTCTTTTGGTTTTCGATGTAGTAAGCAAAACCGAAGTAACCGAGAGCGTTCTTATCTTTAGAAACGCCTGTTACCAAAACGTTATCATCTTCAGATGCAGTGTAGTCATTGCGAGAAAGACGAGCTGTTCCCATGACGTGCTCAGTGAAGAAATCGAACGTTCCTGAATCAGCTCCTGGGCCGTAAAGCTTGATAGGATTTGCAGGCCAGCTCGGATCGAGGTCTTTCCATGTCTTAACTTTGCTGCCTGGTTCCCAGAGAGCTTTGAGTTGAGCCAAAGTCAAAGACTTCGCGAACGTGTTGGATGGGTTAACAACGACAGCGATACCGTCGTTAGCGATCGGCAATTCGATAAATTCGACTTTGCCTTCCGTCGCTTTCTTTTCTTCTTCGCCTTTGATCTTACGCGAAGCGTTCGCGATATCGATCTCGCCAGCCGTGAATTTCTTCATGCCGCCGCCAGTACCCGAGAGTCCTACTGTCACGCGGACGTTAGGGTATTCTTTTTGAAATTCTTCAGCAGCGGCTTCCGCGATTGGGAATACAGTGCTGGATCCATCGAGCTTCACTTCGCCTTTGAGGGATTTGTCGACAGCCATCGCGTTAGTTGCGGCTGCACAGAGAAGCAAACTCAACAAAACATTTTTCATGAACAACTCCGATCGTATGAAACTTCTTGGTTACCAGTCCTTGAGATTTGTAATGAGTCCCAAGCACCACCTGCCGTTTACCCTAGAATTGTGAAGCCAAGATAAAGGGGGAAAAATTATTTGGAAAGCAAAATTCGAATTTATTCAGGATATTGGCATACCACTGTGCTCTATAAGACGGTTGGGAGACGCACTGTAAATGTAGAACCCTGATTCAGCGTGGAGTCTACGCGTATGGTGCCCTGAATTTGTATGACAAGGTGCTTCACTATGGCTAAGCCTAGACCCGTGCCACCCTCGTTGCGGGAACGGGCGGCATCGACGCGATAGAAGCGTTCGAAAATCCTTGACTGGTCTGGCTTTGCTATACCGATGCCAGTGTCGCGGACCGAGAGTTCGCAGTATTGACTGTCAGCTCCCACGCTGAGTTTGACCTGGCCATCGGTGGGCGTGTAGCTCACGGCGTTCTGCAAAAGGTTGTCGAGGATGTGAAACATCGCTTTGCGATCGCCTTTGACGATCAATTTTTTCGTTGGGATTTCGGCTTCGAAGATGATGCCTTTATCCTTCATGCGAATCTCATGGCGATTCACGGCTTCTTGGATAATCGGCTTCCAATCAACCGGAGCGAGTTCGGTGATATCCTCGTTGGCTTCGATAGTGGCAAGATTGAGACTTTCTGTAACAAGGCTAATCATGCGTTCGACGTTGCTATTGATGATGCGCAGAAATCGGACATTGTTTTCCTTGTCATCGATCGCGCCTTCGAGAAGCGTGTCCGCATAACCTTTGATCGAGGTCAAAGGGGTTTTCAACTCATGCGAGATATTGCTTGAGAACTCGCGGCGTATTTTCTCGATTTTTTCCCGGCGGGAAATATTCGCCTGAACCGCTTCGGCCAAGCGGTTAATGGCTTCGCCCAGTGAGCCCAGCTCGTTCTTGGGAAGACGGCGTATGCGCGCGGCGTAGTTGCCTCGAGAAATCGCATCGGCAACCTTAGTCATCTCCGAAACCGGGCCGGTGATTCGCCTGACGAGAATCAAAGCGATCAGCACGGACAAAACCATACCAAAAGCCGCGCCGACTCCAAGGGCCAGAAAGATTTCCTTGAGTCGTTCTTCGAGGGTTCGCATAGGAACACTCACGCGCAAAAGCAGAGGCCCTTTAGGCGTTTCTATGCGCTTTGCATAATAAAGGGATTCGACGTTGGACTTCTCTGAGTAGCGTTTATCCACGCCTGCCGGATTTTCCTGGGCTTGTTTCAGCTCGGGACTTTGTTTGTCGCCTGAGCGGACTTCGTTGACATCGGATTCAAGCAAGAGATTCTGCTTGTCATCGAGTACGCTAAGTCGAGTCTTGGCAGCACGGGCGGCTTGAACGATTCGGCGAATCATCTCAGGCTCGCGCCAGCTCTCGCCGTCTTCAAAGTACGGAAGGAAGATAAGCAGCTTTTCCTCCAGACTGGCAGTCGTCGTGCTTTCGACGAACTGCTTGGCCTGAAGGATTAGGAGGTAGGACACGATAAAACTTGTGAAGCTGATGACAACGAAAAACGATAGAAAGTTTTTCCAGAAGAATTTGGATCGCATTACTGAAGTTCTCGGAATTTGTAACCGAGTCCGCGAACGGTCTCGATAAGGTCACGCGATTCGCCGAGCTTCTTTCGGATCGAACGAACATGCACATCGATATTGCGATCAATCAAAACACCTTCGCCGCCCGTGACTGCGTCGAGGAGTCTGTCGCGGGAGAGAACGATGCCCGGTCGAGAGACGAGGGCGTCGAAAAGGCGAAACTCAGCCAAGGTCATCGGAACCTGGGTGCCACAAATCTTGATATGGAAACGAGCCCGGTCAATTTCGACTTCACCGTGCTGAAGCACATTGTCGTCGATATCAGGCACAGCGACAGGGATTGGAGCCGGTGCATAGTTGCGTAGTCGCGTATAAACGCGGGCGACCAGCTCTTTAAAGCTGAAAGGCTTGGTCATATAGTCATCGGCGCCAACACCCAGACCATATACAATATCGGTCTCTTCGGACTTGGCCGTCAGCATAATGATAGGAATAGATCGTTTATCGGGATTTTCCCGAAGTCGTTTGCAGACTTCGATACCGTTGAGTTCGGGCATCATCAGGTCGAGGATGATCAAATCGACATGTTTTGAGAGCGCGGCTTGCAAACCTTCGCGGCCGTTGGCGCAAAGCGTTGTTTCAAAGCCCTCTCGCTTTAAATTGTAACCGATAAGTTCGCGAATATCAGGATCATCTTCAATCACCAGAATATGCTGCACTGCGTTACCTCTTTAAAGGATTTATGCGCAGTTTATAGGTGAGAATACGCTAAAAGGCAAAGTCTATTTCGTTCGTAAATTTTCGGTTAAGAAACGCAAAATTTCTGGAAAAGAGGGGCCTTCCTGCCAAGTGATGGAAAGAGGGATGAGGTAGACGGGTTTATCGAGCAGATCAAAATACTGTTTTTCCCGCCAGTAGTCCTTCTCGGTCGTGAGTAAGGCATCGGAAGATTTTAAGCATTCCGCTAGGCTCTTTTTATCAAATATTTCATGGTCGGCGACCGTTATGCGATGAGCGACGTTAAGTCCTAGATGGCGAATGCCACTTTCCACGCGATCAGGTTTGGCTACGCCCAGGGCTAAGGTCCAGGAAGGAATCGATTGCCAAGCAGGAAGATCGGATCGAATGGGTGCAGGGCTGCCGCTTAGAAAAGCCACCGATGACCAGGGCACTCGAAATCCATTGAGATACTCTTTGATCTCTTGATCGGGATATCCCGTCTCAGAGCGAGTGAAGATCACCCAATCGGCTTTCTTTAGAGCGTGTTGGCTCTCTCGGAGCAATCCAGCTGGTAAACAGTGGCCATTGTCCAATGGACGTTTGGCATCGAGCAGGACGATATCGATATCGCGTTTGATGCGTTGATGCTGAAAGCCATCATCTAAGATCCAGTGAGTCGGATTTGGGAAGTTCTCTAGATAACGCTTCGCCGCACTATAACGGTCGCGACCGAGGATTATCGGAACGTCTTTGAGCAGCGCGGCCTGCATTCGTGCTTCGTCGGCTACGAAATTTACTGTGTTCTGTGGCTGAAGAATAACTTTCTGATCGAGAAGGACGGATGATTCATCACTGGATAGCCCGCTTTTATAGCCGCGCGTGAGTATCACAGGTTTTGCGCCCTGCTCTTTGAGAATGCGACACAGTTCAAGGGTGAGAGGGCTCTTGCCTGTGCCGCCCGCCTCGATATTGCCGATGGAAATGACTGTTCCGGATAATGGAAAGGAAGAGAAGAATCCGCGCTCGTACCAATTCCGACGAATCCTCACTACCCCTTGATAGAGGTAGGAGAGAGGCCAGAGTAGAATGCGTAACCACAGGGGCGGATAATTCATAAAACAAGATTTCCTTTTTCCGCCAGTCGTGCGAAGGCAGCCAGACTTTGTTCGCAGACGAAGAGGCGTTCCCTGCTCGTTCGCTCGGGATGTCTCTTATAAGGGAGTTTGAGAGTCTTCAGCTTTTGGACATTATCGGTCTTATACCAAATATCCCAGCTCCCATCTTCGGCTAACGGACCTATGATGAGCGAGAGAGTTCTCTTGCCTCGTATATCGCGCACATTGTTATCGGAGGAGAAATGTTCGTGGATGGATAAAGTCACGGGCGCATCTTTTTGCCACTTTTGGCCTATACGCTGACTCAGTGCTCCCAGAGTTGAAGAGTCCTCGATATGAATGTCGTCAAACTCTCCAAGATTCTGCAGGAGCAAAGCGAGGACATCTTCGTCATCGCGTACGATCGTCCATCGATCGAGCATCGAATCGAGTTTATCGAGGACATGTTGTTCTTGGGTCCTTAGACTGGTTTTACACCAAATCTTGATTTCGATATATGGAAGGTGGGGACGATAACCCGCAATGAGGCTCGTGCCTTTGATCAGGTCTTCGACTTGTTCGGCGATCTGTGATTCGCTGATTCCCAAACATTGCCAACGTCTCAACTCGTGAGTATCCGTCTGGGTTGTCTGCTGAGCTAGAAATGCCGCGATGTGGTCGCCCCAGATCGCCTTAATCTCTTCAGGTGGGCCGGGCAGAACGAAGCATTGAACGCCGTGAGCCTCAAGTCGAAATCCGTGAGCCGTACCTTTGCGATTGTGAAGGATAGTCGCTCCGCGCGGGTAATAACACTGCTGCCGATTGCTTTCAGGCGGAGTGACGCCGAGTGTTTTAAAACGATCGAGGATATTATCCCAGGAGGATGGGTCGAATTCTAAAGGCTCGTTGGCCCACTCGGCAATTACGTTCCGGGTAAAGTCATCGGAGGTCGGACCGAGTCCGCCGGTTACGATCAGAACTTTCACGCGAGATTGAAGGTAGGTCAAGGCATCAAGCATATCCGCTTTCAAATCCGCGACTGTCATATGCCAAGCCGCGGTCAGCCGAAGGTTGGTCAATTCGTTGGCGATCCAAGCCGCGTTGGAATTGACGATCTGCCCACACACAACTTCGGTTCCTATCGTCAGGATACCCGCCGCGAGAGATTCATCCATAAGCTTTTCCTCCATGATGAAAAGCATACGCCTCATGAGCTTAAGGGTAAATAGTTTTTGCCTAGCTCTCATCGGCTTTGAATCGTTGCTCCGCGCGGCTGGGAAATTTTTGCAGCGGTTTTGATGCTCGAAAACGACAAAGGCATGACGGGCCTTACTTTTTGACAGTGGCGATCCTAGAATGATTATAAAGACGAAAAGTTCAAAGGAGCCCTCCGCCTATGGCGACCAATAAGTATTCCGGTGCCCAAAAAGCAGCGATTCTTTTGCTTTCATTCGGTGAGGAGATTTCTGCGGAAATCTTCAAAAACATGACTGAATTTGAAATCAAAAGAATCGGTACGGCGATGAGCCGTCTCGGACGTCTTGAACAGGAAATCATCGACGAAGTGATGATGGAGTTCTACGGTATCCTCCAGCAGAACAAAAAGTTCTTCTATGGTGGTAACGACTTCACCATGAAAGTGATCGGCAGCGCCTTTAAGAGCGGTGAAGCCGACGACCTTATCGAGCAGTTATCGCTTGGCTCATCGGCGAACCTGGATGCTCTCGAACTGATCGATCCACGCACGCTCACAAACTTTATCCGTAACGAGCATCCGCAGACGATCGCCTTGATCCTGGCTCACCTTGATCCAGCCAAGTGCGGTGAAGTGATGAAGCTTCTGCCGGAAGCGTTGCACACAGAAATTATTTTGCGTATCGCAAACCTCGATGCCGTCGCACCCGAGATCATCGATGAAGTCGATGACGTTTTGCGAAATGAGATTCAAGCCCTTGGTTCGATCTCGAGTCAAAAAATCGGTGGTGTTGAGCCTATCGCGGAAATGCTTAACCTTATCGATAAGGCGACCGAGGAGCAAATCCTGGATAACCTGGAGGAGCGTGATCCGGAGCTTGCCGAGCAGATTCGTCAGCTTATGTTCGTCTTCGACGATCTTGCGAAAATCGATGACAAAGGGATTCAAGAAATTATTAAGAGCGTGAAGTCCGAGCAGTGGATGATTGCTCTGAAAACGGCATCGGAAGCTGTTGGTGAGCTGGTCTTCAGAAACATGTCCGAACGTGCTGCGAAAATGCTTCGCGAAGATATGGAAGCGATGTCAGCCGTTAAGCTTTCGGATGTGGAAGCTATACAGTACGAAATCGTGCAGATCGCTCGTAAGCTTGAAGCGGAAGGTAAGATTATCATCGCTTCGGGTGGCGAGTCGGCTTACGTTTAAGCTTTGTCGAAACAGGGTTTATTTTGGAGGGTTTGGGGAGATCTTGGGTAAGGGTCATTGTCATTCGTTTTAGCCTGGGTTGTTTTATATGGTGCGTTTTCCCTCGGGATAGCGCTTCGCTGGTGC
>JAZKGL010000095.1:0-21200 GCA_040385935.1 Bdellovibrionota bacterium
GAAGCGCTATCCCGAGGGAATACGCACCACATAAAGCAACCCAGTCTTAAACGAACGACATCACCTCATCACGAGACGTACTAAAATCTTCTGCACACATTAAGAATCCAAAGCCTTCTGAAACAAATCATCATCATCCAACACAACAGCTAAGAGCCTAAGAAGTTCACGATCCTCGTGCCAACCCTTCTTCGTCAGATTCTTCAAAAACTCATTCTCAGTCGGCTCACCGAGACTCAGCAAAATGCCTTTCAGACGAATCAGAGTGGGCTGATGCATATGTGTCTGACGATTGCCCGTTAAATGTCTCAAATACTCTTTAACGAGCCTCAAACCATCCTTCACTCGAGTGATGTCCTCGCTAGGGCTAGTCGGATCGAGCAGAGCTGCGATCAAAATTGCACTGGCATGGAGCAGGCCATTGTCAATTGTCGGTACCGAAAGTCTCTCGAGTAGACGTCCGTCATCGACAACCTGAGCGGCCAGGTAAGCGTCGGAAACGGTGCTGTGAAAACCCTCACGTACAAGCCAATCCGCGATCTCTGTCTCATCTGCGGTCAGTGTTGGAATCAAAGCTTTTACTGTGTGGATTCGGCCCCAACCATACACGCACTGCGCTAACATAAAACAATCGCTTTGAAATCGATCCTCAAAATTCTCAAGACAAAGCAAGGAATAATAAGTGAATTCGTCGTGCTGGGAGAAGAGCAAGGCTAACGCGCGGACCTCAGGCAACTGATAAAAACTCAGCACCACTAACGCAAACTTCAAAGCCTGGCGATCGGCGGAATGAAGGGCCAGTTGAGCGGCGAAGGTAAAGACGCGCGCAGGATCGAGTGGGTGTCGCGAGAGGGCATCCATCAAATATTCGAGCGACGGCATTAAATCGAAATGAACAAGCTTCTCGTAAAATTTTCTTAAATCGACATCATCAAATGTTTCCACTGCGTGAGCAAATTGCTCCACAATTTCTTCGACCTGACGTGGATGGGCTTTTAAATGCGTATGCAGCAGACGATAGCCGTCGCGCGCGCCAGGGATGTGCGCGTACTCGCGATTGGGCACCAACTTTTGATCGGGTAAAATCGTATGATCCGGCAAAAGCCGGCCCGCTTCGTCCAGGCCTTCAATCAGGAATTTGTAGAGCGAAGGGCGTGTGTCTAGCCATGCCCAGTTTAGATTTTCACGTTGCGATGGTTTCTTTTGGAATAAATCGAAGAGTTTCATAGCGACTCCCCTTAAGTCTGACTTCTATTATTCTGCCTCAAAGCAATTGTAGCGTAAAAGCGTTTCTTCCTATTTTGAAATATTTTGTTGACGACAGTGATCAAACACACGTGAAAATATGTATATTCCGTGCCTGTTTTATTATCCGACTTGCTTTACGAATTGGTCGATTGAGTTGTTATCAATGAAGAAAATTTGAAGCGTGGTGAGAATCGCTTACATTCAAATAAGCACGAAAAAAATAGGTCTTAAAATAATCCTAAGAGCAGGGGAAAAACACTGAGTGGCTGACGTTTGATCTTACCAATGCTTCAATGGTGCGAAAACTAAGTCGTCATAACTGATGGTTTAATCTATTTGACGTGAGGGGATTCATCCATGAAATCTTCCTGTCACGGAAGGAGCAAGTGATTAACCGTCGTCCCTATATGGGTTATGTCTGAATAAGTGGCGTGCGCAGGCTCTGAAATGCCTGAGGGAAGCTCTGAACCCACGTAAGTTTCAGTTTCAATTGCAAATAGTTGCCTATCGAGAGCGGGTATTGGTAGAATAGACCTTGAGCCCAGTATCTAACGAGGGGAAATAAATGGTAAAGTCTGAGCTTATCGAAAGTCTTGCTGAGCGAGCCGACATTACTTTGGCGAAAGCCGAGGAAGTGGTCGATCTATTTTTTAATAATATTACTGAGACCTTAGCTAACGGCGACCGCGTGGAAATTCGAGGCTTTGGCGCCTTCACCGTTCGCGATTATAAGTCTTACAAAGGCCGGAATCCTAAGACCGGCGAACAAATCACGGTTCCACCCAAACGCTTGCCGTTCTGGAAAACTGGACAGGAATTGAAGCAGCGAGTCGATTCGGCATTCGTGGCTAAGCTCGGCCGCGGGGAATAATTGATTTTTTGACGGTCCCTTCGACGATATACTTGGAACGCTCGATATTCTCAGAACGCCTCTTTGGGGCCTTTTGGGGAAATCGGGCGTTCTAGTTTTTCTTACGGTTTTTTGCTCTTATCTTGCTTGACAATTTGAGTGGAAAACTCAAGGTTGTGGTTTAGTCAGGTTTGGGAGCTTTGAATGCCAATCTATGAATATCGTTGTAAAGACTGTGGAAATGTGTCCGAGTTTCAGATGAAGATGTCGGATCCTCATCCTTCTACTTGTCCTACCTGTGGTCATAATACTTTATCGAAAATTATGAGTTTGCCTTCGTTTCAGTTGAAGGGGGGCGGATGGTATTCGGATGCCTATGATGGTAAGTCGAATAAGGCTGCTTCTGGCCCAAAGGGTGAGGGCTCGGATTCTTCTTCTGCTTCTGCTCCAGCTGCCGCTCCGGCTGCAAGTGGTGGGGATTCGAGCTCGACTTCTGCTCCCGCTTCTGTGCCTTCTGCTCCGGCGACTGCTACTAAAAGTTCCAAGGAATAAGTTTGTTGGGGATTGGGTGGGTTTGATTTCCCTCGGGATGACGCTCCGCGGGGCAGGGCTCTGCCCTACAACCCGCGAGGGGAACTCCAAAGTTCCCCCTCGACCCCCTCCTTGGCTGGGAGGCCCCAGACCCCGGTTGCACCGTACCGCGGTTGGCAGTTGGTTTTTTGTAGAGTTTTCTTTTTTTTCTTTTTTCTTTTTTCCCAACTCAATTTTTTTGTCTCACCGCTGCGCGCTTCGAACAGACTGGGGTGGGTTTGGTTTTTTTGGGACCAGACACCTATCTTGTGTGTTTTTTCGCTTCGCGGTTTAGGGACGCTATTCGGGCTTTTTTTGTAGGCCTTCTGTGATCATTGCTTTGATAGCTGTTAGTGAGTGTTTTTGGTCTTCGGAGGCGTAGATTCTTCTTATGGCTACGGAATCGTTGCTCGCTATGAGTGTTGAATAGTCTTCGATTGCGCAGATTCGGTGGAGCTGCTGTTCGTCTTTTTTTATCAGCCTTAGGTAGTTGCGGCTTCGGCTGTTGTTGCCCCTTGGCTGGAATCGTGTGAGTGAGTTTTCGCTTGAGATCTCTTGGAAGGTTACGTTTTGTTTGCTTAGCAACGTAATCACCTTTTCCATCGCTTCGGTTGCGGGCTTGTTTTTGGGGGCGGTGGCTTCGTAGACTCGCTTCCATAACCTTCGGTTGTAGAGTAGGTCGGCTACCAAGACTCGCGTTTCCTCTTGCTTCTCTTTGGGGAGCTTCTCGCTCGCTACCCATAGCGCATTGCCTATGTTGTATTCGTCGATGGCTGCGTAGTTTTCGATTTTTGCAGGTAAGCGCCAATCACCTAGGGCGTTGCATAAGTGTCTCATCATCGCTTCGGCGGCTACGGCGCTCTTGTGGAAATAGAGCTGTAGGTACATCGAGTATCTGGCTCTTAGATAATCTTCAAAGGCGGCTAGTCCGCTTAGGTGTATGGCTACGTGGATCTGCTGGTTGCTGTCGTCGAAATACAGGCCTAACGAATCTAGAATGCGGTCAACATCGAACTGCCCGTAGACCACTCCGCATTCTCTGGAATCTCTTAGCAGGTAATCCATGCGGTCGATGTCTAGCTCACCACTGATTAGCTCTCTTAGTAGGTGTGCGGTTTGGCTCGCTAATAGCGGACTCCCAGGAGAGGGCGTGATCGCGGGATTGATCATCGCTATGATGTCCCTTGGATCTATCACTAGGCGGATTTGAGGGTTCTTTTCGTAGACTCCCCTTATGATCTTGTCGATTAGCAGGATCGAATAGATTTCGTGCCGGACTTTGATTTGGGTGGGATCTTGGCCTTTGGCCTTTAGCTCCTCTATTTTGTTGTCTAGATATTCAGTTAAGTAGTCGGGTAGGTCGGGGTTGGCTTCTTTTACGTCTACCCAGGACGGCATGAAATGCTCGCCGGAATGGGAGAAGGCCGGGTGACCGACATCGTGAAGTAGGGCCGCTAGGCGGAAGGTCTGTAGACTGTAGTCACTTTGGAAAATCTGGTCCATCATCGCAAAGGTTGGCCACAGACGGCCATGCTTTTCGGTCTTGTCGGCGGCTTCCTCGAAGGTCTTGAAGTCCTGGATATTTGAGACCGTGTGCCTTAGGCGCTCTTGGTTGGTCTGGAGCTTTTCCCACGCTCTCGCCGCTAGGTGCATGACACCTAGACTGTGCTCGAAACGAGTGTGCGTTGCACCGGGGAAAACGTAGTGGAGAAAGGCTAGTTGGCGGACTCGGCGCAGCCTCTGGAAAAACGGATGCGCAATCACCGCATCCTCTAGCTCAGAGACATCGATACTCCCGTGGAGATTGTCTCGAACACGACGGACTATGTGCAGACCCATGCCTTGCTCTCCCTTGTCTCAATCTTTGTAATAGCTTCCCTTAACATCGGATAGAAAGGAATACCCTCTCAAATCCATCTCGGCCTTTAACTCTTTTAGCATCTCATACACCGCCAGTGGGCCTCTGTAGACTAGGGCACTGTATATCTGCACGGCGGACGCTCCCCTTGCTATCCTCTGATAGACATCTTGTCCGGTTAGTATGCCTCCCGATGCTATGAGGGGCAGTGCGCCTTTTGTCGCTTCGTAGGCCCACTCTAAACAGGCTGTGCTTTGGGCACTAATCGCCGCACCGCTCATACCACCCGTTTGAGGCATCTCCACCCGGTGGGTGTTGGTTAAAACTAAACCTTGAAACCCTATGTCCGCAATGGACTTCACCAGAATTTGAAAGTCGCTTCGCTTCATATCGGGATCTAACTTGACCCAGAGTTTTGGCAGCAGGTGCTTGTGCCTTGCGGCTAACTCTTTTAGAAAGTGTTCGTTGGCTAGTCCCCTTAGACCCGTTGTGTTGGGGGAGGAGACATTTATTACAAAATATTTTGCAAACGGGGCTAACGAGTCTAAGCCCTGAGAATAATCCTCGATCGCCGCTTCGTTCGGCGTGTCCTTGTTTTTGCCTAGATTTATGCCCATCGGCACCTGGTCATGACTCCATTGCGCGTTGCTCAATCGATCCTTGACATGACCGATGCCCTCGCTGTTGAAGCCCATGCGATTGATCAAACCCATCTGATCATCCAGGCGGAATAATCGGGGTTTTGGATTGCCCGGCTGCGGCTGGGGCGTGATCGTTCCCACCTCTAAAAAAGAAAGCCCCAAACGGGCAAAACCCCTTGGAGCGCGTGCATTTTTGTCGAATCCGGCCGCTAGTCCGATCGGATGGGCTAGATCGCCAATGCCTGGTAAATTCATCGCAAGACCGTTTAGATTCGAGCCAAGCGTAGGGAGAGGCAAAAAGCGCATGAGGTCACGTTCTAAACACCACATCCCTAGATCGTGAGCTGTCTCGGCCGGAAAGAGTCGAAGAAGTGCCGTACCCAATCGAAGACTTTTGGCGAAGGGTGCCTCGGGAAAAGGGGTCGGTAAGGGCATGATTTCTATCTCTGCGTTTGAAGATTTCAACATCGTAAGTATTGATAAGCATTTACTCGTTAGTTCGCAACTGGTGAATTCCTTAACCTGCGCCCTCTACGCAGATAAGAAACGGCCTGCTATAATAACAATACGAGACGCCAGCACTCTGCTTTCCCTACTTCATTTTCCTGTTTATCTAACTCCCATACGCCAGTCCCGGGTACAGGCTCCCTCGGCGGGCGATCCTTGTTTAACTCATAGCTCTAGGATAGAGAAACCCATGTTCATCGACGGTATCAAAGTGATCCCGGAAGGCGGCTCCGAAGCCCGTCTGTGGAAATTCCGTAACCCTCAAGGCGCCTACAAACACCTGTGCGTGCTGGCCTGCGAAGCGGACGATGCCGAACTCATCAAGCAGGCCATAGCCTACGCCTTGTTTGGAACACGCGCGCCGAAAGTGAAAAGCGTGCTCGTCGCCATGACCGATGACAACGGCGATTCGTGGATCTTCGAACGCTCGGCTGAGAATTATCGCTCACTCAAAAACCGTCAACTTCTTGACGTTCGAAACGATGCGCCGCAGCGCGATCTTTTTCAGGACTTTTTGCCCTTCGATACCAAGACTTCTTTCTCGTGGATGGAGCTTATTCGCAGCTTCGAACTCAGTCTCTCAGGCATCGATCTCATCGCCGAAACGGGTCACGAAAAAGCGATTCGAAAAAGCTCTTGGGAACTCGCGGCCACCGAACGATCGCTCCAGTCGAAAAACGAAATCGAACGAGCCTGGGGCGCCGGACTCGAATTCACTCAGATCGAAAAATTGCCCGAACTTGGCGAGATCTTCCTACGCAAACAAGCTTCGCTTGAAGATCAGGCGAAGTCGCTGAATAAACTTTTTGGTGGCGTGTCGGAAGTCGACACGACGCTTATGCGAAAACTCGAGCAGGAACTCGAATTCATCGAGCAGATCCGCCGAATCTCAGACCCCTTGATGCAGGCTGCCAAAAGCCCTAAAAACTGGCACGAAAAAATGCATCAGGTCGAAATCGAAAAACAAAAGATCGAAGATGCCATCACACAGCAGGCTATGCCGGTGCCCGAAGATGAAGTTGACTGGTCTTATGTACTGCAGGTCCTGAGTCGCTCGCTCGCCTGTGATCGTCTCGAGAAAACCGCTCGCGCAAGTCTCACCGATGCCAAAGATAAACTTTCGCCGCTCGTGGAAGCTCATAAAAATAGCATCCAAAACTTTTTGAGACACGATCAGGACGTCATCAAAACTCTGGAAACCTGTCTTCACGAGCTTGATGCTCTTCACCATCGCAGCCAGGATACCTCGCACAAAAAGAACAACCTCGGCGGTAAGCTCAATAAACTTTTAGGGTTTAATCCCCACGAGCCGCTGACGCTGAAAGCCCATGTTTCAGCTGAAGATGGAATCGATGATGCCCGCGCCCTCGTCAACGAGGTTCTCAATCAGATCGGGATCCTCTACACACGGTTTGATAACCACAAATCGGCTCACGACGAAAAATTATCTGACTTTCAAAGTCGTTATGATCAAATCGCGGCCGAGTACACCAAGTCCCGCGAGCAGTGGATGGCCCTGGCCCAAAGCTTGGGGATAAATCCCGATACCTCGGTAAGCCAGCTTATTCTTTCCATTAATCTCTATTCTCAGCTTTCGGCATTGCGTCTCAAATCCTCTCGTCTTGCCGATGAATATTCTGATTACAAAAATCATATCCGCACTCTGGTCAGCCTGATCGAAGCCTGGCGAAGCCACACCGGAAGTCAAAAGTCCCTGCCTCTCGATCACCCGAGCGCGGTCTTGTCCGAGGCCCGCCAGGTCATCAGCTATCAGGATAAAAAGATTGCGCAGCTGAGGAAACTCCGAGGAATTGAGGCTCAAATTGAAACCTATAGGCTGATGAAGACTCGCCTGCAGGACGATCAGGAGCGCCTTGATCGCAAATGGAAATCCCTCCTCACCGAGTTGAGTCTTCCCGAACGTGCCCTGAACTCGGCTGTCACTGCCTCAAGTTTTGGAGCGGCTCGCGAGTTCCTTCAGTTTGAATCCTTACGCGTCAAGACCCAGTCGGCCCTTAAAAATGAGCAAATTTTTGCAGAAGCCGCCTTCAATGCGCCTTTGGTGTTCTTTGGGGTCTTTGAGGCAAATCTTTCCAACAAGTCTCGCCTAAGGCTCCTCCAGGCGATTGAGCAATCGACGCCACATGGGTATGGCCTAATTCTTTCCACCGACAGCGCGCTCGTCGATATGATGCAAAAAATGGGACTGAGCCACGGTTCCAAAATCGCCTCAAAAGCAGCAGAGCCAAAGGCTCCAGCACCTGTAGCGGCAAAGCCTTTGATCTCCGATAAGGCTCGAAGCGCACTCGAAATCTTCGCAAGCAAGCAGACCACCACCACGCGTTAAATGCCAAAGGCTCTCAAAAAAATTGGCCTCGAGAAATTTTTTTGAGAGCACCTCAAGGCGAAAATCACTCCATTTGCAGTCTTTTATAGAGCCCACCCATAATTTTTTCGCCAAACATAACTTATTGTTTTCAAAGCTATAATAAATGTTAAAGTATTGCCGAAAGAGAATTTTCGAGCATTTCTTAACGTCTGCTCTTTAGTTCTCTAAAGTGTCACCGATACGTTTGGTATCAGTGAGTGCTGATGTGGATGTCTTCTCCGATTCGACATAGTTGTGTTAAGCTAATTCAAAGAGAAGTAAATCCGGTTTTATGTGTTTACTCATCCCGTGTGGATAATCGAGCGTCTCAGGTTTGAGCCCTCGTTCCAGGTCCCTTCTTGGGACTGAAGTATCGTAACTATGTTCAGGAGGTTTTAGAGTTATGAAGAAAGTCGCTAAGAAGAAAGCCGCTGTTAAGAAGAAAAAAGTAGCCGGCAAACGTAAAGTTGCTAAGAAAAAAGTCGCTAAGAAAGCTAAAAAAGTAACTAAGGTGAAAAAAGCCAAAGTTGCTAAGAAAAAAGCTGTTAAAAAAGTGGCCGGCAAACGTAAAGTTGCCAAGAAAAAAGTCGCTAAGAAGAAAAAAGTAAAAGCTAAGAAAAAAGCTGGCAAAAAAGTAGTTAAGAAAAAAACTACTCGCCGTAAGAAAAAAGTAGCAGCTGCCGCTTAATTCTTTCTAGCTTTCTGACTGCCTCTATACTCAAAAATGAAAACGCCCGGTCTATACCGGGCGTTTTGTCGTTTAAGGGATTGAGATGATTCCTAGATTTTCAGAGCCTCACGGGCTTTGGCGATCAACGCCTGAAGTTTGATAGGCTTGGAGAGAACGTCTTCGGCGCCAAGCGCGATCGCGTCCTCCTTAGACCTATCACTATACCCGGTGATTAAAAAAACCTTTGGTCTCGATGAATTATAGGCCTTGATGTCCTCCAAAAGCTTCATTCCGCCGCCTTTGGGCATACGAATATCGGAGATAACGAGGTCTGGGTCTTCAGATTTCACAAGCTCAAGAGCCTGGACCGCATCGCCTGCGATCAAAGTCTCAAAACCCTGGCTCTCAAAGCTGAAAGCCATCATCTCACAGATATCGATCTCATCATCAACGATCAAAACCTTCGGCATCACGTACCCCGCTCGATCAAACTAAAGATTCAAAGATACCCGCTGCGCCCATACCAGTCCCGATACACATAGAGACCAGGCCATAGCCCTTTTGCTTATCACGCTTCATTCCGTGAAGGAGTGTAGATGTGAGTTTAGCACCAGTTGCTCCCAGTGGATGCCCCATAGCAATTGCGCCACCGGTTGGGTTGATAATCTCAGGGTTCAGGTTGAGCGTGCGTTGAACAGCAAGCGCCTGGCTCGCAAAGGCTTCGTTTAGCTCGATGCGTTTGAGATCATTTATGGAAAGTCCGCCGAGTTTCAATGCGCGCGGAATCGCTTCGATCGGGCCGATACCCATAACGCGGGGAGGCACACCAGCGACGGCGAAACTCACAAAACGAGCGATAGGTTTCAGGTTATATTTCTTCACGAACTCTTCCGAGCACACCATAGCCATGGCCGCGCCGTCCGACATCTGTGAGGAGTTCCCTGCAGTGATCACACCACCGGTTTTAAAAGCAGCGCGAAGTCCGCCCAAAGCTTCGAGAGTGGATTCAGCGCGAGGCCCTTCGTCAGTGTCGAACATCTGCTCGGTGATTTCCGGTTGTCCGCCTTTTCCCGGTTTACGGAAAGTGACGGGCACAGGAATAATCTCCTCTTTGAAAAGACCGCCTGCAATCGCAGCCGCTGCCTTCTTGTGCGAATTCAGTGAGAACTGATCTTGGTCCTCACGCGAAACTTTGTAATCTTTCGCCACGTTTTCAGCTGTTAAACCCATACCGATGTAATAGTCGTCACGACCGGTTTTGGTAACCGAACGCGCACCAACGGGCTTGTGACCCATCATCGGCACCATAGTCATCGACTCGGTTCCGCCTGCAAGAATGCACTGAGCGCCACCAGCCTGAACTTGAAACGCTGCCATGGCAATCGTTTGAAGTCCTGAGCTACAGAAACGGTTGATCGTCACACCCGGTACCGACTCAGGAAGGTCAGCGAGTAGGAGTGCGAAGCGGGCGATGTTCATACCTTGTTCGGCCTCAGGCATCGCGCAGCCGAGGAATACGTCATCGATCTCATGCGGATCGATATTTGGATTGGCTTTCATGATGCCGCGAATCACATCGGCGCAAAGATCGTCAGGACGCTTGGTGCGAAGCGTACCACGCGTGGCTTTGCCCACTGCCGAACGGAAAGGACTAACAATATATGCAGTTTTCATAACGTGTCTCTCCCAAGTCCGCGTGACCAGAACATGACTCTCAGCTTGAACAGCGCGAAGGGGATATCTGCCACATGCAAAATTTCTTCGCGCCCTCGTCCGCCTTGAACGTTCATCCCTGGTCTGGCGGCGTAAATTAGTTTCTCAGTGGTTTGCCTGTTTTCAGCATAGCTTCGATCCGGTCCTGGGTCTTCTGCTCTTTGCAAAGCTCGATGAAGACGCGGCGCTCGAGATCAAGGAAGTACTCCTCACTTACGAACTGACCGGCATCAATCTCGCCCCCGCAAAGGACAGTCGCAACCTTCTCACCGACGAGTGCATCGTAGGGAGAAATCTGACGACCTTGAACCATATTGATAAGAGCCATGTTGATGGTTTGGATACCCGCATCACCGACAACCTTGATTTTCGGCTGCGGCGCGCGAGGACGGTAACCGTTCTCAGCCAAAGCCAAAACTCTCTTTTTCGCCCGTTGAACCTGATAATCCCGTGAGAGCGTAACGCCCGCGGTTGCGTAATTATAAAGTCCCATTTCAATCGCTTCCAGACCCGAAGTCGAAGTCTTGCCCATACCGATCAGAAGAAAGGCACGCTGAAGGAAAGGCATCGGATCAACGTTTTCGCCTAGCGTTGCGAGATTGTAAGCACGAAGAGCGAGTTCTTTCGTTCCGCCGCCGCCCGGAATCAAACCCACACCGACTTCGACGAGTCCGGCGAAGGTATCGCCCGCGATCACTTGCTCAGTCGCATGAAGACTGACTTCACAGCCACCGCCCAAAGTCAGGCCGTGAGGACAAGAGATGGACGGGAAAGTCGCGTATTTCAGCTGCTGCATCGTGCCTTGGAAGCGACGAAGGAGCGATTCGATCGCATCGAATTTGTTTTCCTTGATAGCACCAAGGATCTGCTTAAGGTCAGCGCCCGCCGAGAAGACTTCGCCATCGTTGGCGATCACGAGACCGGCAAAATCGGTCTTCACTTTTTCCATCGACTGTTGGAACGCTTCGATGATCTCGTCATTGATCGAGTTCATTTTTGAATGGAACGTGAGGGCTGCCACGCCATCGCCGAGGTCAACGAGCGAAGCGCTGTTGTTTCCGAGGATCGTTGTGCGTTTGTCGATCGCCGCGCGAGACTTAGGCAAATAGATTTTGCTTTCGGACTGAACGATCGGCTGATCTTTGCCTTTGGCGCCCATAAACTGAGCCACCGGCCCATTGATGTGCCACTCGAGAGAGTTCGGTGTGTTTTTATAGAACTTCACGCCGGGCTTCACCCAATCAGGAAGCTTAACACCCTCTTGAATCATACGTTCACGAATCGTGTCGTAGCCAAGAGCTTGCCAGAGTTCGAATGGACCCCATTCCCAGTTGAATCCCCATTTGATGGCATTGTCGACGGATAGCGGAGAATTGCCGGCGATTTCTTCGAGAAGAATCGCCGAATAAGCCATCGTATCGCGAAGCGTCAACCAAATGAACTGAGCGCCCTTATCATTGTGACTAATGATCAGACGAATTCGCTCGATCGTGTCCTGGACCTTCTTCGCCTCGTCTTGCCAAGGGAAGCTCTCCGGTTGCTGCTCAACGTATTTGTCTTCTTTAGGGCGATAAGCAAGGATCACAGAATTGCCTTTGGCATCTGTTTCCTTTTTATAGATACCAACCGACTTGGTCTTTTGGCCCAAAGATCCACGGGCGATCAATTCATCCACCCATTTCGGAGGCGTGAAGACGCTGACGTAAGGATCGTTTGGAGCGTATTTGCCAACGTTTCGGGCCACGGCGGCGAACACATCGATACCGACGACATCCATCGTTCTAAAACTAGCTGAACTCGGACGACCTACGGTTTTGCCGCTGAGCGCATCGACGGTTTCGACATTGAGACCAAGGTCTTCCATGTGTTTGAAAGCAGCCGTGATGCTGAAGGTTCCCACGCGATTGGCGATGAAATTGATCGTGTCTTTGGCGTAGACTATGCCTTTGCCAAGGTTACGTTCGATCCAATCGGTCAGCTCTTTAATGAGAGCCTTGTCGGTGTGCGTGTGAGGAATGATTTCGAGAAGCTTCATGTAACGAGGCGGATTGAAAAAGTGCGTTCCAAAGAAACGAGATTGAAACGCCTCATCGAGATCTTCAGCCATCTTTTCCAGAGAAAGACCTGAAGTGTTCGTCGTCACAGGAATGTGAGGACGGGCATACTCGGAAATTCTTTTCAAAATGCTTTTCTTGATCTCAAGCTTTTCAGCCACGACTTCGATAATCCAATCGCACTCGGCGAGGACCGACATATCATCGTCGAAGTTGCCTGGAATGATGTTCGCTAGGATAGATTCCGAAGCGAGAGGTGCGGGCTTAAGCTTTTTCAGGTTCTCAATCGCAAGAAAGGCTGCGGTCGAGCGGAAATTCTTGCCGATCGCAGCTGCGATCTTAGGGTCTTTGTGAGGCGCTTCCGCTGGAAGATCCAAAAGGTGAGTGCGGACTCCGGCTGCTGCGAGATGAGCTGCAATCTGCGCGCCCATCACACCTGCGCCGAGGACTGCGGCTCGATTGATTTTGAGTGTCATAGAAACTCCCCGAAAATTAAAAGATTCAACCAGAGTTTTAAGATTCTAGATACTTTTTAATCGTGGCCGTAACCTGATCAGGTGTAAAACCATATTCGCGAGCGAGATCATCCGCCGGACCCGAATCACCAAAGCGATCAAGACCGATGTTGAGGCCGTTCATCCCAGTAAACTTCTGCCAGCCCAAGGTTGTGCCGGCTTCAATCGAAATGCGTTTGCTGCAGCTCGGAACCAGAACCGAATCCTGATAACTCTTAGGCTGCTCAAGGAACAGTTCCCAGCACGGCATCGACACGACTTTCACCTTGTATTTCGAAAGCTGAGTCGCTGCGGCAAGAGCCAAAGACACTTCCGAACCCGTGGCCATGATCACAATATCAGGCTTATCACATTCCTGAACCGCATAAGCTCCAAACCGCGCTTGACCGATCGTTTTGAGATCGAGGTGAAGCAAAGGAAGCTTTTGACGAGTCAAACAAAGAAGCGACGGGCTTTCCTCAAGATGCAGGGCCACTTCCATCAAAATCTGAGTTTCGTTGGCATCGGCGGGGCGCATCACATAAAGATTGGGAATCAAACGCAGCGACATCACATGCTCGACCGGCTGGTGAGTCGGTCCATCTTCGCCAAGGAAGAATGAGTCGTGCGTAAATTCATGGATGACTCGGCAACGCTGAAGAGCGCCGAGGCGAAGAGCAGGACGTGAATAATCGGAGAAGGCGAGGAACGTGGCATCGAAAGGAATCATGCCGCCATGCAGCGCAAGTCCATTGGAGATGGCCGACATTGGGAATTCGCGTACACCGAAGGCGATGTTGCGGTTTTGCGGAGAAACCGCCTGGTAATCACCCACTTTTTCGACGAACTGTTCGGTCATGTTCGAGGAGTCAAGGTCAGCTGATCCACCGATAAGATTCGGGATGTGATCCGCCCACTTTTCGAGGATGTCACCGAACGCGTTACGAGTCGCCACCGGCTTACCGGCAGTCCAGGCAACCTGCGGGAGGTCTGGCCAAGCTTTGGTCTCATAATAGGAGGCGTATTTGGTTTTGAAAGCAGCGTTTGACAGCTTGGTTTCAAAGTCTTTACGCCAGGCCGAGACTTCTTCGGAGCGCTTGCCAAAGTTTCTGCGGAAATGTTGGTAGGACTGCTCAGGCGCATGAAAGTCGACATCTTGCGGATGAGACCATTTTTTGCGGGTGTGAAGACGCTCTTCGGCCGGCAGAGGCGAGCCGTGGGTATCGTTGGAACCCTCGAGCGAAAACGCGCCATAAGCCATGGTTGAGTCACCGATGATGAGCAGCGGCTTCTCGCGTTTTTTACCGGCGTGATCAAGAGCCTTGCGAATCGCTGTATGATCGTGGCCGTTGATTTCCAGAACATCCCAGGCCATGCCTTCGAACACCATTTTGTAGTCGTCCGAACTCACGCGATCGATCGTTCCTGCGATCTGCACTTTATTGCGATCGTAGTACCACACGAGATTATCGAGCTTGAGGTGACCGGCAACCGAGGCGGCACCGAGCGTCACATCCTCTTGCATACAGCCATCACCGAGCAAAACATAAGTCTTGTGAGCAAAAAGCTTGGCATCGATCACAGTTTCCTGATGACGAGCCGCGATGGCAAACCCGACTGACATCGCTGCGCCTTGTCCTAAAGGACCAGTGGTGCATTCGACGCCCGGCGTCATGAAATTTTCTGGGTGTCCAGGTGTGCGCGATTTCATTTGGCGGAACTTATGGAGATCGTCCATTTCGAGCCAGCCAACATAGTGCAGAAGTGTGTAAAGAAGCGCAGATTCATGTCCGGCACTTAAGATGAAACGATCGCGGCCTAGCCACTTTTCGTCTTTCGGATCGAAGCGTAGGTATTCTGTGAAGAGCAAATACGCAAAGTCCATACTGGACATGGCACCGCCCGGATGACCTGATTTTGCTTTGTGCACGGCGTCGATCACCAAGCCTTTAAGCGTGTTGATCGTCTGCAAGTCGCTCATGATATAGCCCTCGATTGAAGGAGTTGGATCCGCGGGAGTATAGCGGGACCCATCATGGCGAGCAACAGGAGAAGATTTAAAGGAGATTTTCTGTATTCGGCAGCTCACGGGCGTTCGGTAGTTCGCCGAGTGTGAGCTTGATTTCCATGACACCTTTGGCGACGCGATGGATTCGCAAAGTCACACTCTGACCGGCTTTGTGTTTATCGAGCACAGAGAAGAGCTGACTCACGGCCGAAATATCTTTGCCATTGATCGCCACGATCGAATCGCCAATCTGCAGCCCAGCTTTGGCGGCTGGTCCATCGACGATAAGATTCTCGATGAGTATGCCTGACTTTGCCGGCCCTTCCTGAATGTGATCCAGCTCATCGAGATTAGGAACCGCGCGTGGAACAATTCCGAGCCACGATCTTTGCGGCTTGCCGTATTCGGCTAATTCCTTGGCAGATTCGATAATAAAATGTGCGGGTAAAACCACTCCGAAATGATCAGGACCATTGGGATTAAAAACCGCCATGCCGAGTACGCGACCCCTTTGATCGACGATGGGACCGCCCGCGACTGCAGGATTGGTTGGACTATCGATCAGCCAGTGACGACCATAAGCGCCTTCGGAATTCTCCGTGGCACTCAGATTGGTCTTTACTAAAACGAACTTTAAACTTCGTCCGTAGAGATAAAGAGGATCCCCGAGTCGCGATTCTTTCGAAGAGCCGAAGTCCACGCCCTGAAAGGACGAGGCGGCTCCCTTGCCCTCGAGTTTGAGGAGTGCGAGATCAAGATTTTTATCGATGCCGACGACGCTCGCGGAGAAAACTTTTCCGCTATCGGAGACGACTTCCACCTGATTTAAGTTTTCAAGGGAACGCGCTGAGGTCGCGACGTATTTCCCATTGGGCAGAACAAAACCTGTGCCGAGGGGGAAACTTCCCTGACCGGCGGGGATGGGCTGCTTGAAAAAATAAAAGTAGGGGTCATAACTTTGGTCTTGACGAGTCGGCCGCTCTGCGCTTCGGATCGAGACGAGTTCGCGTTTGATGCGCGGCGTAATTTCGGCGAGAGACGTGATTGAAAAGGCCTTCAGAGGAAGCAACCAAAAAACGATTAGAAACAGGGCCGAGCGGCTCACGCTTTTTCTCATAACATCCTCATCGATTGAGGGCTTGATTATAGCACAAGAGGACTGGCAGCCGAGGCCCTGTTTGTGTTAAAAAGGACAGTAACCTTTGCCGCTTTCCGCGTCCACAATCCAGAGCTTGGTTTCTGGGTTTTCGCATCATAGTTACGAGGTGCTTCTTTGAAATCTTGGAAACGCACGCTTCTTATCACGATCGCCTCTGTAGTGGGCGTCGGGTTCCTGGCTGCTCTGAGCATCGTCGGTTTTATCGCCTACAACGTCTACTTTGGTGACACGTCGGATCTTGCAAAGTCGACGATCCTCGCACGAATCAACGAGGAAACGACGCTTTACACGCTCGATGAGGAGCATAAAATCGGGAGTTTCTTCAACGAAGAGCACCGAAGCTATGTGACGATCGATCAGATTCCCGAAGATATGATTCGGGCGATGGTTGCTGCGGAAGATAAAAACTTCTTCCAGCACTACGGTGTCGATCCTGTAGCAATTTTCCAAGCGGCCGCGGAAGGCGTGGCGAATGGAATGAAGTTCCGTCGTGGCGGATCGTCGATTACGCAGCAGACGGTCAAGAACGTGATGGATCATCGCGAGCATTCCTTCTCGCGGAAGTTCAAAGAATTAGTTCGCTCGTTTCAGATCGAACGCATGTATTCCAAAAAACAGATTCTCGAATTTTATTTGAATCAGTTTCACGTGACGGCCAACGGCAAGGGTATCGGCATCGCCGCTCGTTATTACTTTAATAAGGATGTGAGCGAACTCTCGCTTATCGAATCAGCGTTTATCGCGGGCTCGGTGAAAGCGCCGAGCAAGTATAACCCTTTTGTGAAGTATAGCCGCGCGGACAAGGAAAAAGCCTGGAATGAAGCCAACTGGCGTAAGAATTATGTTATTCGCAGAATGTATGAGCAAGGCTGGATCACCGAAGCTCAGCTGAAAAAAGCGTTTGAAGAACGCGTGCCGTTCAACCAAGGCAAGTTTGGAACCAACGAAGTCGCTCTCGTCTCACTGATTCGCGGCCAGCTCGACAAGAAAGAAATTCTGGATGCTCTCGGCATGGAGAATATCAACGAGCTGAGTCACGCCGGTCTCAAGGTTTTTACAACGATCGATAAAAATTTGCAGGACGAAGCGCAGCTGATGATGCGCCGTAACCTCTCGCGCCTGGAGTTAATTCTAAAAGACTATCAGCCGGAAAGTGCCAACAGTTTTCATTACCTTCGCAGCGTAATTCCTAATCAGTTTTACTTCGGTAAGGTCACGCGTATCGAGCGCGATAAGAAAAACCCGCATATCTATGTTGATTACGGGATTCCAAAGGCAGTTATTCCGGCCGAAGCTTTGATACGAACGGCTAAGATCCTTTCCATTCCTACTTACAAACCTTTTGAAACGCACCTCCAGGATATCCTGACCAAACTCAAAGTCGGCGATGTCGTCTTTACCGAGATCATGGAATATAACGAAGAGACTCACGAAGGCATCGCGGAACTCAAACGCAAACCGACCGTAAACGGTGGTCTCATTTCTCTGGACGAAGGTGAAGTTCGTTCGGTGGTTTCCGGTTTTGATTCGGAAGGTTTCAACCGTGCGGTATTTGCCACTCGGCAGCCCGGTTCGGTGTTTAAATCGGTTGTTTTCTTCGGCGCCCTGCAGATGGGTTGGACCATCCTCGATAAGCTGGCCAACGAGCGTCGACTCTTTACCTTTCAAGGCAAATTCTACTTTCCACGCGGTGATCACGCTTCGCCTTATGATGATGTCTCTATGCTGTGGGCAGGGACTAAGTCGGAGAACTTAGCGACGGTTTATCTCACTCAACGTCTTCTCGATAAGCTCAATTTTGAAGAGTTCAAAGAGCTGATGGGTAACCTTGAACTTTTGCCTCTCGACGGTGAGAATCCGCGTGATTTTCATTTCCGCGTGGCGAAGGATACCGGTGTTCAGCTTGATAATCAGGGCATCAAAGAAGCGATGCTCGAAAAGGCCGTTGAGGATTTGAAACCTGATCTTATCTTTGCTGGCCGTAGCGCACTCTACAAAGATTTGACCAATCTTTGGTGGGGGCGAGGTTATGTGACCGAGCTTCAGCGCGTCTACCGCATGGCCGATGATGACTTCACCGACCGCGAACGCAACCTTCGTATCGGTCTTGTGAAAAAGAACTGGGAGCGACTCACAGGTCTTTCGAGCGAATTGAAAAACGACTGGGCCCGTTTAACGACAAAAGTTTCGGAAGGTGGAGCGGATGCTGCGTTGTCTGATCCTAGTATCCTTTCGTTGATTGGCCGCTTTAGGGTGACCAATGCTGGTGGACATAAACCGTCGCTGGCTTACGTGAAAGAATTGACCGGCGAAGAATTCCGTCGCGGACCTAAAGACACTTCAACTGTTATCGATGCTCCCGTCGGCCGTCCTTTAAATTCGATCGATGTCCAAGCCATCTGGGGCAACGGTGGTGTAGTCATGAATGAAGTGAACCTGGATGGGTATCTTCCGGTTCGTTATTACGACCGTATCGCGGCGAACATCGACGAGCAGTTTGCCAATGTTATGGGACAGAAGGATCAGTACGCGCTGTATCAGTACTATAATCACCACGATTTTAAGATAATTCTTGGTCTTAAATACCTGACTCATCTTGCACGGGCCATGGGCGTGACATCGAAACTGGAACCGGTTCTATCGTTCGGTCTAGGGACCAACGATGTGAGTGCTGCAGAAGTTTCGAAGATCTATCAAACCTTTGCTAACGGGAAAACCTATCGGTTCTATAAAGAAGGTCCTGATAACCAGATGAACTTTATCCGCCGCATCGAAGATCGTGACGGCAAAGTTCTCTATGAGCCTGAGAAGAAAGAATTTCAATTGGTCGATAGCTGTTATGCAGCTCAGATGCACGAGATCCTCCGAAAAGTTGTAACCCACGGAACAGGTCGACGTCTTCGCGGCGAACTCTACATGGATTACGACTCGCCGGAAGGCCAAACTGTGGAGGAAGCCGCCGCGGCGCTCAAAGCAGGCATTAAGCCGACCCGTGTTGGTATTCCCGCTTACGGGAAAACCGGGACAACCAACGATTACACCACAGCGTATTTCGCAGGATTTGTTCCTTACCCGACGAAAAAGGATGAGCCTTTAGATACGATGGCTCATCAGTATGTGATCGCATCTTATGTGGGCTTTGACTTAAATAAATCGATGCGTCGCGGCGGGTTTAGGATTTCAGGTGCTATGGGCGCGCTTCCTATCTGGACCGATTATGCAAAAGGCCTAGTGAAAGAACTCAAATTCAAAGATTTCTTTGATCCGAAAGCCGGGCCGTATGCTGGCGCTCAAGTTTGGCCAACCGTTGTTGCTCCATGCAGTACACCGCTTGCGGTTGATCTGACCGGAGGTCTTGTTCTTCAAGGCGGCGGCGATAATGATGGCTTTGAGTTTACGAACTTCGATAAAGAAGGGGAAACCTTCCACGACGAATTCGCACGAAGCGCTAGTGTTCGAGCAACCGTGAACGTTGCGACGGTTCTCAGCGGAGGAGCCCGCACGCCTCGCCGTGCTTTCCAACCTTTCGGCCGCGTAAATGGCGACAAGAATGGACCGAAACTGATCGAAGGCAAAACCGGCGAAAGCCAGGCAGGTTCCGATGCCTCTGCGCCGACCCTTCCGGTAATGGATGGCGATCAAGGCGCGGCGAAAGCTCCTGCTCCTCAGGCTGTGGCACCGACACCAACGCCGGTTCCACCAAGCCCTCAAGCAGCATCAACACCACCGCCTCTTAATTCCGCGCCTTTAGCCGCTGCGGCTGGCCAGGATGTCATTTCGCAAGGCTCGGCAGCCCCGATTCAACCGGAAAAAAAGCTGGATCCAGCGAGGAAAACTGAAGAAGACGCCGGGCTGCAAAATGATGAACTTTGGTGATGAGTTAGGACATTTTTCTCTTCTTTCCTTATTTCAGGAAGGGGAGTAAAAGATTCACTCTCTCGGGCCTTGCTGACTTTCTGCTCGTTTTTTTGCAGAATCGGTTTGAGAGAGTGCCATCCTCCATCGGAGTGGATTTATGAAAAAGCTGTCGTTCGAACGTTCTGAAGCTCTCTTTAAAAAAGCAGTCCAGATTATTCCAGGTGGTGTGAATTCGCCTGTGAGAGCGTTCAAACAAGTCGATGCCAACCCGCTCTTTATCAAGCGCGCAGAAGGCGCTTATATGTGGGATGAGGATGGAAATAAATTCATCGATTACATCGGCAGCTGGGGTCCTGCCATCTTAGGGCATGCGCATCCCGAAGTTGTCGAGGCTGTCACCGCCGCTTTGAAAAACGGATTTTCCTTCGGCGCTCCGTGCGAGCTTGAAATTCGCATCGCTGAGCTTGTGCAAAAAATTCTGCCCAGCATGGAAATGATTCGTCTCGTCTCAAGCGGAACTGAGGCCTGCATGGCCGCTTTGCGTTTGGCGCGAGGATTTACTGGTCGGACGAAGATACTTAAGTTCACGGGTTGTTATCACGGTCATGCGGATATGCTTCTCGTCGCTGCGGGATCGGGTGTTGCCACTTTAGGAATTCCCGGCAGTCCCGGCGTTCCTGATCAGGTGGTCAAGGATACTTTGACTCTGAGTTTCAACGATTTTGATGGCCTTAAAGAATTGTTTGCCCGCGTAGGATCTGAACTCGCGGCGGTTATCGTCGAGCCCATCATCGGCAACGGCAATTTTATTCGCCCTCAAGAGGGCTATCTTGAGTTGATGCGTGAGCTTTGTACCAAGTCAGGTGCGATACTCATTTTCGACGAAGTCATGACGGGTTTTCGAGTCGGACTCGATGGTGTTCAGGGTCTTAAGGGTATCAAACCTGACCTCAGCACCCTCGGTAAAGTCATTGGCGGCGGTATGCCGATCGGTGCTTACGGCGGACGCAAAGATATTATGGCTAAGATCGCCCCGAGCGGACCTGTCTATCAAGCCGGGACCTTATCGGGAAATCCGGTTGCCGTCACTTCGGGTATCAAGACACTTGAGCTTTTGAGTACGAAATATGACTTTACACAGCTCTCTAAGAGGTCTAGACGTCTCTCTCACGGACTTAAGGAACGCGCCGAAAAGCACGGTA
>JAZKGL010000096.1:0-2781 GCA_040385935.1 Bdellovibrionota bacterium
GCCACGTTCGTGAAAATCGTATTCGCACGAACCGTCGCCATCGCGTTCGGATTCGATTCAAAAGAGGTTCCCGGCGCAACACCAAAGAATCCAGCCTCAGGATTGATCGCATAAAGACGACCATCTTCACCCGGCTTGATCCACGCGATATCATCACCAACCGTCGTGACCTTCCAGCCCTCAAATCCAGCCGGAGGCACAAGCATCGCAAAGTTCGTCTTACCGCACGCCGATGGGAATGCAGCTGTCACGTAAGTCTTCTCACCCTGTGGCGATTCCACACCAAGGATCAACATATGCTCAGCCAGCCAACCTTCATCACGCGCAAGTACCGAAGCGATACGAAGTGCAAAGCACTTCTTACCGAGCAAAGCATTCCCGCCGTAACCCGAGCCGTAAGACCAGATGCTACGCTCTTCAGGAAAGTGCACGATATACTTGGTTTCGCGGTTACAAGGCCAAGAAACATCCTTTTCACCCGGCTGCAGCGGAGCGCCAACAGAGTGAAGACAAGGAACGAACTCGCCATCTGTCCCAAGAACATCCAAAGCCTTACGACCCATACGAGTCATGATCTTCATGTTCACAGCAACATAAGGCGAATCAGAAATCTCAACACCGATGTGCGAGATCTTAGACCCGAGAGGACCCATGCTAAACGGAATCACGTACATAACGCGACCGCGCATAGAGCCTTTAAATAACTTGTTAAGAGTTAATTTCATTTCAGCTGGTGGAGCCCAGTTATTCGTTGGACCCGCATCCTGCTTACGCTGGCTGCAGATAAACGTGCGATCTTCAACACGAGCGACATCGCTCGCATCTGAACGCGCGAGATAACTGTTCGGACGCTTTTCCTGACTCAGAGGAATAAGCGTACCGTTGTCCACCATGAGTTTGCACAGACGGTTATATTCTTCCTCAGACCCGTCGCAGAAATGTATCGAAGCGGGCTCGGTGAGAGTCGCCACTTCTTGAATCCAGTTACGGAGCGCTTCGTGCTTCACGTAATCTGGAATCGCATAATTACCACTACTGCGAGCTTGCGAACTGGGACTCATTCAAAATCCTCCAAAGCCTTCTCGGCCAAGCTGAAATGCAGTTCTGACGGCTAGTTTGCCGCCTCAAAAGACTCAGGTTTCGAACTGCCGCCTAATGTTGTACGGGTCTCTGCAAGAGGTCAAGATTAAAAGCACTTTCGCATGGGCGAAGCCCGATTCACGCCAGTGGCGGCTGCGACAGAAGATTCGCTAAACTCTTTATATCTTACAAAAAATCCATCTTCAAAAAGGCAGATGCCTAGGCACTTAACTCAGAAAAATCATGACAATTAGGTACAGCCAAAACTTGGATTCAGCCTATCGTTGTACGCGCTCCGAAAGCTCAGGCCACCTTATTGCTTTTTGGAGTTAAGAGCTTCATAGTGTCGGTTCTCGAAGGGCTTACATAAGGACGGTCTATGACGAACGCTATCAGCCAGACTCCTATTCCTAAAAACGAACCGGTTCTAGGCTATCTACCGGGTTCGCCCGAACGCAATGCTCTCAAGGAAGAACTTCGCAGGCAAAAGGCCGAGAAGATTCAGATTCCTTTGACGATAAACGGGAAGAAAGAGTTCCGTAAAGAGACATTTTCTGTAGTGATCCCACATAATCACTCTCACGTCCTGGCCGAAGTTAGCCAGGCGACCAAGGAAGACGTGAACTCGGCGGTCAACGCCGCGCTCGCCGCTCGCAAAGACTGGTCTCGTCTGCCATGGGAAGCCCGTGCCGCGGTCTTTCTTAAAGCCGCCGACCTTCTCGCCGGCAAATACCGAGCAAGAATGAACGCCGCGACCATGCTTGGCCAAAGCAAATCCGCGCATCAGGCCGAGATCGATTCGGCTTGTGAGCTTATCGACTTCTTCCGCTTCAATGCGCATTTCGCCGAGAAGATTTATCGCGAGCAGCCGGAATCTCTCCCAGGCATGTGGAACCGCAGCGTCGCCCGCGGTCTCGAAGGCTTCGTCTACGCGATCACGCCCTTCAACTTCACCTCGATCGCCGTCAACCTGCCGATTGCCCCCGCTCTCATGGGTTGCACCGTGGTTTGGAAGCCAGCCCATACGTCTATGCATGCGGCGGCGGTTGGCCTTGAGATTCTTGAAGAAGCGGGCCTTCCGGCCGGCGTCATCAATATGATTCCGGGCGATGCGCCTACGATCAGCGACATTCTTTTGAAGCATCCTGAGCTATCGGGCATTCACTTCACAGGTTCGACGGCGACCTTCAATCACTTATGGAAAGAAGTCGCTAAAAACCTCGATGGCTATAAGAACTACCCCCGCATCGTCGGCGAAACCGGCGGCAAAGACTTTGTCTTCGCTCACCCCAGTGCCGATGCCCAGCAGCTTGTGACCGGTCTGGTTCGCGGCGCGTTTGAATACCAGGGCCAAAAATGTTCGGCGGCCTCACGCGCCTACGTACCTAAAAGCCTTTGGTCTGAAGTCGAGAAAAAGCTCGTTGCCACTGTAAAAGAACTCAAAGTCGGCGATGTTGAAGACTTCGAAAACTTTATGGGTGCTGTCATCGATAAGCGTTCGTTTGATCGCATTAAAGGCTACATCGACGAAGCCAAGTCTTCTAAAGATGCCAAAATCTTAGTGGGCGGTGAGTGTGATGATAAGAAGGGTTACTTTGTCCACCCGACTATTATCCTCGCGCAAAATCCAACCTTCCGGAGCATGACGGAAGAAATCTTCGGACCGGTTTTGACGATTTATGTCTACGACGATAAAGATAT
>JAZKGL010000097.1:0-2132 GCA_040385935.1 Bdellovibrionota bacterium
TTTCTTTGTCTTCCTGCATATCTTTGTTATAGCAAGAAGGTAGACCTTTCATGACTGTAAGCAAAGTCATGAGATTGCCGTAGCTACGTCCGGTTTTCCCGCGGATCAATTCCAGCGCGTCTGGGTTCTTCTTTTGCGGCATAAGCGATGAACCGGTGGATACCTGGTCACCCATGCGAACAAATTTGAATTCATCCGAGCAGTAGAGAATCAGATCTTCGGACAGACGCGATAAGTGCATCATCGAGATCGACGCTACGGAAAGAAACTCAATGGCAAAGTCGCGATCCGAGGTCGCATCGAGACTATTGGCGGTAATCCCGTCAAAGCCCAGATCCTTTGCAAGAGCCTGTCGATCGACGTTCAGACTGTTGCCAGCCAGAGCGCCTGAACCGAGTGGCATGATATTCACACGCTTGCGACAATCCTTCAGGCGCGCGATGTCGCGCGTCAGCATTTCAAAAAACGAAAGCAAATAGTGCGAGAAGAGCACCGGCTGCGCCTTTTGCATATGCGTATAACCCGGAAGTATAGCGTGCGTATTGGCCTCAGCCTGATTCAAGAGGGAGTCCTGAAGACTCAGAAGGCCCTCAATCGTGCGATCGATCGCGTCACGCAGATACAGCCGAAGGTCGGTTGCAACCTGATCATTGCGACTACGACCTGTGTGAAGACGTTTGCCGAGATCGCCCACAAGTTTCGTCAATTCCATTTCGACGAAAGAATGAACGTCCTCATAGCCCGCTCTTAAACTTTCCTCAACCCACTCGGGTTCTTTCCGAATCTTTTGCAAAAGCTGTTCAAGACCCGCTTCGACTTTTTGCAGCTCAGCCTCATTGAAGATGCGCGTGCGACTTAAAGCACGCGCATAAGCCATACTTCCGATGACATCCACTTCGGCGAGTCTCACGTCGAATCGAAACGAAGCGTTGAAGCTAAAGAAAAAGTCGTCCTGCTTTTCGCTAAAGCGTCCGCCCCAAAGTGATTTCATTTCTTGTGTCCCATACGAAGGCGAAGAGCGTTGAGTTTGATGAAACCTTCGGCATCCGCTTGGTTGTAAACCTGATCGGCTTCAAACGTCGCCAGCTGCTCGCTATAAAGCGTGTTCGGAGAGCGACGGCCCAAAGTAGTCACGTTGCCTTTGAAGAGGCGAAGTCGGACATCGCCATTGACCGGATGCATGATGCCTTCGATCATGCCTTGGAGAGCGCGGAATTCGGGTGCGAACCAAAAACCGTTGTAGATCATTTCCGCGATTTTCACCGAGAGACCATCGCGTAGACGCATCACTTCGCGATCCAATGTGATCGTTTCAAGGGCACGGTGAGCTTGGTGAAGAACTGTAACGCCCGGAGTTTCATAAACACCGCGCGACTTCATGCCGACAAAACGGTTTTCGACAACATCCACACGACCGATACCGTGTTCGCCTGCGATCTGATTGAGTTTGGTCAGGAGTCCAACCGGTGAAAAGGCTTCGCCGTCGAGGCCCACGGGCACGCCGCGCTCAAAGTTCACAGTGATTTCTGTAGGTGTGTTCGGTGTATTCTCGATGCTCTTGGTCAAAAGGAAGATATCTTCAGGAGGCGCTGCCCATGGATCTTCCAAAATTCCGCCCTCATAGCTGACGTGCATGAGGTTCGCGTCCATCGAGTAGGGTTTAGCTGCGGTGGCTAGGACCGGGATATTGTGTTCTTTTGCGTAATTGATACAGTCGGTACGCGATTTCAAAGGCCAAGTTCGCCAAGGCGCAATCACTTTGATATCGGGTTTTAGGCTGTAGTACGTAAGTTCGAATCGAACCTGATCGTTGCCTTTGCCCGTGGCTCCGTGAGCGACGGCATCAGCACCAACCTGTTGCGCGATTTCGATTTGACGTTTGGCGATGACCGGACGCGCTACCGAAGTCCCAAGGAGGTAGTGACCTTCGTAAACGGCTTTGGCTTTGATCGCATAGAATACGTAGTCGCGAACAAATTCATCTTTAAGATCTTCGATGAAGATCGACGAGCAGCCGGTGCTGAGCGCTTTCTCTTCGAGACCGGCAAGCTCTGCGCCTTGACCGATATCGGCGGTGAACGCAACGACTTCGCACTTGTAGGTTTCTTTAATCCACTTCGACATGACCGAAG
>JAZKGL010000098.1:0-3497 GCA_040385935.1 Bdellovibrionota bacterium
GTCATGAAAGGTCTACCTTCTTGCTATAACAAAGATATGCAGGAAGACAAAGAAAGCCTCTTCGATAGCATCGACACCTGGCAGATCTCGCTCAAAGTCATGAAACTCGTTATGGACACGCTGACTGTTCATTCCGAAACGATGCTGCGCGAAGCTCACAAGGGTTATATGAATGCGACTGATTTGGCCGATTACTATGTGATGAAAGGAATCCCGTTTCGGGAAGCCCATCATTTGGTTGGCGAAATTGTTTTGCATGCAATCAAACGCGGCGACACGCTGAATGATCTTCCACTCGAGGAATATCAGCGTTTTTCCTCAGTGACGGACCACGACGTCTACAGAGCGGTTTCGCTTGAAAGTGTTCTGAGCAAAAAAGCAAGTTTCGGTGGTACAGCCCCGGATCGTGTACGTGACGCTTTAAAACTCGCCCGTTTAACCATGAAGTCCTGATTTTAAAGGCTTTGCGAAGAAGGCTGTGCTCAATGTGATCACCCCCTCTTCGCAACGCCCTTTTCATTTGTTATTCTTTCGAATACGTTAAGTGAGATTTTCCAATCGCGTTAGTCACACGTGCAGATCAGAAGAAGACCTTATGAAAAAATCGGCGGACTCTCTTAGTCTTGAATTACAGACCTGTTTTAGACTTTATCTCGCCTCCAAGTCGGTTATTCAGGCCTACACTCCTTTTCTCAAACCTCTGGATCTGACCTATCCTCAGTATCTTGTGATGCTGGTGCTTTGGGAGTCGGAGCCTTTGAGCGTTAAGGATTTGGGGGCTAAGCTCTATCTCGATTCGGGCACGCTTTCGCCGCTACTCAAAAAGCTTCAGGATAAGAAAATCGTAGAGAAGGTTCGGTCGAAGGAAGATGAGCGCAGCGTCGTCATCAGCCTGACTCCACAAGGTCGTAAGCTGAAAGATAAAGCGTTCGCCGTACAAACAGGTGTTCGAAAAGAAATCTGTTTGGACGATGACAAGCTTTCTTCGCTCAACGTTATGCTCGATGATTTTACCGGCAGCTTTTATCCCTAAGCTCGACTAAGTCGTCCTTTCGAGATGAGCGAGAGTCTCGATGTGATAGCTGTGCGGAAAGAAGTCAGCGCCCAAAATTTCTTTGAGTACGTAACCATTCTCGAGAAGAATCTTGAGATCACGCGCAAAGGTGTTCGGATCGCAGCTCACCGAGAGTATGTGTTTGGGCTTTAATCCAAGTAAATCGGCGATGGAATCATCCATACCCGCTCGCGGTGGATCCGTAATGACGCAATCTACGGACTCAGGAATATCGGGAAAAATTTCGCGGATCTGATTTGCAGGTCCCGCTTTGTAGGCAAAGTTTTGCAAAGGTTTATCCTTCGCATTTTCTTTAGCCGTGCGAATCGCCGTTTCCGAATATTCAATTCCCCAAACTTTGATCGCGGAAATACTTTGCAAAGATAACGAAAGATTTCCACTTCCACAGAACAGATCGACGAGAGTCTTGGCTCCTGTCTGCACGACTTTTGTCTTAATCCAGGCGCGAAGCTGATGATTTCCGAGAGCATTGACCTGCTGAAACTGACCGGCACGGGTGCGATAGCTAAGGCCTTCATGTTCTTCTAAGAGGACTGAATCGGTGGGCTGCACAAAATCGTTTGGAAAATGCTTTTGCAGAAATTTTTGCTGAGGAAATTCGGGGTCAAAGTGAAGAAGTCTTTGCTTGAGACCAACCCGTTGAATTTCGAGTTCTCCACGCCACGAGGCGGACACATCGAACGGCAAGTCTTTCACTTCGAGAAGAAATTCGTTGATCGCAGTTTCCGCAATCGGGCACTGAGTAATAGTCACTATCTCGTGACTGCTCTTGGCAAAATAGGCGACTTCCAGTCGGCCCTGATAAAGCCGGGCTTTGAGTTTGATTCGGTTTCGAAAGTTTTGTGTTTGAACGGAAGGCCATACAGAAATTGGTTCATGCCAAGTGAAGCGAGCGTTCTTGGAAAGCGCCGATTCGATGAACTGACGTTTCCAATCGAGCTGTTTGCTGTAAGGCACGTGCTGCCAATCACAGCCTCCGCACCGCCCAAATACAGGGCAGAACGGTTCGACAGCATCGGGAGCAGGGATCAATGTCGTGAGTTTACGTGCACGCGCAAAACGCTTTTTATCCTGCAGAATCTCTGCCGTCACGGTTTCACCAGGAACGGCCTGCTCAATAAAGATCACTTTGCCGTCTTCGCGTGCAATACCGTCACCACCGAAGGCGACGTCAGCGACGACGAGGGTTTGGACCTGTGCGTTGGCCTTTGGGGCTCGCTGGTCCAGGCTCGGATCGCGAGGACTTCTTCTTGCTCGAAAGTTTGTCTTTTTCTTTGTCATTTTTTACCGGCACGAATTCGATGGTGACCTGAAGCTTTCGATCTTTCAAAAGCTGCGCCAGCGGTTCTTTAAGAACTGCGGCTGTGGCCTGTCCGATCTCACGGCAGATGCTTTGTATCAGCTCATCTTTGCCTTTGCCAGCGAGTCCCGCAAGATTTGACAGCACTTCTTTGGCGCTGCCCGTATAACTCTCGCCTGCATCCTTGGATTTGTCTTTGCTGCCCTCTTCTTTAGCCAGAAGAGAGAGGAGTTGCTTCAGAACGCGAACCTGATAGCCGGAGTCAGACATAGATATCTCCGTTAGAGGACCGTAACGTATCTCTTACGACTCTAACGGATGAACATGCAATTTTTCAATGAATAATGAGGACTTAGGGCAAGTTAAATAGCGATGCCGAGGTTGTCGAGCGACCGCGAAAGGTCAGATGACTCGGGGAAAGTGCCTGAGGAGATGATGTCGAAGGCAAAGCGAAGGCGAGTCGGCAGCGGACTTTCGTCGATGACCCGCACCACTTCGCCGGGCTCAAGTATGCCGCTTTCGGCAAACGGCTGGCGTTTGAGTATGCCCGTTTTCACGCCGTGGACGGCTGACCATTCGACGACTTGATCATCCGCGACGAGTTGCCAAGCCGCCAGACCCTCATCATCATTGATCCAAATATGCAGGTCCACATCTTCGCCGTGGTACCAAGTCATGCCTTGATGCGATTCCATAAACGAAGCTTCGACCTGACTCAGAGAGTGCGCGAGCTGGACCGGTCGTACAAGGCTTTTGAAAAACGTGATGATAGGCGTTGTGGGTTCGTAGAGTTCAAAGCCGACGAGATTCTCGCGCTTCCATGCAACCTTCAGATCGAGTTCAGACACCTTGCCGTGATATCGCATGCGCGCAGTGTAAACATCACCGATCAAAAAACGCTCATAAGCGCGATCGGATACGGCGCTTGCAAAGCCCTTTAAGGAAATGTCACGAATCGACAGAATATCCTGATCATTCATCACGGTGAGATGCTTTTGATCCACCGAGAATCGTTCATAGATGCGGCGATTCTTAAGGCGCGGGCGCTCAACCACAGTCTCTGTAGGTTCGCCTGACAAAAGCTTTTTCGTTAAGAATATGCGAAACACCGCGATTTCTCCG
>JAZKGL010000099.1:0-3301 GCA_040385935.1 Bdellovibrionota bacterium
GCGCTTTCGAATTTGGAGTAGATATGAAGAACCAAAAGCTTACCCCCGAAGTCTCGGCCCAGCAGGTGCAGGCGGACTTCCGCCTAGCTCTTGTGAGCCGCGAGGCGAGCCTACTCGGTCGTAAAGAAGTCCTTTCGGGCAAGGCGAAATTCGGTATCTTTGGCGACGGCAAAGAGTTAGCTCAAATCGCTTTGGCCAAAGTTTTCGAACACGGCGATTGGCGATCGGGCTATTACCGCGATCAGACTTTGATGATGGCGGTCGGCGCTCTTACTGTACGGCAATTCTTCGCCCAACTTTATGCCGACACCGATATCCAGCGAGAACCGGCATCCGGTGGTCGACAGATGAACGCGCACTTTGCCACGCGTTCTCTAAATGCCGATGGCAGTTGGAAGAACCAACTTGAGCAGCCCAACACAAGCGCCGATGCTTCACCGACTGCGGCGCAGATGGGCCGTCTCTTAGGTCTTGCGTATGCCTCCAAATATTACCGCGCATTCCCCGGCGCGGATGAAAAGAAGATGTTCTCCAAAAGCGGCCGTGAGATCGCCTTCGGAACGATCGGCAATGCTTCAACGTCCGAAGGGATATTCTGGGAAACCTTGAACGCGGCAGGCGTCCTCGATGTCCCTATGGTGATGTCGGTGTGGGATGACGGTTACGGAATTTCCGTTCCCAACAAGTTCCAGACGACTAAAGAATCGATCTCCAAAGTTTGCGCAGGTTTCGCTCGCGAGAAGGACTCCAACGGTTTTCACATTTATACGGTGCGCGGCTGGAACTACCCGGAACTCGTTCATGCTTATCGTCAAGCTGCGGATAACGCCAGAGCCCATCACATACCCGCGCTTATTCACGTAATTGAAATCTCCCAGCCGCAAGGTCATTCGACCTCCGGTAGCCATGAGCGCTATAAATCCAAAGACCGACTCACCTATGAATCGTCGATCGATTGTCTTTCTAAAACCAAAGACTGGATGATCGAGCAAAAGTTTGCGGATGAAGCTTGGTTTACTCAGCTCGAGGAAGAGGTCAGAGCCGAGGTTCTCAAAGAGCGTGATGCCGCTTGGCAGGCGTTTCAGACCCCGATACTCTCCGATCGCGATACTCTCGTGAAACTCTATGAATCTCTCGATGACGAATTGGTCAAGGCCGAAGCCGCAAAGCTGAAGCGCTCGACGAACGTCAGTCGCAAATCGATACTACAGAGCGCGAGACGACTTTACTTTCAGATCAGTGATGGGGAAGCCAAACAAGCTCTCGCCACATTTATCACCCATTACAAAGCCGAAAACGCTGAGCGCTACAACTCCTTTCTCCATGTGACGGGAGATAAGGCCGCACTTTCAAAAGATGCGATAAACGCGCAGTATGAAGGCCAAAAAGAGAGCGTCGATGGTCGCGTGATCATTCAAAGATGTTTTGATCATCACTTAGGGAATGATCCACGCATCTTCATCGTCGGCGAAGACATTGGCCAGCTGGGTGGTGTAAACCTCGAGTTTGAAGGCCTCAGTGAAAAACACGGTGATATGCGTGTCACCGATACTGGTATTCGTGAAGCGAGTATTTTTGGTCAAGGCCTTGGTGCTTCTCTTCGAGGCCTAAGACCTATCGTTGACATTCAATACCTCGATTATCTGCTCTATGCCTTCCAGCTCATGTCGGACGATCTAGCCTCGCTGCACTATCGAACAGCCGGGGGCCAAATCGCTCCAGTGATCGTGCGAACCAAGGGCCACAGATTAGAAGGCGTTTGGCATTCCGGTTCACCCATGGGCATGATTATTCATGGATTGCGAGGCATCCATGTCTGTGTCCCTCGCAACATGGTGCAAGCCGCGGGAATGTATAACACCCTACTCGCGAGTGAAGATCCGGCGCTTGTGGTCGAAGTGCTCAATGGCTATCGCGTGAAGGAAGATGTGCCTTCCAACTTAAGTGAATTCCGCGTGCCACTCGGTATTCCTGAAGTTCTTAAAGAAGGCAAAGACCTGACCCTCGTTACCTACGGTGCATGCGTTGCCGTAGCGAAGGAGGCGATCGCCTTACTAGAGAAAAATAAAATTGATGTAGAATTGATCGATGTGCAGACGCTCTTGCCGTTCGATCGAAATGGTGTGATTGGGGATTCGGTCCATAAGACGAATCTCGTCCTCTTCGTAGACGAAGATGTGCCGGGGGGAGCGACCTCCTATATGATGCAGGAAGTCCTGGAGAACCAGGGCGCCTACGAATTTCTCGATGGTCCTCCGAGAACCCTAACGGCCAAAGCTCACCGCAGTCCTTATGGGTCCGATGGCGATTACTTCACTAAACCGAGCGCTGAGGACATATACGAAACAATTTATGGGATGATCAGCGAAAGATCGCCCAATAAGTTTCCTCCAATGAATATATAGACTTAGCCAGCAGTGACAGGGGCAGCAATGCCCCACCCCACCTTTTTTCGCCTCCGTCACCCAAGTCTCCAAAAAATGATTTAAAATAGCTATATGAACGACCGATAGCGGTAGATAAGGGACTTTCAGGAGGACTCGCGAAGTGAAACACAGACATAATTCTGAGGCCGGTTTCTCACTCATCGCGGTATTGATCGTAATGGGTGTGGTTCTGTTCTCCATGCTCCTCATCTCGCAGGCTAAGTTCCGAGCCCAGGGAACGCAAAAGGCTATCAAGGTGAAGCAATCGTATGCGGATATCAATCAGGCCTTGATCAACAATGTGGTCGATGTTTTTCACAACAATATGTCATCCACCTGCAATAGTTTGGTGGGCTCCAAGCTCAACACTCCAAAACCACTCGATGGTGCCGTAACCTATGTCTTCGAAAAAGAAGTAAAGGTATCGGGCCTAGCTGGAACAACAACACCTCCTCCGTCACCGCACACCCAGGCACAAACGCGCTGCAAGACGCCAGTGTCTCCCGCGAATGGGAATTCGACCAATCGATTCTACTTTTGCGTAGAATTGAAGACTGACCCAGCGGCGCCAAAAGATTCGATTTTATCAGCAAACACAGCATTTGCCGAGTTCGCCATCGAACTCATAGATCTGCAAACACAACTGCCTATTACCTGCAGCGACTACGAAACGCGAAGTAAAGATAAAGATGCTGTGACGGGCACACTGCGCGACGGCTCGGCAGGCATGGCGGTTACCATGGCATTATACTGGGCGAATAAGTCGGGTGGTGATAATAAATTCGTTCATAGCCAGAAGGCTTTAAGCTACATTGCTAACCAGAACTGATCTATACCTCGATGAGTGATAATGCATCGTTGAAGACTGGGTTGCT
>JAZKGL010000100.1:0-6016 GCA_040385935.1 Bdellovibrionota bacterium
GCGATTCGGCGATATTCATCCAGACATTCTGGATTGGCTATCGCCGTTTGATTATCGAGGCTGCGGCCTTGAAGGATGCGTGTGACGGCCAGCTCCAGTTTCTTTCCGCTACGGGTATAGGGAATATCTTGCACCTGATAAATAGCGGCCGGCACATGCCTTGGCGAAAGGTTTTTGCGCAGGGTAGTCCGTATCGTTTTATCCAGCTCCGGACCAAGGATTTCACCCGCTTTCAACTTCACAAAAAGGAGCATTTCGGCGTCCCCTGCCCTGTCATGGGAGACAGCTAGCGAATCCGCTACGGCCGAAAGATCTTCGACTTGCCGATAGATTTCGGCTGTCCCTATACGCACACCACCGGGATTCAAGGTCGCATCTGAACGCCCAAAAACGGTGACTCCGAGATGCTCGTTGATTTCGATGAAATCACCATGTCGCCAGACTTCAGCACGCGGAAAATAGGTAAAATAACTCTCTTTATATTTCGATTTGCTTTCATCATCGTGCCAAAACCCAAGCGGCATCGCCGGAAAGGGCCTAATGCAGACCAACTCGCCTTTTTCTCCGACCAGAGCTTTGCCCTCGTCGCTCCAGCACTCCACTGCCATGCCAAGTCCAGGTCCCTGAATCTCTCCCGAATAAACGGGCGACCAGGGATTTCCGAGCATAAAACACGAGACGATATCGGTCCCGCCCGAGATCGATGCGAGGTGAATATCCTCTTTCACGTGGTGGTAAATCCACGAGAAATGCTCAGGTAAAAGCGGTGATCCCGTCGAGAGTATACTCTTTAGCTCAGAGAGATCGAAATCGCGCGAAGGCTCAACAAGTTCCTTCATGCTCGTCGCGATAAACTTAGCGCTCGTTCCAAAACACGTGACCTTCTCCTCGGCCACGGTTCGCCACAAAATCTTTGCGTCCTCGCGCATAATCGAGCCTTCAAATAGCACCAGAGTCGCCCCGGTACTCAAACCGGAGGCCATCCAGTTCCACATCATCCAACCACAGGTGGTGAAATAAAGGAGACGCGACTGGGGCCCAATATCAGAGTGTAAAACCAGCTCTTTTTTATGTTGAATCAGACTACCGCCAACCGTATGCACTATGCATTTGGGTTTGCCGGTAGTACCCGAGCTATAAAGAATATAAAGAGGGTGATCAAAGCTCGTAGGCAAAGGTTGAAAGCTGTCTTCCGCTCCTTCATTCGCCCGCAAAACGTCCGACCAGCGCTTCGTGTTTTCGATCGATTGCTGCGTTTGCAGAGGATCGATTGCAATACATTCCTGAACCGATGGCAATTTTCTAAGCACGGCGTGGATAGTCGATCGGCAGTCGATCGTCTTACCATTATATTGATAAGATCCTGTGACAAAGAGCACCTTCGGCAGAATCTGACCAAATCGATCAACGATTCCGTCTTCGCCAAAATCGGGCGAGGAACTCGACCAGATCGCTCCGATGGCATTGGTTGCCAGCATGGCGATAATCGCTTCCACCGAGTTGGTCATTACCCCTGCGACTGTGTCCAAAGGCTTGATTCCAATCGATCTCAGATGGGCCGCGAGCCGTGCTACCGAGCGATAAATCTCGCCACCTGTGTAACGCACAGGATTATCGAGACCCTCTATAATAGATATGATCCGAACTGTCTCATCTGTTTTGCTGCTCACCATGTTATCTGCATAGGAAAGTGTTGAGCCGGCAAACCAGTTTGCTCCGACCATCTTTCCGGCAGGAGGAGGCGTGTAGGACTTTGAAGGTGGCGTTACCCATTTGATCTCAAGAAATTCTGAGGCCGCACTCCAGAATTTCTCCAAATCGTTCACGCTGAATTGATGAAGGGAAGCGTAGTCATGCAGGGGAATATGAGTCTCATAATGCTCGCCCAGATAGTGGGCAAAGCGGCTAAGCGCGGCGGATGATTTGCGGGCATACGTTGGGGTCCACAACGGTATCTGACTCGGCATGGATTCACTCCTCAGCTTTTCTTTACTACCAGGGTCGTAAGTGCTGAGAAGTGATAGCAAAGAGTCGCACCTCTCGCTAGTCGGAAACCGATTTATCAATCTTTCGTGCAAGTTCTCTCAGTCGTTCCAAGCCAGGAGAGCTTGTTTTTTTCTCCGTCTTGGGGGACTCGCTAACCGCTTCACCTTCTTTCTTATAGGAACGTGTTGCAGTCGAACGATTCACCCGCGCCAGACTTGATAGTTCTTGTTCGGGAGCAGACTTCTCCACGGGTTTTGCAGAAAGAGGTTTGGAGGCTGGCCTGGGCGCTGGTGCCGGTTCTTTTTTCGGCTGCGCACGAACCGGTGCTTCCTCCTTCGCGGCACCTGTGACGAGAGAGAGTTTGAGAAGGCGAAATTCGAGGAGTGGAAGATCGACGTTGAAGAACGCTGCTACATCTTTTTTCGAACTTAGCGAGGACATGGCCCTCTTCACCATCGCTTTCGGAAGTATCAATGCCGAGGCGAAAAGATCGGTGGCCGAGGCCGACTCAGGACTGAGCAAAAGTTCACGCAGAGGGCTCTGCTTTTTTTCAAAAATAGACCGTTGCAATTCTCCTTTGGCCATTTTAGGTTGGAGATCCAAAAATACATGGCCCAACATGAGTGCAAGGATATAGTTCAGCTCGCGTTGATTTTTGATGTCCGGGTGAACCGAGATCTCAATTCGGAACTGCCCGTTCGCATCCCAAGCTTCCATGCGCGCGGCGATGCCTCGGGCATCGGGCCGAATCTTGATCTCGGCGTTGTTACAAAGTTCTGCGACACGCAGATTGGGAGTAAAGACCTGACCGTCCCCAAAATATTTGCGGACGAGACATGTCACGGATTCGAGATCGCCGGCTGAGGTCTGATTTAAGATTTCAGGAAAGATGGCAAACATAGTTTGGGGTCCTCCTCATCGTTTCCTATTCGCGGTATTTCCACTCTTTGACCAGTGTAATCGAAAACGCCTCGCCCCTGAGAGCATTCGCCTCTACTGCATTCCGATTTTCATGCGGGGGCGGCGCCTCAATGACTAGAATGCGCCTATTCATCTCACTGAAACCATTGTCTTTTCTCGTCCAACTCAATATTGCCCGGAATGCTCCGATGGTAGGACAGAGAAGAAAAATGGGAGGACTTATCAAATGGCCTTAGCTGCGAAGAACGAGAAACGTTCATCGCGTCGTGTGATGCTCAGGATACTGCCTGGGGCTATCATCGATTCGAACAACAACGTAATCCAATGCCGACCGGTGGATCTATCTACCGAAGGCTTGTCGATTTTGAGCGAAACCAACCTCGATGTCGGTGCAACTGTCTCACTGCGTACTCACAAAGAGTCGATTGCGCTCGAAGTCATGTGGCGAAGAGCCGATTTTGGGAAGCAGGGTTTGGTTCGATACGGACTCAAAACGAAAGTCGAGGGTATCGACCTCGAAAATATTTTCCGCGATTCAGGCTGTCTGAAAAGTTTCTAAAAAGCGCTTAGACACGCTTTTAAACTTTAATTTCCGTGCTTTCATTAAACTGCAGACGATTGTCGACACGTTCGGCAAACTTCGTCTGCATTTTTTTTTGTGTAGAAAGGATTGAAATGCGGAATGTTTTTCTGTAACACTATACCAAAGCTGTTAATCAGCAGACCAACTCTTAGGAGACGACTTTGGAAGACAATCTTATGACCGATGACGGTGAAGGCGAAGTATCTGGCGGTAAGAAAAAGCGTTCGACGAAGAAGAGAAAAACTTCTAAGGCGAAAAAAACCAGCACTAAGAAAGCTGGCGCTAAGAAGAAAACTGCTGGCAAGGCTAAGAAAAAGTCGGCTAAAAAAGCGGTAAAAAAAGTCGCTAAGAAAAAAGCCGGCCGCAAGGCTACTAAAAAAGCTTCTGGCGCTAAAGCCGTTAAGAAGACAGCCGGTAGAAAAAAAGCGACTAAAGGCGCTGCTAAAAAATCCACTAAAAAAGCCAGCAAGAAAAAAGCTGTTGGTGGAGCTAAGAAGAAGTCAGCTGGCCGTAAGAAAACTAAAAAAGCTAGCTAAGACAGTAATCTTCTAGAGTAATGCAAGTTAGAGTCATTGGTCGCTGATTAAGAAAAACCGGGATTTAAGATCGGTTTTTCTTTCAGTCCAACCTATAGATTGTGTTACGTAAGCTGCATGGGCGAAAGTCATGATCTCGGTACTGCCGATTTGATCCTGCCTTTCACTTATGCGGCTTTTTCTTTTTGAAAATGAGGCTATCCAGTGAATCTTTCCCGGGCGCTTCGACTTGTTGGAACCCACAACAAACAGTATTTTCTCAAACTCCGCTACGACCTTGGCCGTGAACTGGTCGTTTTGATCAGCTCCCTAGTCCTTCTGGGACTGTTCGCTTACATCTTTCGTGACTTCCTCAATGAAAAACTCAAGGTCATTCCACCCGAGCAGCAAGCTGGCATCGCACGAATGTTTGCCTTCTCACTCCTCATGATCCTTGGACCATGGATAGCTTCCCCTATCCTAAAGCTCTGGCGAGACGAGCCCTCCTTACGAAGTTTTGCTCTTCGCTCGGGAGAAAATCCTGGCACTGTCCGCCTCTATATTGCCCTCCAGACCGCACTGATCGTCTCACTCAGTTATGCCCTTTACTGGCGATATGTAGGCCTTCCTTGGGGGCAGTGGAACGTCTTCTGGTCGGTAATATGGATCGGGTTAAGCGTGGGTTTAGGTGTTGTTCGTATCGTATTTTTCGGTGAAATCAAAGCCCGCGAAGATTCCTTCAATCCCTTGCTTGGTGATGAACGCAGCACGCGTCTTCAGACCATGAGACTTTGGCGAACGAGACAAATTTTTCTGAGAAACCGTTTGGCTAAACTCTGCCTAGCACTCGCTCTGCTTGTGCAGGTGGCGAGTAGTCTTTTGCTGTGGCAAGGCGCACCGCTTGCGCTTGCGATTCTGCTCTCCATGGTCACAGGACTTTTGACAGCGGCCGCGCCGAGCTTTCAACTGGAAGAGGATATGCGCGCGATCTGGTTCGAAAGACAGATAGCATGTTCGCATGAAGAATACGTAGCTGCCTATCAGGCGATCAGTGTAAGACTGGCTCTTTTGGTCGTCGCGACCACGATCGCTTTTGCTCTGCTCGGACGCGGCTTGCATAACCCGCTTGATAGCTTGAAAATCGCCGCGATTGCGGGCCTTTTCCCTTTGATTTTTCCTGCGGTGATGTTTCAGATTGCTCCCGAACGTTCGATGCTTCAGATCATGACGATCGCCTTGATCGGACTCTTCCTCGGCACCGCGATCTTTGCTCACTGGGCTTCGATCATACTCATTCCAATCGCTATGATTTATGCCAAACAATATCAAAAGAATAACTTCTATCGGAGCTGACGACCTATGACTCTCAGCCTTTCACAACTCCAAAAAGGTTTCCCCTCGAGCGGGTTTCAGCTCGGTCCTTTGAATGTCGAATTGAAAGCGGGCGAAAGGCTTGCGCTATTTGGTAAAAATGGTGCGGGCAAGACTACGCTTTTCCAGTTGATCACCGGACACATGACGGCGGATTCGGGTGAGATTCGCCTCTTCGGTGAAAAGATGCATCCCTCAGCCTTCGAACTCAAGAAACGTATCGGCTATCTGCCTCAGCATCTCGAACTCCCGCGTTGGGTGAGCGCGCACGACATTATCACCTACGCTTTGAAACTTCATGGCTTTGAGGATCTTAAGAAAAGGCGAGATGAGGTTTTGGAGCTGTGGGACTCGAGCTACTACGCATTCAAACCCCTGGGCGCCTGCTCCTATGGAATGCAAAAGCGGGTCGCCCTCGCGCTGGCCACACTTCACAATCCCGAGCTGCTGATATTGGATGAACCCTTTTCTGGGCTCGATCTATTTCATATTCGAACCTTGGAAGATTTGCTGTCAGCACGTCGAAGCGATCAACTTACGATCGTGAGTACGCACGTGGCGTCCCACGTGGCTAAGCTTTGTGACAAAGCCGCGACTATACGAGAAGGCAAGTTTGACGAAATTTCCGAATGGTCTGCGG
>JAZKGL010000101.1:0-4894 GCA_040385935.1 Bdellovibrionota bacterium
TAACGGTTCCTGGTCCCATCAATCTCAAGTCGATCGCTGATGAAACGACGATTCCTCTTGAGTCGCTCCTTAAATTCAACCCGCATCTCAAAAGCGGTGTGACTCCACAGGACGCGTCGACCTACAAGATCTGGATTCCAAAATCTTACGAGCGCTCTTTCCGCGAACGCTCAGCTAACCTTGCTGAACACCGCGTTGCCGTTAAAGCCGAAGCCCCTCGCCTGGCTGACGTTGATTCGAAACTTCGTAAGTTCCATCGCGTGAAACGTGGCGAGAACCTCAATGTCATCGCGTCCAAATACGGCCTTTCCATCGATGAACTCAAAGAGTTGAACAACCTTCGCTCAAGCACGGTTTTCCGCGGCCAAAAGCTCAAGGTGATGTCGGAAGGCACGCAGAAGGCAGTCGCAAAAGCGACGGCTAAGCCAGAAGTCAAAGTTGCAGCGAAAGACGATGGGATCTACCGCGTACGCCGCGGTGATCAGCTTCACGGTATCGCTAAGAAATTTGGCATGTCGGTAGCCGAACTGAAAAAGATCAATAAACTCCAACGTAACGGCGTCAAAGTTGGCCAAATTCTTCGCGTCAGCAAAGCTGGTTAATTCCGAAATGTAAGTCGAAGTGATAAGCCCCGCGAATTTCGCGGGGCTTTTTTATTGGTTTGATTGGACACTGCAGAGCCTGAGGCGTAAAACATAAGACCCTGGACTTTCCGTGAGGCAGACCAAAGAGATGACCGACATTCTAGATCGCAAAGAACAGCTCCTCAAATCCCTTCGTGGCATTCACGATAAAGACGAGCGACTAAGACATATCATCAGCGAAGGCAAAGGCTTGCCTCTCTTCCCTGAGAATCTTCGCCTCGAAGCCTTTTTAGTCAAAGGCTGTATTTCACGCGCTTGGCTTGTGCCCGAAGTGAAAGACAATCGACTTTATTTCATGGCCGATTCTGAGGCGATGATCGTCAAAGGCGTCGTGGCCCTTTTGCTCAAAGTTTATAATGGCAGCACGCCGGAAGAAATCCAGAGTCTATCAACGGATTTTCTGAGCGAAGCCGGCGTAAGCGAGCATTTGTCGATGAACCGCAGAAACGGTCTTGGCAATATTTTAGGCATGATTCAGCACTACGCCCGCAGCTTGATAAAAAGTTCGGCCAACGCGAGCCTTTGAGAGAATAGGATAGGCGATGACAACCTGGGCGCCCGATACTTGGCGAAAATTTCCAATCAAACAGCAGCCCGCGTATGCGAGCGAAGCTGATTTGAATACTGTTTTGGGTGAGATTAAAAGGCTTCCGCCGCTTGTATTCGTGGGTGAAGTGGAACGTCTCAAGCAGCAGCTCGCTCGTGCATCTCTCGGCGAAACCTTCGTACTCCAGGGCGGAGATTGCGCCGAGCGCTTTCAAGACTGTAACCGCGAAGCCATTACCCGCAAACTGAAGATCATGCTTCAGATGTCGCTCGTGCTTTGCTACGGCCTTCGTAAACCTATCGTTCGCATCGGTCGTATCGCTGGGCAATACGCTAAGCCCCGCTCGGCCGACACCGAAGTGATCGAAGGCAAGGACATTCCCGTCTATCGCGGTGATATCATCAATTCCTTTGAATCCAATCCCGAGGCGCGTAAAGCCGATCCAAGTCGAATCAAGCAGGCGTATCACTGCTCTTCGGCCACGCTCAATTACGTTCGCGCGTTGACCAAGGGCGGTTTCGCCGACCTTCATCATCCGCAGACTTGGGATTTGAAACTCGCGCAAAACGCGCCGCGTCGCCCCGAATACGAACGCATCGTTCACAATATTCAAGACGCGATTATCTTTATGGAATCGATCGGCTCGCGGGAAGAACGCCTCGGAACAGTCGATTTCTATACTTCGCACGAAGGCCTATTGCTCTCGCTCGAAGAGGCGATGACTCAGTTCGTGCCCGAGGCCAATGCCTACTACAACCTCGGCGCTCACACGCTCTGGATCGGTGATCGCACGCGGCAGCTCGATGGCGCACATATCGAATATTTCCGTGGCATCGCAAATCCAGTTGGCCTCAAGGTTGGCCCGAGTTCTGATGTGCGTGACATACTCGCGATTTGTGAACGCCTCAATCCTAAGAAGGAACGAGGCAAAATCACTTTGATTTCACGTTATGGTCAAGGTAAAGCACAGAGTCATTTGCCAGGCTTAATCAAAGCTTTTGAAGGCACGCCCGTTGTCTGGTCGATCGATCCGATGCATGGCAATGCCGCGAAGACGTCCACTGGAATTAAGACGCGAAACTTCGATGATATACTCGCTGAGGTTAAGGAATCGCTCGCGATTCATAAGACCGCTGGGTCTATCCTTGGCGGGATTCATTTTGAACTGACAGGTGATGATGTCACCGAGTGTATCGGTGGTTCAGCGGGTATTACGGCCGATCAACTTGATCTTAATTATGAAACCTACTGCGATCCACGCCTGAACTACAGCCAGAGCCTTGAGATGGCATTCTTGGTCTCGCAGCTCATGGCGCCGACTTAAGTTTTTAAGCCGCCTTCAAACGCCTTTTCGTCCACCACACGTAACAGCCTGTCATCCAAAAGAAGAGTGGAAGCAGGCCGGATACGAAAGTGAGGATCTCACCGAGACTTCCCCAGTAATCGCCGCCGTGAACCTCGCGCTGAAAGCGGCGCATTTCAAACGTCTTTGGGCCTTCCTCGTTTGGTTTGTCCGAAGTCAGAGTTTTCGACACGACATCATAAGTTTGCCCTGGCTGGCCTTCACCAAGGCGCACAGTCACAGACTGATCGCGTGAATTGTAGTTCACTCGTAGAGGCCGGCTAAGGAGTCCTTGGTTTGCGAGCTGCGACTGAATCGCAGCAAAATCGATCTCAGGAAGTGCGGCTGTGATATCCGGTGGACGAGCTGCGGAGGGCTTGCCACCAAATTGAAACCAACCAGGCACTGAAATATAGAGGCCGGAAAATGTCACGGCGATCATCAAAATAAGCGAATAGATGCCAAAGAATTTGTGTAGATCAATCGCGCCTTTATAAAAGCTCCGAAGATTAGGCCACTTCAAAGACTTTTTTAGAAACCGCACTTTCGGCCACCAGATCCAAAGACCTGAGAGCAGGATCACCATAAACAGGACCCCGGACAGACCCATCCAAAAGCGGCCAACAGCCGCTCCGAGGAAGAGGTCGTGGTGAAAGGTTCGCATGATCACGCCAAAGCTTTCCAACATCTCGTAGGCGCCTTTGAAGGCGAACGTGCTGGGGTCTATGTAAACCCTAACATTTCGCGGTGGTGTCCCAATGTCCGCGAGGTTGAAAATGAGGTTTACGTTTTCCGAGGATGATTCAGGAAGGGTCACTCGCGTGGGCAAACGATCGGTTTGCAAACCGATCTGAGCTGTCGCCACGTAGCGCGGTATATCGATCGTGTCTGCGGTCGATTCCGAAACAAATCGATCGGGATACATCCATTTATCAAAGCTGCTCTCATAAACGAGATAGCTTCCGGTGATTCCAAAAAGAACAAAGTAGAGCCCAGCAACAACACCAAACCAGCGATGCGCCCAAAAGAAAATGCGGTATGCCAGGCTGTTTTGCATAGGAAGTCCCTAATCATCTATTCCGGCTAACTTGGGCCGATTTTCGTGACTGTTTAATTAATGATTATGAGAACTATTGTCAAGTTTGTTGATTCTTTTCTAGGCTTTTCGTTTCGAAAACAAAAAAGCCCGCGATATCACTATCGCGGGCGAAACGATCAAAACGAACGATTACTTGGCGAGCAAATCCGAGTGCGCAGACAAGAAAGTACGGCTTTCCGCTGAACTCAAATCCACATACAGAGAAGTTGAAGAAGATCCTAAACCAAACCAGTCCGCGCCGCCGCCCGAGGTAACACCCGCAAGCTTACCGCCGATAAAGAGCGGTCCGCCCGAATCTCCGCCGCTGGCTGAAGACTTCGTGCCGTCCGCAGTCGTCGTTGCCGACTGGCCTTTAAACTGAATGAAACCATCAGAAACCGCAGTCACCGTGTTAGCGCCGACACGTTTAATTCCCGCGCTTGAACCATCAAAAAGATTTTTCGACTGATTCAGACCGTAGCCGACGATAGTCAACGCATCATTCGCTTTAGGCTTCGCTGTTGCAAAGTCAGAAACGGCTTTAGCGGTTCCTTTCGGGAAAGTGATGAGCGACAAATCCCACTTGTTCACTTCTTTACCGTTCTTTTCCCAAAGCGGGTTACGGACCATAGACGTGCTTTCCGCAATCGCCTGAACCTCACCGGCTGCTAAATCAATAACATTCACGATCAACAAGGACCCATCGACGTTGCCCTGCGAATCGATTTCACCCGACATCGTGCAGTGTGCGGCTGCGATAACAGTTGTCTCAGTCACGAAGGTACCAGTACAAATCGCGCCCATTTTCGCATCATAGAGCATTACAACTGAAGGGTAGTCACTATTAGCAATGACTTTGCCATTGGTAATCTTCTGCTCGCTGGTGGACGTATCCTGATTTCCGCAGGCGTTCAACGCGAGGAGACTGCTGGCTGACAAGAGACTGTTCATCAATATGCGCTTCATCTTCATAAGAAATACCCCTTAATTACCGCTCAATCATGAACAGTTTGTAAAGTGACCAAGGTGATTAATCTGTACCGACATTGGTCCCAAGAGCTTCTCAAGTAAATTTACGAAAATTGAATGATCGGCCAGTTAACTGATTTATCTCGAGTACTTCCACCCATCACCTGTCGCTGTTTGCTGACGCTCACGGTGAGTAATTCAGTTCACGGGCCGACACACTTCGTAGGCCCAGGTCGTCACGAGTTGCTTCTCATTCACGTCGAGTTTCACATCGCACGATTTCACCTTCACAGCGCCTGTGATCGGGTCTTCAT
>JAZKGL010000102.1:0-13471 GCA_040385935.1 Bdellovibrionota bacterium
CCACCACGCCGTAAAAAAGGCTGGATGAATCTCAAGGTCACACGCATTGAAGATGAAACTTGGGACACGAAGACTTTCTATCTTGAAGACGCCCAAGATGGCGGCTGCCCTTTCGATTATATCGCTGGTCAATATTTGACACTGCGTTTTGACAAAATCGCTGAAAAAGCTGTTGCTCGGTCCTACACGATGTCGAGTTCTCCGTTGCAGGCGGGTTTCTCTGCTTTGACGATTAAGCGGGTCGAGGGCGGCCTCGTGAGCAACTGGATGTGTGATCATTTGAAAGTGGGGGATGAGGTCAAAGCTCTGGGGCCGATTGGTAAGTTTTGTTATGACCCGCAAAAATATCGCTCTCACCTTATCATGCTTGGCGCGGGAAGTGGCGTGACACCTTTCGTAAGTATGGTTCGCCAATATGCAGACACACTCGGGCAAGAAGGCTCTCCGAAGAAGATGACTCTATTGGTTGCCTACCGTAGCAAGCTTGATTTGATATGTTGGGAGGATTTGGTTTGCTTGAATAAAATTTCTGGTGTGCAAATCATCACGACATTGACCCGTGAAGATGCTCAGAGTGAAGGTTTTCTCCACGGTCGCCCGGAGGATGAAATGTTTGCTAAGGTCCTCAAAGGAACCTATGACGAGTCAAGCTATATGACGTGTGGCCCAGAAGCCATGATGGATAACTTTGTTGAGTTCCTAAAAAAGAATGGCGTAGCTGACGATCATATTCATCTCGAGTCATTTGGAAACTGACGGATAAATAAAATTTGCTTTTAAACCCTCAATACCACGCACAACGTGCCTTCAAGATATTTTAATACGAACGATGCCTCTTGCGTTTGACAGCTTTTGTTCCTAAAAGGCCAACAGTCGATTACGTCCAAGAGGTAGATCATATGAAATTTGTGAATGCATCCGTTGTGATGAGCAGCTTGCTGTTTGCTAGCTTCGCTCAAGGCCAAAGCAGTCTTAAAGACAGAGCATATTCTGTTATTACGACTCGCTGCTTATCTTGCCACACCAATACTTTCGCTACGAACAAAGTTATTAACGACGAAAAAGTTAAAAACAAAGCAGAAAGAATGATTGCACGCATCGAAGCTAAAAATGGCGTAACTCCGATGCCTCCTGATCAATCGTCACAATCAGAAGCATTTACGGATCTTGAAAAAAGTGAACTTCTTAGCTACTTAAAAACTCTAGTTTCTACGCCAGAACCAGAGCTAGAGCTAGAGCCAAGCGTTTCAGCTCCTTCAACCGACGCGATAGTTCCACTTTCAAAACTCAAAGTTGAAGACGGTTTCAAAATCGAAGTGTTCGCTCAAGCGCGCGGCGCTCGCTCGCTAGCCGTTCACCCTTCCGGCATCGTCTTTATTGGAACCGGTGGCTTCTCTAACGTTGATCCTGAAGGCCGAGTTCATGCTATCGTTCCTACAACAACAGGAAATGTAGTCGTCACACTTGCGAAGGATCTTAAAAATCCCAACGGTGTAGCACTACAAGGCAACGATCTTTATGTTGCTGAAAGTTCGCGCATCACTGTATACAAAAACGCTGTTGCCTCTGCCAAAGCTTTGGCTCTTAATAATGAAGCGGAAGTTCCTGCTGCACTTGTTGTGAAGCGTGACCTTAGAGTACAAGATGAGCATCACTGGAAATACATCGCAATCAGTCCCGATAACAAACTCTATGTGGGTATCGGCGCAGATTGTAATGTTTGTTCTGAAGATCGTGACGTCGGCGCATCGATCTTCCGCATGGATCTCAATGGCAAAAACTACGAACAAGTTGCAAAAGGCGTTCGTAATACCGTTGGATTGACTTTCCATCCAGTTACAGGTCAATTATGGTTCACGGACAATGGTCGCGATAACCTTGGCAACAATCTTCCAGGCGACGAATTGAACGTTTTGAAGAGTCCTGTTCAAGATTATGGCTTCCCTTTCTGCTTTGCCTCAAATGTAACCGACAAAGATTTCGGTGCAGGCACAGACTGTAACTCTTCCGAATTCACTAAACCGATCAGGGATCTAGGCGCACACGTAGCGGCGCTTGGCTTGACTCACTACACGGGCTCGACATTCCCAGCGAAGTATAAAAACGCGACTTTTATTGCGGAACACGGTTCTTGGGATTCAGACTTTAAAGTCGGATACCGTCTTACGATCGTTGAAGAAACTGTGACCGCTGGCAAAGCAAGTTACAGCTACCGACCATTCGTTTCAGGATTCGCGACCCAACAGGCTAACTGGGGCCGTCCTTCAGATGTTAAAAACTACATCGATGGTTCGCTTCTTTTGTCTGACGACAAATCAGGCGTCGTTTACAAAATCAGTCCAAAATAAAGTTTAAACACTTAAAAAAAGGCTGCGGGAAAATTTCCGCAGCCTTTTTTCATCATTCCCAAAGAAGACCCGCGCGCTTTCGATTCGACAAATCCAACTTTCACAACAATTTCCCAATAACCTCGTAGATCATTTTTTGAGTTAGCCAATCATTCCTTGATTGCCAACTCGCCAAATATCACTCAAACTTTCCCAAGGCTCAGTCAAACAAAAATGCTTTCCAAGCAAAACCACTCTATTTCTAGGCGCCACCCGAATGAATAAGTATTTGCTCTCTATCCTATGTGTAAGCCTTACGGCTTGCGTGACAGTCGAAGACACCTACTACAAATACGACGGTGACATGAAGCTAACTAAAAAAGAAATCCACCGCAAATTTCGGAAGGATAAAGCTTTCTGTGAAGTAGAATCGGAAAAAGCGTCCGATCGATCCTTGGGATCATCACCAAACTGGGGCTATCAGGATGACCTCGCGAGAAACTTCAATAACTGCATGATCTCACGAGATTGGATTGAGGACGAAGCGAAGTGATCAATCCGTTGATCCCCAACACCTCCAAAACCAATCACTCTTTAATCGAAGTCTTCTCCGGAAAAATCAAAGTATCAATCTTTTGATCCGCCCAAGTCGCCGGATAATAAGGCTGCGGAAACCCTTCAAGCCCTTTAATTTCCTGAATCCGCTTCTCCACTTCCTTCAACTTCTCAACATCAGCACCCCTGCCGCGTTCCATATAAATCGTCGAAGCCGGATAAGCGAGATCGGTGCCCACATCACGAATAATATCGAGCACCCGCAAATTCAAATCCTCAAGCACCGTAACAAACTCATTATGATCCGACGCTTTGATATAAGCAAAAATCTCAAGATTCAAACTACTCGGCCCAAACGAAACAAACCGCACTCGCGCCGGGTCCTTGTAAACCATAGGATGCGCAAGCATCAGCTCCTTAATCAACATCAGCAAAAGGCGAATCTGATCGGTAGACGCATCCATGCGTATCCCAAGAGTCGCATTCCAACGAAACTTATCCCGCTTCTCAAAGTTCTCAAGAGTCATATGCGAAAACTCAGCATTCGGAATCGAGACCAAAGTCCGATCTAAAGTCCGAACCTTCGTAGACCGCAAACCAATATCCTCAACTGTGCCTCGCACGTCACCAAATTTCCCAAAGTCACCAACTCTTACCGGCTGATCCATAATAATCGAAATCCCGCCGAATAAGTTCTCAATCGTCTTCTGCCCGGCAAGTGCGATCGCAACACCACCAATACCAAGACCTGCGATGATCGCCGTGACATCAAACCCGAGATTACGCATCAGCGAAATAATTCCCAGCACAACGATCAGTATGCTCATCCCTTTCTGAAAAGGACCGAGCATAGCATTGGCATTCAACTTCCCCTGACGCTCATAAGACAGTCGAATCAATTCAATCGATGCCGTAGTCAATCGAAGCGCAAAGATACAAAAGCTAATCGTCAAGACAATCGCTTCGATATAAGCGAGCCGTTGACGAAACTCCAAATCCGTATCCAAAAACGGAATCGCCAAACTAAAGACCAGCAAACCGATAAACAAACGCAGCGGTGTAATAAAATTCGTAAATATCTCATCCGGCACAACAATCTGAAGCCGTCGAACAATAAACTTCATTGTAAAAAAGAAAACGGCAGCCAGGACGAGAGATGCAAACACCGAAATCGCTACCGCAAGACCAAGCCCGATCCATTGCCACAGCTTAATTCCAAACAACTCATGACCAGTAAGCCTCTGCGGAAGTTTATTCTCGAAATCAGTCTTAGACAGCATCTGCGCAAGCTCTGGAATCTTCTCCATAAAATCCGCGCTAAACTTCCAAACCCTCTTATTCCTGTCCGTGACAAGACGAAGCGTGACGCGCGTGTTCTGACCCGGCATGGCAATCGAACCGATGTCTTCCATCGTCAAATCCGCAAGATCACTCGCGCTACCAGTAGGCGTATTGGAAATCAACGCGACATCGATGCTGCCGCGTTTGTTTAAAACTTCGAAGAGTTCGCGTATCGTCTGCCGCCTTTGCTCAAGACCCATGCGGGCAGGAAGCTCGACGAAAGGAAAGGCTCGATCGACATTGCCCTCATTTAAGACTTCCAGAAAACGCCGAAACATGAATCGGGGCGACTCGACATTTTCCTCATCTTTGGTATCAGCCGATTTCTGCGGAGAAAGGAAACCTTGCGCAAAAGCCAGATCAGCTACGAAGAGTAAACATAAACTGAGAAGGAGACGACGAACAAAGACCATGGCGAAACCTCAAGTGCAACGGCAAAGCACAGAAGCTTATTCTTAATGGAATTTGACGAGCGGATCAAGGTGTTGAAAATCTAAGGCAGTATTCCCCGAAGCCGCCAAACACCCTGACTATTCAGAAGATCCGTCCACGATGACTCCACATCGCGACTATCCTCTTTCACAATAAGCTTCTTTTCTAACCAGGCCGCCTGCGCGGTATCGAGCCCAACAGGAACCTGACTAAGCTGGGTCGCGGCTTCCGACCAACCGGGGTTGTGTCCGATCAAAAGCAGGGTGCGAACGCTATCCTCGACCTCATAGATGCGATCCAATATCGTATCGACTTCAGCCAGATACAAAAGCCCAAGTTTTTTCACTGGCACGCCGATAAAGCCGCCGCCGCGCACGACACCTTCGAGCGTCTCAACAGTTCGCACCGAGTCGCTCGATAGAATCAGATCGGGACTGAGGCCATGAGCCCTGAGTTCCTGCCCTAGCCTCAGCGCTGCCCCCTGACCGGCTCGCGTCAGATGTCGCGCTCTATCTCCTTCCGGATTCGAGGGCTCGGCTTCACCATGTCTTAACAATATTATTCTTCGCATCCCGACTTCAGCTCGCTTTCGGCGCATTCGCGTTATCTTTGATTTCCTTAAGCTTCTTCGCCGCTGCTTCAAAATCCGGAAATTTCTCCACGCAGCGCGTTAAAAGCTTGATCGCTTCAGGAAACTGGCTGCGCGATACAAGCATAATTGCCTTGTTATAAAGCGCCGAACGATTGTCCGGATCCACCTTAAGGACTTGGTTATAAACCTTAGCAGCATCATCAAATAGATCTGATTCCTTGTAACACACGCCGAGTTGATTCAGATATACGACATTTTCGGGTTCGGCAGACAAAGCCGACTTGATGTGACGAGTCGCCTTCTTATAGTCTTTGAGCGCAAAATAACCCTGACTCATGATGTGATGGAGTCTTGGAAATACGACTTGATTATCCAAAGCGAGTTGAAGAAGCTCCACAGCATCTTGATAACGCGCAAGTTTAAAGAGCAGCTCAGCCGCCTCTTCATACCGAATCGGATTGAGTGGGGATAAGTCGATAGCCTTTTTAAAGTACTTCACGCCGTCTTCAATATTATTTTGAATCACAGCCATGCGACCGAGTTCAACGAAGGTATGGACGTAATAAGGGTTTCTCTTCTCCGCCTCAGTTAAGTATTCCTGGGCCTGCGTATACTGCTTTTTCTCAATCGCAATGCGAGCAAGACCGACGACGGGGCGCGCGGCTTTCTGCGAGGAGCTTGAGAGCTTTTTATAGATGTGCTCGGTCTTATCCCAGTTTTTCGCTCGAAATTCAACCTTAGCCAACTCGTAGACCAACTCGGGGTTGTTCGGATTATTGAAGATCTTGTGGGCCTGTCGAAGCTTCGGCACGATGTCTTTGAATGTGTAAGGTTTCACAAGGATACCATCGACACCGTTTTCGCTCGCAAGCATGATCTGCGCTTTATCAGGCTGAGGAAGGGTAATCGCAAAAGGGCCACGACTGTAGCGCGTGTTCTCACGGAGTTCGCCGAAGTAGTCGTAGCCGCCCATCAGTGGCATTTCAAGATCGCAAATGGTCACGACAGGTTTGATGTCAGGATTATCCTGCATAAAGGTCAGCGCTTCGTGCCCGTTGGTAAACTGGTGTAGCGCTCCGAAACCTAATTTCTGAAGATGGTGAGCGACGATCAGACGAAGATCCTGTTGATCTTCGAGGAGGAAAAGCGGCCGATTTTGATCAAGATTGGATTCGAGTTTGATCCCGAACTCATCCGCTAGGGTCTTCGTCTCACTCATAAATCGAGCGCCTTTCGTAAAGAATGGTACGGAGTTAGCACCATTTTATTCCGAAGCGCTCAATAAATGCAGCTTATTTTGTCAGCGATCAATCTTGGTATTTCTTCAAACAAAAGCGTATTTCACAAACGATGTGAAGCGACTATCGTCTTTACGAATGCATCGTTTTCTTCAGGAAGACCGATTGTTACGCGCAAACAGCCTTTGAGACCAGGGCCCGCAGAGATGTTTCGAACCTGAATACCAGCCTTCATCAAGGATTCGTAAGCCGCCTGACACGAGTCTTGCGTGGGCCAGCGCAGGAGCAGAAAGTTCGCCTGCGAGTTAAAGACTTCGACGCCTTTGAGTTTCGAAACGAGGGTTTCGAACATACGGTTTCGTTCAGATCGCGCATTTTGAACATTGCGCTCCATGAACTTTGACATTTCTGGGTGTTCAAAAATAGCTTCGGCAGCGGCCAGCGTAAAATGATTCAAAAGAAATGGCACGCGAAGCTTGCCCAAATGCGCAATCAAATCTTTCGAACCGAGCGCATAACCCAAACGAACGCCAGCGGCTCCCATCGTCTTAGACAGAGTGCGAAGGATCAATAGATTACCGAACTCACTCAAAAGATCCGTATAAGGATCGTCATCAAATTCGTAGTAAGCCTCGTCCGCTAAAAATAGGACCTTAGGATAGCGACTGAGAAGATTACGCAAATCCTTTTTGGGCAGCGAGGTTCCCGTGGGGTTGTTCGGCGATGCGACGATAACCATCGATCCGTCCGTTAACTCGGGGAGCTTACCCAGTGAGTATTGAAAAGTCTCGTCGAGATCCCAGGTTTCATAAGGTATTCCAAGATATTGTGCGTGCGATTCAAATAGAGGAAACGATGGGCGTGTAATTACGAGTTTGCCGGTGAGTTGTTTGGCCAGGCCTTCTAGTATGACGGTGATCAAATGATTGGAACCTGAGCTTGTCAGAATATTTTCTTTCGGAATCTTAAGATACTTAGACAGTCCGGCAGTGACATCCTGAGCCATGGGATCAGGATAACGATTCCAATCGGAGTCCTTCACTTTGGCTAAAATGCGATCCTTAATCGACTCCGGCCAATCCCAAGGGCTCTCGTTCTGATCAAGTTTGATTGTGATGCCCACGGGGGCGTCGAGCTTATAGGCGCGCGCGGCCACGAGGCTTGGGGTGAAATAAGAACTCAGCCAGCTCCAATCGGCGTCTTTAACAGTCATGGATTTGTCGGTTGGTTGCATAGTCGGTTTAAAACCTTATTCAGCAAAAAGCCCACGCCGATGCAAAAGATCATAGGTCGCGATCGAAACGGCGTTGGCTAGGTTCAGACTGCGGACGTTCGGATGGAACATCGGCATACGATACAAAGAAGAACGATAACGCTTATGAATCTCATCAGGCAAGCCTGAGGTTTCCCGACCAAAGACGAGTAAATCCGTCTCAACCGGAATATCGGTGTAGTGCTTTTCGCCAAACTTGGAGAAAAACGCGACGCGGCCGTCAAACATTTCGAGTAGGGGTTCGATAGAGTCATGGATTTCGAGGTCGAGAAAAGGCCAGTAGTCGAGACCCGGACGGCGAAGGTTCTTATCGGTCAGACTAAAGCCAAAGGGTTTGATCAGATGCAGGCGATTTCCGGTCGCAGCTGCGATTCGGCCGATGTTGCCCGTATTTTGCGGAATCTCAGGTTGAAAGAGACAGATATGAAAGTGACCAGGCAGCATGAATTATGATCCCGACAGCATTTTCTTGGCGGCTTCATGCTCGGCGGCAGCTTTGAGGAAGCGTCTGTATTGAATACGAAGTCTAAGCATGGAGATAGCATTGACGAGGATGTGACACACAATCACAGGCAACAGGCTCTGCGTCTGCTGAAACATAAATCCGAAAAGTAGGCCCGTAAGGATAGCCCAGGCTGTCCAAATCGAAATAAGACCTTGGGGCCCAAGATGCAGAAGCCCAAAAAGCAAGGCTGTTCCAAACAATCCTAGTTCGGGCTGTATTGCGGCACGAAATAAAAGCTCCTCGCCGAACGCCGAAAGGACTGCGAGGTAGATCGAAGCCGGAATCGACGCAGCGCCTACCATCTGCATAAGAATGTGACGAAAAGCTTTGAAGGAGGCGAACTGCTCCTCGAAGACATAATTAAATATAAGAAGAACACCTGCGCCGAGTAGACTGATAAGGAGGAATCGAAGGGCTTCATTTGTGTCGGAGGGTATCGTCAGCGAGCTAAACAAATTGTTGTGCTGAAAATGCGCAACCAACGCTCCCACTGTCCCCATCACGAGGTAAAACATCGTCGACGAGCGTAAGAACGAGCTTACTCGGCTGAGACCTACATCTTCTTTGTCACTGCCATTCTGGTTTTGCATATAACGCCTGTGTCAGGGCAAACTATTTTCTCATCGAGCAATCGTTAAAGCAGACTCTACCTTTTTTTCAAAGCGAAAAATATAGGCGATGAATGTAATGTACTCCATCGATCCCGCAAGGAGGATTCTTACCGTGAAATATTATTCGATGCTGATAATCAGTGTCTGTCTTTCGAGCAAAATTTATGCAAATTCTGCGGCTAAACGTGATGTCGCTACGGAGCTGGTTCAAAAATTAGAAGCTCTCGATCCAAATATTAAGTCGCACCAAACAGAGTGGCTTAAAGTGCGGCATCATCTCGAACAAGCGGCGCAGCAAAGCGAGAGCACTCAAGGGTTAAAGCTCAGCGTCCAGCACATCTTGGATCAGTGGATAGGCCTTCGATTTCGTATATTAGATGAGAGCGACGCGCAATACTGGGCTTTGAATGGAGAGTCACTCACTCTCCCGCGCGCGTGGTTCGAGCGAAAGGGCTCGCGCTGGGTCGTGCAATACGCAGAAACTGATAAGCTCAGACGCGGCGATCACTTCTTGCAGAAAGATTTTGATCCGTTCTCTAAAGAAAATCAAAAGGCCACTGAGTGGAAGCTTCCTTTCGAAAAAGCCGTGAGTGTCAGCACGCAGTCGAAGCCTTTAAGCGCGTGGAACCTTGAACTCTCACAGCAGGCTTCTAAATCTCTCATCATCGACAATGAGAAAGTTTGTGTTGAAAAGGTTTGGTTCTGGCTCGACAAGTCTGTGAGTCAGAGTCTTGTCTCGAAGTTTGAGAGTGGCCTTTGTCAGGCTATGCTCCTTGATTTGCGTGATGTGTTTGGCGAGGGCCGCGAAGTCTGGCCCGCTCTAAAGAAAAAGATTCCCATCGCCGTAATTACGAATCAAGGGACCCGCGAGGGAGCGGCCCGTCTTGCCGCTAGCCTGCAAAAGGATTTCGGTGCACGGGTGATAGGTGAGCCCACCGATAGCGATCGACTGCTGCAAAAAGCTGAGGACTTGGATGCGATTCGTTGGAAGCTCATCGTGATCGGAGATGGTGGACAGGTTACGCCCAATGAAATTAAGCGTGACAGTTTCTTAAATTCTGAAGGTGTGGACGATTTAAAAGAGGCAGCCCTTGCCTATCTTCGAAAGACGATACTTGACTGATCCTTGGTGAAAGACTGAAAATATAAAAGCCGAAAGGAATTCCTTTCGGCTTTTCGCATTTAGGATCGACGCACTTCAATTAATGCACGCTGCGCTCAGCATAGGATTTCAACACGGCCTTGAGTAAACTATAGAATTTATCGACTGTTTCTATCTCAACATGCTCGTCCGGCGAGTGAGCGCCGATAATAGTCGGACCAAACGATACCATGTCCATCTCAGGATATTTCTCTCCGATAATACCGCATTCAAGACCGGCGTGAATCGCTTTGACCTCAGGTTTGTGACCGAACAACTTCTGATGCTGATCGCTCACAACTTTGAGCGCGTCGGAAGCCAAGTTGGGTTTCCAGCCAGGATACCCCGTGGAATGTTCCACTTCCCCACCTGCGAGATTCAACAACGAGCCTATGCCGTGAGATAAAGCCGACAGTTCGGAAGCGACCGAACTTCTTTGACTCGTCGTTACTGTGATTTGCTTTCGACCTGTCGCAATCACTCCAAAGTTGGTCGAGGTCTGCACCAGACCTGCGATCTCGTGGCTGAATTTTTGCACGCCGTGAGGAATCGCATCAATTAATCGCAGCAATCGCTTTTGAAGAATGCGGGTAAGCACCTTTCCCTTCTTCACGCTCTCAGCTTTCCACGCCAGCTGTAATCCGGGATCAGCAACGTGAAACTCCTCTTTCACTAGGCCGGAAAAAGCCGCCCATTTCTCTTCGGCCAAAGCCCATTTAGAGACGGGAATATAGGCGAGGACTTGAGCTTCACGCGGTATTGCATTGCGTTTATTGCCACCCTGGAGGCTGCCAATACGAATGCCGAGTTTCTCAACTTCAAGCAACGCTCGGCCCAAAATCTTGATAGCATTGCCGCGCTGCTTATCGATATCGAGACCGGAGTGCCCACCTTTTAAACCGGAAACTTGGAAGGTGAAAAATTGCATCTTGTCAGGCAACTCTTCGACTTGAAGATCCCAGCTTGCAAGCGTGTCTCGCCCTCCACTGCAGCCGACATAAAGCGCGCCTTCCTCTTCACTATCTAGATTGAGCATTATCCGGCTCTTAACGAGTGCGGGATCAAGACCTTTGGCGCCTGTAAGTCCCGACTCTTCATCGACTGTCATCAAGAGTTCAAGCGGGCCATGCACGGCGCTTTTATCTTCGATCAAAGCCAGCATAGCCGACACACCCAAACCGTTGTCCGCGCCGAGCGTTGTGCCATCGGCAAAGACGGAATCGCCCTCACGCTTCAGACGAATGCCTTCTTTCATAAAGTCATGCGTGATAGCGGAGTTCTTCTCAGTCACCATATCGAGATGCCCTTGCAGGCAGACAGAAGGGGCTTGTTCGTAGCCGGCGGATGCTGGCACTTCGATAACGATATTGCCAACCTTGTCCGTCTTAAGTGTGAGGCCGTGCTCACGCGCGAACTCCTGCACCCATCGACTGATCGCCCCTTCGTGTTTGGAGGGTCTTGGAATCTTGGCGATCTCTCCGAAATATTTCCAAACTTCCTTGGGCTCAAGTCCATTCAACGCTTCATCCACAGGCTACTCTCCTTCGTCAGCTTATGAGGCTCAGAGTAGGCTTTTTGCTGCGAGGGGACAAGTCGGGCTTTTTCGAAGGGGCAATAAATGGCTTTAAGGACAAGGCGTTGATCGAAATCAGAAACTCTTTGACAGCTCGATATGCATAAGCGAGTTTTCACTTCCACGCGGATTTTGCAGCTCAAAGATCTCGTCGCGCTCGGTTCCGCCCTTATAGCTGTTTCGACCTTGCGAGAAAGTCAGTCTCACTTTAACCCAATCGACGAGCGACACCGCACATCCGAACTGCAAGAGCTGCTGATCGATGTTACTCACATATTCACGTTGAACAGCGAGCGTAACTTCGTCGCGAAGACGGAAGGTATAATCCTTAAGGTTTTGTGATCCAAACGCAGCGGACAGACTCACGGTATCCCAGAGAGGGTAAGCAATAGCGAACATGCGTTTGTTGGCTTGTTTTGCTGTCAGTTCCGGATCGTCGATCACGCTCAGTCGCTCCACTCCAGAATCGGCCGCGCGCGTAGTGAATTCATAAGTCGCTTTCAGACCGAGATCACCGAGGCTGAGTGCTCCTGAAATCGAAGCTTTGGTTTCGGCCTTGAAACCGACATGATATTTAAACCGATGTTCGGCGAGGCTCATGCGCTCACGGGTGAAGTAGGTAAATTTATCATTGCCAGCTATCCAATGCTGGGCGCTAAAACGAATATTCATTTCCCCTAGGCGTTGATTGATGTCACCTTTAAAAAGGAAATCGTTGCTTTTTTCATGGGAAGCGCTGTCGAAGGGTTGCTGAATGGCGAACTCTATGCCGCCATCAAGCTCGGAACCTTCGGCACGCAGACGGGCAAGAGCCTCGGTCTGGCCCCATCCGTCGCCCATCTGAAAGTGAGGGAGATAAGCGTTCACGCTTGCACCGATCTCAGCGCGCAGCGCAGGGGTAAGCTCAAGGTTGAGCATAGGCTGAAAGCTGAAGTATCCATTTTCTTCGGCATTCGCACTCGTAGATTGACTGAGGAAATCACCATTAGCGCCCGGGATTTCAAAAGACCGGCTATGCTCCTTCTGCACTTCAAACCCTGTAAAACCAAAGCCAAATTCGAGACTACCAAAAGTTTTCTGCGAGGCGTTGCCGCCCGCATAAGCGCTGGTCCCGACTCGATGGGACAAGAGTTCTGAGGCATCTCGCCCATTGCCGCGATTTAGATTTTGATTGCTCTCTTGATGAAGCATAAAGCCCGGTCGCCAGCGTATCCCCCACTCTTTCTCTTTAACCACTGCTGCCCAGTCGTTATCCGAACCTGAGTTGTCGAACGCACGCGGCGAGGCCACGACGGTACGAACTTCCGAATCCTGACCTGTAAAACTCGTCATAAATTCATCTTGTCGAGCGCGGATCTCTAAGAGATAACGCTGGCGCTCAAGTCGCAGGGCAGTCGACAGAGATTTTGGATTGATGCGTTCGAAATATCGTTCGGATCGAGTGTATTGACCCAGTTTAAAGTAGGTGACGCCGAGCCGGTAGCGGATTGCAGTGGAACTGGCTGATTTAAACTTTGAGGCGGCCTTCAAACCTATGAGGGCCTTAGATAAATCTTCGTATTCGAGATAAGTCGAGCCGTAGGCATAAGCGGTTTCTTTTTGCAAAATAACGTCGTCACCCGCTTCATCGAAGTAGCGTTTGGCTTTCCGATACTTCTTTTTCTGATGATAGAGGGCGCCGATCAAAAGGTAAGCGCGAGACTTCTCAGTCTCGTCTTTGGCAATTGCTTTGAGAATCTGAAAGGCGTCTTTTAACTTTCCATCTTTTTGAAAAGCCATCGCCTTTTTATACTCGTCCTGACTATTTCCTTCAGCTGATTCGGGCTTGACCTCTTTTATATCCTTCGGCTCTTTTGTCTCTTTGGATTCCTTAGTATCCTTCG
>JAZKGL010000102.1:13571-15078 GCA_040385935.1 Bdellovibrionota bacterium
TATCCTTCGGCTCTTTTGTCTCTTTGGATTCCTTAGTATCCTTCGTCTCATTGGCCTCTTCATTCTCAACCGAGTTTGAAGCCTTAGACGCAGCTGTGCTCCCCACTAAGGCTATAGGCCTCAGAAGAGCTATCGTTACCAAAAGCCAGCTGAATCTGAGGTTTTGCATGGGAATATCCTCAGGGTTCTAAGCGAACGCTAGGGAATTTTCTTTGCACCACCGCCTTAGCTGCTTTCACATTACCTTTTTGCTGAATGATTTCCTGATAAAACTTCAATTCCACATCATAGTCAAGGAAAGCCACCGCTTTCTTGGATGGGAATGAATTCAAAAGATTAAGGAGTTCCTGACCATCGTTTTCCGACATCTGAGAGCCCTCGTGAGCCAGCAGAGACATTTTGCGAATGATCATCATCGCTTCAAAGTAGTCTTGCCAATCACCCTTGACCCTCACCGAGTTCAGGCAAGTCCTGAGTTCGTCTGTCCCATGAACATCTTCCAGACAACTCGTAGCCCAAAGCGTTCCTGACATTTCATATTCGGCCGAGGGTGAGTTTCCGGCGATGGCGCTTAGCTGCCAGCGAAGGCGAGCGAGCAAAGTCTTGGCGTTGTTATCTTCAGGGGCATATTTTTCCATCGATTTAGCGGCCATGCGCAGACAGGCTTCGTGATAACTGCCGGGCTCCGACCAGCCGGCCATGGGCGAGCGATTTTTAATCCAGTGCGTATCCATCATCAGTAGGCGTGCCCACTCTTCTTTGGGCAGACGACGGCCTTCCAGAAAGGAATCCCATTCCCCACGCGAGGCTTTCCAGCGCTCATCCCAAGCGGCGACCGAACAATCCTGCGGAAGAAAACTATCGGTCGTTCCACGGAGTTTTTTGGCGTTGACACCTTCCCAGAGCCCATCACGATTGCGAGCATAAGCAACCGAGCGGACATAAGGAATCCACAGCGCAAACGCCTTCTTCTTTTTCATCGCCGAAAGAATATCGCTGCGGTTACGGTCGATGTAAGCTTCGAAACGAACGTTATACTTATCGCCCAAAAGGGATTTGGCCTGATAATAAGAGCGATCCTTTAAATAAGCCAGAGGATTGACCCATTCGCCATCGCGGTAGCTGACAAAAGCGATCAGCGCAGCAAGAACCAAAGCAAAAGCGATAAAGATCAAATGCATTTTTGAATTGCTTGGGGGACGATTAAAGGCTGTGTTTGAACCCATACGAACGCGTGCGTTTGGAGCCGGAGCGGTTGGTGGAACGGTCATGCCCCAACCCGACATCATCTCGTTGTGAATCAGATGTACGAGTTCCGGATAATGACGACGGATACCTTCGACGTTATCGAAAGCTACCCACTGTCTTAAACTTCCGGAGATCTCATCCTGCAGACCGAATTGCATTTTGGAATAAGCCTCTTGCACCTGTTTTAAGGTGAAAGGTCCCAAAAAGCGTTCCATGCCCACGCGAATGAGGTAGAGACGTTCCATCAATCCCTCGCCAC
>JAZKGL010000103.1:0-4436 GCA_040385935.1 Bdellovibrionota bacterium
AAGACCGAACATTAAGGAGCAGGTGTGCCCGCTGGAGCTGGCGAAGTTGGTTGAACTTCTGTACCAGGAGCTGGAGTTGTGCTGTCTGTAGGAACTGTGCCTTCAGTTGGAGCTGGAGTTGTTGTACCAGGAACCGAGTTAGTCGAATCTGGGCTGCCAGGCATTTCGTTAGTTGTAGGAGCAACATCCGAAGGAGCTGGAGTTGTTGCTTCTGGAACTGCCGAAGGAGCAGTTGTTGTCGAAGTTGCTGAATCAGTCGCAGTAGGTGTCTTTTTTGTACAAGCAACGCTGAGTGCCAAAGCTGCAGAAGCCAAAAGAATCTTTTTCATAATCAAAACTCCGAAGGTAAATAACCGTGAGGGGGGCATAGTAAAATAAAATTCATCAGATTTTAAGCGACTTTCTTACTTGTACTTTTTCACAAGCTCAGTCGCAGTCGTAAATACAGGGCGAATATCGACAGGAATGTGGTCGATTTTCTCCAATATTTTCTTCACCTCTGGGCGTAAGTTGACATACTTTTTGTGGAACTCATCCGCCTTCTTTTTGTCGCCCATAGCCTGAATCGTCAAAAGTTCATTTGTCAGAGATTTTACTGCGTCCTTGATCTTCGTTTCGTCCACGCTGAAAGTTCCGTCCTTGGCCACGCGATAAGCCTTCGCATCGAGGAAATAGTTCATTTGCAGAGCGACAGCCTTGCCATGGGCCTCATTCAAACCAAACCGAATCGAACGGAACGTAGACGCTAGGTAGGTAGTATATAAAGTCTTTTCAAGATCTTTGCTCAAAGTGCCTTTGTCGATAAGGCGCTGAAGTGCCCAAAGTCCCGATACGTCAGCCTTCGCCTCTTCCATTGCGCTATAGGTTTCCTGGAGTTTCTCTCGTACGGTCACAGCTTTTCCAGCCTCGGTCACTGTGCTGGGTCCCAGACCGTGCATAAGTTCATGCATCAAGATGTGTGTAAAAAATGCGTCGAATGCGATCCTCGATTGGTCGGCCTTGGCCAGAGCGATGCGAGAAATAGGAGTCAAAACTTTTTCGAATTTTGCTTCCTGAATATTTTTGAGCATAGTGCGTTTGGTGCCCATTTCCGTGGCAATCTTCTCATCGTTGGGCAAATTATAAGCGGCGGTTTGGATGCCACGGTTGGCCTCGCCCGCGCTATAGATCGAATTGACTACGCGAATAGGAGCCAGCGCACCGAGTTTTGGGTTACGGAACTTTGGATCGAAAGGCAAGTTGTTCTCAAGGTCCTGAAGCTCGGCCGAAAACTTAGCGAGCTTGGCGGTTTCCTCTTCATCACGAATCGTAATGAAGGATTCAAAAGCCGCCTTCGCGCTAAACCAACCGTCTTCATAGGTTTCGTAAGGTCCAATGGTCGGCTCGATCGAGGCATCAAGCTTCATCCAGGCGACATCGCTCGCATAGTAGTCGTCTGACAAAAACGCCTCAGCGCGTTTATCCAGAAAGTCTTTGAGCGATTTTTGTGTGGTGAGCGCGGCCGCTTCTTTTAACAGGCCTGCCGCCGTTTTGATTTCCGGCAGATACTCTTCGCTATAAGGCACGGTCTTGAATTTGCCCTTATCATCTTTGCGAACCACCCAAAAAAATCCTTTGGCCTTTTTCGATTCCTCGGGCGAGAGACCCTTCATCCAGACTTCAAGTTCAGCCTTCGAACTCCCTTTTGGATAATAGGTGCCGGCCTCAGGCTTCGGTGGGACATTCGGAATCGTCGCCAAGTGATGATCCTGCAGCGACCACGGACCCTTATCGAGCATAAAGGCATCAAAGCGCGCTTTGTCTAGAGGCGACTTATCCTTAGCCTTTTGCAGTTCCTTTCGGGTCTCCAGATTGCTGTCCCAGACCTGGCGCATATAGATGGTCTCAATAATATCTGAGGCCTGAATCAATTTTGCCAAGGCTTGCTTTTCACTCTCGGGAAGTTTCGATAGATCCACAGTGAGATCGACTGGCGCAAAGCGCGCAATGATAGCTTCAAGTTTCTTGACGTCAGGAAGTTTCTTGTCCTCTGAGTAGGCATGTTGGGGCAGTGCGGCCGCCGACGCCGATAGCGAGACTAAAAGAGCGAGGTGTTTAAGCTTCATAACCAGGGAATTCCTTGTTCAAACGAGAGCCTTGGAAAAGGTTCCGGAAAGCTAACACAGTTTGAATCAAGGAGCCGCTGGAAAAATCCTGACGCAAGAAAAGCGTCAATAAGCCTGCGCACCACGGTACGCATATCGATAGCGCTCATATTCGGTGACGCTCTGATCGCGACCGACTCCGAAACGTCTCATCAAACGTTCGTGTCGGGCGTTGGCGTACACCACATAAAAGGTGTAACCGCTGCTGTGAGGAAAAGGCGAAGTGAGCAGACCGATGGGTTCGAATTCGATAATGTTTTCGTATCCAAAGTCGCCTGGCTGAAAGCTATAGTTTCGGGCCCGCGTTTCAAGAAAGTACGAACGATCCACGTATTCTTCGGAAAGCGTCATTTCAAAGTTCATAGGTGACTCCTCAGATCAAAGGCTGACTCGCTCGTGTGATTATAACGGTGAGGCGGCCAAGCTAGCACTATGAAGCTTTTTTCGAACAGCGAACTCGTTCTCAGTGGTGCGGGCTCAATACAGATCACGTAAATCGGCGAAGAAAGCCAATAAACTTGGGTTGTGTGCAGCTGGTCTGGTTATTGCAAAAGACTAATCGCGGCCTTTTTTGGACCGCATGCCCAAGACCTAGGAGGGGAATCCATGATTTACGCATTGCTCGTTACAGCTACACTTAGCGCATTATTCGCCGGTATCGTTCTATATGGTCTCAAGGTGAGAAACTCCTACGCAATTCTTCTTGTTCAGTTCCTCGTGTCCTTCGGGTCGAGTTTTGGAGTCTCCTACTACCTAGGCAAAGGCGTGTTTACGACCGAATACATCGCTGGAATTTGCGCCTTAGTATCTCTTGTGATCTTCGGCGTTCTCTATTTTCTCTACAAAACGATTGGGCCTTTGGAGAACCGTACACCCGGTACTTTGGGTCAAAAAATGCAGCATCCGCATCAGCGCGGTCAGAACTAATCAAACTCTAGTTTGTCATCACCTGGACTTTGCGCCTTGAGTCATCAAGGCGCAAATTTTTTTGCCAACTGGCCTACCATCTTCATCTACGAAATCTGTAGCTTGAAAGAGCGTTTTCATCTCATCCTCATAAATTTTTTATAGAGTGGTTGGAGCACTGGTTAGTGTTCCCCGTTCGATTTATAAACCCCTAAAAATCATTCGTGACGTTTATGAAAACCATTTTTCAGTGGAAGAGAATAATTTTGAGTATAGTTACGAGCACGGCGACCGTCCTGTCCGCGAGTGAATCCGGGCCTAGTCTAGAACGTGTGATGCGAAGACCGTTGATCGTCGGGGCGTCGGTCAGCGCCGACTGGGCTTCGAAAAGTCCAGGTAAGCTTCTCGCTCTGCGTTATACCGACGAGAATCAGATCAAGACGATAGCCTTCGGTGGCAAGAGTGGGAGCTTTGTCCTCAAGAAGGTCGGGGAGGAACAACTGAGGGACCGAACGGTGGTGATCGGGCTCGATCTGTTCTTTTGGGATGCAACTCTTCGTTCGGCCGATGACAGTCTCAAGGAAATGAAGAAACTGATTGCGGCGGTGAAGGCGCGCGATATTCCGATCATACTGGGCGAGGTCCCAAATCTTTTGCCGGGCATGCAGCCGCAGGCCGCGCTGATCAACCGCGAATTGCAAAAGGCCTGCGACAACTACGCAAAATGCACGGTCGTCCCTTTTACTGACATGCTTGTGAAGGTTTTGAGCGAAGGCGCTCTAAACTACAAGGGGACACGTTATAATCTTCGGCAGTTGATTCCCGATGGTTTGCATATCGGACCTATCGCGAGCCAGTACATTGCCGACACGCTTTACGAGACCTTGAATAAACAAGAGTAAGAACGATCGGTATGATTGATCTGTGGATGGGTCGAGCGAGCTGAAGGTGAGTCTGCAGCAGACTTAAGCGAAAGAAACGTCGCTTTAGTGCGAGAAGAGTTTCCTATGACTGCGCGCCATTCGTTTGGCATTTGCTGTGCGGCTCGCGACCCATTCAACCTCGGGATTTTGGGCTTCGGCGGTGATCGAACTCGAGGGGTTCTGCGCCGTGCTGCGAATCTTCACCATAAGCCCCGTGTCGCTACCGTTACCGAGAGCGGGGCTTTCATTCACACCTTTAGGTATTTCCTCTTCGAAAACTGAGGTCAAGAGCACCTTCGCTTCGCGTTGAGTTTTCTCAAGCGCGCGGCGTGTTCGTGCCAGCTCATCCCGTGTTTTGTGAGGACCTAATCGTTTCCGTGGATTATCGGATCGATTTGAATTTCTAACCTCTGCGCTCATGCTGCCCCTCTTTTGCTCGAGTCGAGTCACCTGAAAATCTTAA
>JAZKGL010000104.1:0-6849 GCA_040385935.1 Bdellovibrionota bacterium
CTCCATCATAGCTTTATACCGCGGGTCCAATTTAGGCTCGAACCAGATCTTATGCAGACAGAAATCACCAGGACCGACCTTCAAAGCCATCAAAGTCTCATCATACGCACTCGGTCCTTCACTCTCAGATTCCGCCGCCAGAGGCACCGCGGCAGAGGCCTCCTGATTCACAGTGAATTTCTCGCCTGTCGCCAACGCGCGATTCACTCGACTCAACAAACCTTTACCCTTATTCATCACCTTCGAAACCTTATCGATCTCCGACGTCATAAGAAGTAACTTAGATTCATCCAAACGATTAAGCCGCGCTAAGGCTAAAGCCAAATTATACTGCAAAATCCCCTTGATCTCGATCTGATCATGCGGCACGGCGGCTAAAGCCTCACGGTAAAGACCAATCCCCTCCTCAAAATGATCACAACGAATCAGTGCAATAGCACGATTATTCGTAAACGATAATATTGTGACTAGCGATTTTAAAGACTGCATCAACCCCTGAGCCTTTACCGAATCCTTCTCTACCAACGCGCCTTTGAGTTCAACCTCCTGTACTGCGATCGAATCCGGATCGAGATCCTTTGCCATCTGAAGCTTTTCTTTAAAATCTAGAATTTGCCCAAGCTCAAGCTTCGACTCGGCAATATTACAGACACGGCGCACGTTGTTCGGCGAAACCATATCAGCCGTTTCAAAACATCTCAGCGCGGTCTCGAAATCTCGCATCTTCATAAGCGATTTCCCGAGAGTGTTAAGCACATCGACGTTTATCATCCCCGTTTTCAAAGTGCTTAGAGCCATATCCCGCGACGCGGAGAAATGCCCGCGAAAATACGACAACTCCGCCTGAAGCAAAGTCTTATCCGCGTTACTACACTTAGGATTTTCCATATATTTCTTGGTCAACTTAGCGAGATCCTCGTAGTTCGACTCAGCCATCGCCTGCTTGATCTTCTGCAGGATGATGAACGGCTCAGTCGGCACACGATCCTGATGAACCAGCCAGAGGAATTCTTTAAAGAAACTCGAAGCCTCCAAAGGCTTTCGGATGCGATTGGTCACACCCATTTCGCGGAGGATAGGCATATCCTCATCATGAAGTTGATTGTTCACAACAGTCAAAGGAACACCAAAACCAACCATCTCACGCACACGCTGAGCAAAGATAGGCCCGCTGAGCGGTGAGCTTCGCCACTCGAAAATAATGATCTCTGGTTTTGATCCGCCTTCCAAAGCCTCTAATGCGCGACCAGAGTCCTCAAACGTATCAACCCTGGGGATTCCAAGTTCCTTTAGAAATCCTCGTAAGATCGTGAGCTGGGCGCTATCAGGATCGACGATCACCGCGTGACTCACTCCGATCATGTCGGGTTTGTTAAGCCCTATATCTTTGAGAGGAACAAATGTCCCCTTCTCGAACTTCTCCCACAGCGTAGAAATCTCTTTGTTCTTGTCAGGATCAACAACCGCGATTTGGGAAAGAAGCTGCGCGGCCGTAGCCTTTTCCCCCGCTCGCAACTGAGCCTCGGCGAGTCGAAAGGAAAGATCGAGATTGCCGCGGTGCAAAGGGAAAAGCGTCTTTTCGAAACGAAGAAGATCTTGAAATCTTTGCTCGACGATTAAATGCGTTCGCAGATACTCGGCCGACACGAGATCCATGGCGTCGGTGCACTGTTCGCTGCGATTGAATAAAGATTTTAATTCGATCTCAATATCGAGTTTGGATTGCATACGTTCGTGATAAGACAAAAGACCGAGATCAAACGCCTTGCTCAAAAGATAAGGGTCCATCTTATCATCGAGGATGAGTGAGATCCTAAGATCCACGTAAGCGATTTCTTCCGAAGCTAATTTGAGCAATTGAAAGACATTCACTTTTGAATCGAGGAAAGGGGGAGTGATTACCCAATGGACAGGCTGGGATTCCATGAGGGAGACGAGTTCACTCAGATCAGAAACGCCAAGAACATCCTGATAGCCGCGACTTCGAAGGTCCTGATTTAGGAGCTGCCGTATCGTAGCACTCGGATGCACAGTGATGATGCGGATGTCGCGATCGCTGAGCTTCATAGCCTGCCCCCTAACCTGTCGATCTTCAGCTTCATCGGAATAATTGCGAAAGATCTTAATTCTTATTTAAGATTAGGGACTTACAGGCTTAGACAAATTCTTAATCGGCGGGAATTTGCCTGTTATTTCAGGCCTTCTGATCGCCGACCAAAAGGGTGTGCAGTGTGTCGATAAAGTTGTGCCTGGGCTCTTCGCCGTTAAAGAATTCGCGCCATTCGTCTTTATCAAAGAAGATTCCATCACAGCCCGTGCATCGATCGACGGTCATAGTCGAGAGCTTGGCTTGGTGAAGATCATGGCCGCATTTGGGACACTTCATATAGTGAAGCGATTGAATCGCCTCCTCCTCTTTCGCCTCCTGTTGCTCGTGAAGCTTACGAATCAAATCCTGATCGGCCTTGTGAAAATAGGCTCTTTCCAGGCGCGCATTTGCAAAACTCAAGTCCATGGCCGTCTCCCTGTTGTGTTGAAACCCGGATTTGGAAATCCTAGGATTTTCTGAGTCTGCGCCCCGAATTATGAAAAAAGGGTGAGAGTCTTAAGATTTGGCCAAGTGACTTCAAGCCCCTTGAATCATTCGTTAATGAGATCTTTGCGAAACAGTTCGGTTAGACAGAGGCGAAAACTTATTCCACACTTTCAATGGGGAAATCCATCTGCTTTGGGAGCGATCATGCTAGAACTTTTCAGTTCGGAAACCACGATAGTCGTAGGCCTCGATCTGTCCGACGAAGAAGATAAACTCATCAAAACCGCTGTGAGTTTGGCTAAGAAAACGGGTGCGCGTTTGGTTCTTGTTCACGCTATCCAACCGTTTCGATCTTATGCCTCAGCGGGCGAGGATATGACCCTACCCTATGAAGCTTTCGAGCAGGAAGTTCATCATTCCGATTTTGACGAAGCTGAGCAAAACCTGTACGCCCTGCGTGATCGCCTACCCGCCGAAATACTGATCGAGACCGAAGTGGTTCGCGATTATCCCGAAAACGCGCTGGAAAATATGGCGGAAAAGGTGAAAGCCTCGATCATTATTTGCGGAATGCGCGAACGCGAGGGCGAGACCTCCTGGTATGGAGGAATGTCGACTGCTCTGTCTATGATGGCGAGTTCAAAATTTCCGGTTATGATCCTACCTTTGACCACGGAGATTGATTTTGCCACGAGCGAACATAACATCCTGGTCGCCGACAATCTAAGAGACGAAGGGCTGCATGCTCTCCAGGCTGCCCTTGGGCTTTGCCGATCGATTGCTTATAAACAGCTGATTCATTTGCATGTGAAGAAAACAAGTTATCGCGACATCAACGAAACGGTTGAAAAGATAAAAGTTGCGATGATAGAGGGCCGGCTACCCCCAAATCCTGAATTCGAATCGGATGTCTATCTTAAGCAGATTAAAGATGAAGTGAAGACTTTGATGCATGATCGATTGGAAGCGGCCGACAAAGACTTTGCACGGGGCCTTCATTGGTCGCCTCGGGTAAAGTTCGGATCGCCATCCGAGGAGCTTCAGCAGGTGGTTCGCGAATCCAAATCGGATATCCTGGTGTTTGGCAAACATCATTTTATTCGGCCCAAAGGCCTTGTTTTAGGCACGATCCCCTACTCGGCTATGGTCGAAGGGAATGTCGCCTCGATCGTTGTGCCTAGCTGAAGTGAGAACGTAAAAAAGGCCCAGCGAGTGATCGCTGGGCCTTTTTGAAAACTTAGTTTAGTGAGCTTTCTTTCGCTGGCGTCTCGCTTCGAGACCATGCTTTGCGCCTTCAGCAAGACTAAAGAGGCAAGGAACAACGAGTAGAGTAAGCACAGTCGAAGCCATCAGACCCCCGATTACCGCAACACCCATCGGCGAGCGGGCTTCACCACCCACACCATGACCGATAGCGATAGGAATCATACCGCCACCCGCAGCAAACGTCGTCATGAGGATAGGTCTGAGTCGAACCGGTCCTGCAGCCATGAGTGCATCGTGGACGTTGAGCCCTTCATTCATCTTTTGGATGGTGAAGTCGATGAGAAGAATACCGTTCTTCGTCACAAGACCCATGAGGAGAATGATACCGATCATAGTGTAGATCGACATGATTTGTCCTGTGATCAAAAGACTACCAAACGCACCTGTAAGAGACAGTGGCAGAGCCGCCATGATCACGAGAGGCGCTAGATAACTTTCGTACTGAGCACACAGAATCATGTACACGAGCAGGATCGCAATCGCGAGAGCCTTAAGGATCGCCTTCACAGCATCCACCATCATTTCGGTCTGACCCGCTTTATTCAGCGTAACTTCCGGTGGCATGTTGTTCGCCACGTACTGGTCGATCGTACTAGCCGCAGCCCCCAAATCTTTACCCGTGAAGTTAGAAACCAATGTGATTTGACGTTGACGGTTGAAACGTTCGATCGTCGAGGGTGAAGTGGCTAACTTGATCTCAGCGATCGAGTTGAGGTTGATTTGTTCGCCTCGTGTGTTCTTCAGAGTAATACCCGAAAGATCGGTTGCCCCCATCCTGTCCTCATCGCTCACACGAAGGCGAACATCGACGGTCTTTCCGTTAGAAACGATGTCGGAGATCTTATCCCCTTCGTAAAGGGCACGAAGAGCCGCACCGATTTGCGCCGTGCTGATGCCTAGATCGGCGGCACGACCTTGATCGATTGAAATCCGATATTCCTTACTGTCTTTAGGGCGAGTCGTGTTTACATCGGTCGTTCCAGGAACGAGCTTAGGAATGTCGGCTTTCGCTTTCTCGGTGAAGGCCACCAGTTTTTCCCAGTTGTTAGACTGGAAGATATACTGAATCGGTTCGCTACGGTTACCACCGCCGCCGCCGCCTTGCTCGGTAAGGGAAACCTCAGCCCCATTGATCGCAAATTTCGGAGCAAGCTCCTCGCGCATACGACTGATCATCTCTTGTTGAGAAAAGCTTCGTTCGTGTTTATCGACGAGCTGAACGTACACGCGCGCGGTGTTTACTTTTTTATCCGCACCGGCCGCTAGAGCAACGATCACACGTTTCACACCAGGAAACTTTTGAATCGCGTCAACCATCGTCAGAGTCTGAGCGGAGGTTCCGTCGATACTGGTTCCTTCAGGAAGCGTATAGTTCACTGTGAATTCGCCGCGATCCTCTTTCGGAAAGAACGAGACCGGAACGAATCGAAGAAGGAAAAAGCTGAACACGGTAATCGCACCAGCCGCAGCCAAGGTCTTCCAGCGGTTCGCCAAGGCCCAATCCAACACATTTCGGTAACCGTTGTCGAGCGAGGTCAACCAATGATCGATCTTGTGCGAAGCGTTTCGCAAAAACGCAGTTTTCGGCACGAATTCACCCGGCTTCAACAGCCGCGCACTGAGCATCGGAGCGATGGTGAAAGCAACGAAGAGCGAGATGATAACGGCAAAGGCAACCGTGAGACCGAACTGGTAGAAGAACCGGCCAACGATACCTTCCATGAAGGCAACCGGTACGAATACCGCGACTATGGTCAGTGTGGTTGCGAAAACGGCAAGACCGATTTCCGATGTTGCATCTTTTGCCGCCTGGGCCCCCGATTTATTCATCGCTAAGTGACGGTGAATGTTCTCAATCACGATGATGGCGTCATCGATGAGGATACCGATCGCTAGTGATAGGCCAAGCGTGGACATCATGTTGAGCGTAAAACCCATGACCTGAAGAAAGGCGAAGGTACCGATTACCGAAACCGGCAAGGCGATAGCTGAGATCAAGGTGATCCAAGGATCGCGCAGGAAGAGCAAGACGATGAAGGTCGCGAGCAACGCACCGAGGACCAAGTCGAGTTTTACAGAATCGATCGAGCCCTTGATGTAAATCGAGTTATCGGAAACCACATCCACTTTGGTGCCAGGAGGAAGCTGATCTTTGAGTTTGGTGAGACCTTTTTGAACATCTTCAGAAACCTGAGGCGTATTGGAGCCTGACTGTCTTTGAACAGAGAGAAGAATAGTCTCCGTTTTATTGATGTAACCACCTGTCTCACGGTCAGCGATCGTATCTTTGACCTGAGCGACGTTACCGATTCTCAGGCCAGTCGCGCCGGCTGAAAGGATAGGAAGGTTAGCGATTTGCGTCGCCGTATCCGCCCGACCTTTCACTCGAATGTTCCAGTAATTGGTATCGTTTTGCAACTTACCTGCTGGAATATCGATGTTTTGAGCCTGTATCGAATTCACGATGTCGGCGGGTGTAAGACCGTAGCCGGAGAGATCCTTACGGTTCACGAGTACATGTATCTCGCGCAGTCGATCACCCGAGAGCGTGACCGCTGCGACACCGCTGATACGTTCGATCGCGGGTTTGATCACGTCGTCCGTGAGGTTAGATAGGGCGCCGTATTCCGACTGCGGATTAGAAACCGAGATCGTAAGGACGGGAGCACCACCGACATCAAACTTTTGAATAACGGGCGTTTCCGCTTCGTCAGGTAATTCAGACAAGGCCGCAAAGATCTTGTCACGAACTTCCTGGGAGGCTTGGTCGCCGTTTTTTTCGAGTTTGAACTGCAGAACGAGCTGCGCGATGTTCGGGAATGCGTTACCTGAAACCTTATCAAGGCCGGCGATCCCGTTCACCGCTTCTTCAAGCGGCTCAAGAATCTTCTGCTCGATCGTCTCAGGGTCAGCCCCTGGATAGACGACCGTCGCCGTGATAATCGGGAAGTCGACGTCAGGATACTGGTCAACTGCCAGCTCCGGTAGAGCGAAGAGACCGAATACAACCAAGACCAAGTTCAGCATCGTCGCGAAGACGGGGCGTT
>JAZKGL010000105.1:0-1554 GCA_040385935.1 Bdellovibrionota bacterium
AGATGAGCCGCACCCTCTTGGTAATTTCCTCCCTGGCCTTTGGGATGGTTCTGAGTTCTTGTAAGTCTTGCGTCGCACAACACGACCCAAGGGCTGACCAGGCGCTCTTCAAACAAGAGGAGACGTACGCGAAAGCTCACCAGACTCTGACTGCAGAGGGGAATATCCCAGCCCCGGTGACCACAGGCGCACCGGCCGCAGCTCAGGCTCCTGGACAAGCGAAGTTCGAACAATTCTGTGCTGCTTGTCACGGCATCGACGGCAAAGCCGATGGCCCTGGAGCGACAGTGCTTAATCCGCGACCACGTAATTTCCATGACGTCGCCTGGCAGGATAAGGTTGATGACGCTCACATTCATAAAGTAATCAAAGAAGGCGGCGCCTCGGTTGGTCTAAGTCCAACAATGGCTCCATGGGGCGGTGCACTGACTGATCCTGAGATCGATGACGTTGTTAAGTACGTCCGTCATTTCAAAGGTCTCTAAGACTTTCTTCAATGTTAAGATGAAAGGCATTCAGGTTTTCCTGAATGCCTTTTTTCATTGGCTTTAAAGTGGGAGCATTAGAATGGAAAGTGTTCGGAGCAAGGATGGGACAACTATAGCCTATGATACCTTTGGTGAAGGTCAGCCGCTGATCGTGGTCTACGGCGCGACCTGTTTTCGAAAATTCTTTCCAGTGAAATCCGATGCCAAAGCCTTTGCCACACGATTCAAGGTCTACAGCTACGACCGCAGGGGACGTGGGGATAGCGGCGATACTTTGCCTTATTCGATTCAAAAAGAAATCGACGACATCGAGGCGCTCGCCGATCAGGCGAAGGCCAAGGTTGTACTCTACGGCCATTCCTCGGGCGCGGCTCTAGCGCTAGAGGCGGCTCTGAGATTTCCCGATAAAATTGAACGCGTGATTATCTATGATGCATCCTATGTTCAGGACGCGGAAAACAAGAAAACGTATGAAGAGCTTATAGCTAAGGTTAGTCAAATCGTGTCTGAGCGAAACGATGCCAAAGCCCTCAAAACCTTTCTTAGCGGCATTGGAATGCCCGGCGCCTTTGTGTTTCTGCTTCCGCTATTTCCAGGATGGAAAACAATGAAAGCCCTCTATCCGACTTTGCTCTACGACATGGAGATCACACGAGATCCACCGGATTTAAAGAAGTTTTCTGCAATCAAAGTTCCAGTCCACATTATGTATGGCGACAAAAACCCGGCATCGATTCCAAACGTGGCTGAGCAATTAAAAAGGACAATCCCGGGCTGCAAATTCACTGTTATGAAAGGCTTTGATCACATGATTAGCGCTCAAAAGCTTCTGCCATTGATATAAGGCCTGCGGTTACCTAATGTCATTCGTTTAAGACTGGGTTGCTTTATATGGTGCGTATTCCCTCGGGATAGCGCTTCGCTGGTGCCTCCGGCGGCATAAGAGGAGAGGCTCCGCCTGCCCCCCTTATGTATCCCCCCACCGTACAGGCTGCCGCTTCGCGGGGCGCCTTTGCTTTCTTTTTACTCTGGGATGTTTGAATCTAAGGCTCGCCCCTCACCACTT
>JAZKGL010000106.1:0-26464 GCA_040385935.1 Bdellovibrionota bacterium
CCAAGGCTAAGAAAGTCACGCCAACTGCAACTCAGGCCGCGGCGCCATCAGCTCCTGACAAATTAACAGCGGCTGCGCCGGCAAAACGCGTAGCTGAAAAAGAGAAGACTCCAGCGGCAGTTCCCCTCGCGCAGGATAAAGACAAAGTCGCAAAGGACGCGGCGAAGAAAAAGGATGCGCCTCTAGCGGCTGCTCCCGCCTTAGCGCCGAAAGACGAGAAAAAAGATCCTAAGAAAGACGCAAAGCCCGCAGCGGCGAAAAAAGCGTCGAGTAAAGACAAGCTCGAAGCCACGGATAAGTCTGCCAAGGGCAAAAAGCCGGCGAAAGGCAAAGACAAGGATCATGATGACGACGAACTCGACGATGAATTCGACAGCGATGATGTTGAGCTTTTAGCCGATGACGAAGTTTTTGATGACGAAGCCGATCCAGTCGCCGCGATTCCTGATGATCTTGATGATGAAGTCCCTTTGCCTAAACTGAGCAAAAAGGAAGTCAGCGTTAAGATTCTCGTTAAGCTAGCGGGTATCTATCAGAAGAAGGGCTCGGTCACCTTCCGTGATATCGATGTCGCTCTTTCGGATGAAGATGCAGGTCCTGACCTGATTCAAATTATTCTAAGCGATCTTAAGCAACGCGGCATCAGCGTGCAAGATTCCGCTCAAGACGATTTCAACGACATGAAAGCCCATAGCGGCAAACCAGACGACGAAATGCTCCTCGGCGAAGATCTCGATTTCGCGAGCGGTGACGAAGTCGTTTTGGATGAAGATGCAGAAATCGATTCGGATGCCGAGAGCGAGACTGACAGTGACGACGCTGTCGAAGGTATCGTTGTTAAAGGCAAGAAGGATCCGCGCGCATCGAGCAGTAGCGGCGATGACTTTGGTAAATCCAACGACCCTGTCCGCATCTATCTTCGCAAGATGGGCTCGGTCGCTCTTTTGTCCCGCGAAGGCGAAGTCGTCATCGCGAAGAAGATCGAAGCCGAAGAAAATCGTATTCTTGAGCAGATCCTTAAGCTTCAAATTGGTCGCGACACGATTATTGACGCCGCTCGTCGATTTGTGTCCGGCGAAATTCGTATGAAGGGTTTCATCAAGGGTTTTGACGATGATGAGGCGTCTTCTAACGAAGAGGCTCACGCCGATAAGCTTAAGAAAACAACTGAGATCTTCCTTGCGGAATATGATCGCTACGACAAGCTTTTGCACGAAGCCGACAAGAAGCCTAAGGCGAAAGAGCAGTTGGCAGCGGCTGAACTTAGAATTTTCGAAGTTCTTCGCGAACTGAACATCAATCGTAAGCTTTTGACTGGCGTCATCGATCGTCTGTCCTACTTTGCGAATGCGCTTCGCGAAGCCGACAATGACATCGCTTATTACGCTAAGCGTATGCAGGCGACTCGTCCTCAACTGATGGATCATGTAAGCAAAACGCCAGGCCAACCGATGGGTTCGGCGACTGAGCGTGAGTGGCAACGTGTTGTGCGTAACGTCTCGGCCGCTATCGAGGGTATTGATAAGGTTCGTAACGAATCCAACATGGACCCGACGCTGCTAACTGAAAACTATAAAGCGCTGCATTCGATGCAGCAGGCTGCTGAGTCGGCGAAAAAGGAATTGGTGGAAGCCAACCTTCGTCTCGTGGTTTCGATCGCCAAGAAATATACCAACCGTGGACTTCAATTCCTCGACCTTATTCAGGAAGGCAACATCGGCCTTATGAAAGCGGTAGAGAAGTTCGAATACCGTCGTGGTTATAAGTTCTCGACCTACGCAACTTGGTGGATTCGTCAGGCTATCACGCGTGCGATTGCTGACCAGGCGCGTACGATCCGTATCCCTGTTCACATGATTGAGACGATCAACAAGTTGATTCGTACCAGCCGCTACCTCGTTCAGGAAATGGGCCGTGAGCCAACGCCTGAAGAGATCGCAGCGCGTATGGATATGTCGGTAGATAAGGTCCGTAAGGTCCTCAAAATCGCCATCGAGCCTATCTCTCTTGAGACGCCGATCGGTGAAGAAGAAGATAACCACATCGGTGACTTCCTCGAAGATAAGACCCAATCTTCGCCGTCTGAATCGGTGATTTCCGGAAGTCTTGAGGAACAAACCCTTAAAGCTCTTGCGACCTTGACGCCGCGCGAGGAGAAGGTTCTTCGTATGCGTTTTGGGATCGGCGAGAAGTCGGACCATACTCTAGAAGAAGTGGGTCAGAACTTTGATGTTACGCGTGAGCGGATTCGTCAGATCGAAGCGAAAGCCTTGAGAAAGCTTCGTCACCCGTCTCGTTCGAAAAAGCTCCGAGCTTTCATCGAGCAATAAGTATTTGTTGTCAAAAGCCCGGCTTTCCTAAGGGAAGCCGGGCTTTTTTAGTTTAGTTGCCCTGCGCGCTAGCCAAATGGTGTTCAAAAAACTTCTTGGGCTTCTGATCGAGAAGGTTTTGAAAGTCGCCAAAGCGTTTGCCATTCAGATCGATCCAGTCCATGACCGCCTCACGCGTGATAAAGGACGGCGAGCGGTCGTGACCAGCCGCGAGAACTTCATGCTGCGGATCGTCGGTTACGATCGCAAACCCGCGATCGATATACCCATCCTCAAGAACTCTTTCGGTGAAGAGCACAGGCACAAAAAGAGCCTCATCATCTTCGGGATGAAATTGAATAATGATTTTTCGCTCAAGAGCGTCCTTTTTCTCCGTCGGAGTTAGTGCATACTTTTTTCCAGTCGCGAGTATGCGCAGCTTTCTTTCTTTACTCTCTTTTTCAAACTGGCTTTTGATATCTTTGATTTCGACTCGCCCCGCGCTCACCAGATCGCCCACTCCAACCCATTCGAAAAAGCTGTCGAGCAGGACAAATCCATGATGGCTTTGAAAGGCCTCTGACCAGTAAGGAGCCTGAAGATTATCTCGCCTTGCGTTGAAGGCTTTAGCAAGGCGTGGGTCCTTGATGAATTCGGGTTGGTAGACACCGTAGCGCATGGGCGAGACACCGAGTTTGCTTTTTTTATCGTAGTGAAACACGGGTGCATATGTTCCTTGAAAGATGCGCTCCTTCATTGCCGGGAATTTTTTAGGGTCGCTTTCCGAACGGCGTTCGAAGAGCTGAAGATCTTCGCGAATCCAGTGAGAATCCATGTCGATTCCCGCCGCTTTCATATCGCGTTTGATTAGGGCGCTGAAACACATTGATCTTCCTCCATCTCAGATAAAGCTAGTTTATTCAGAAAACTGCTCATCAAGTCCAACTCTTTTCATCGTCATGAATAGTTACTTATACGCAAGACCCTTGAACTGGCTGGTCAACCCTTCTCCCAGACCGTGAAACTTGTTAAATAAGCCTCGTCTAAACAAAGGAGTATTTTATGCAATTTCGTTCACTTTTGATCGCGGCTGCTTTAGTCGCATCGACCTCAGCCATGGCTGCAAAAACTCAGTATCAAGCTGTCATTCGTGCCCAACTCGATGCAGTGGGTTCTGACGAGTACATCAGCGCCGATCTCTTCATGGATGGCCGCAAAGGTCTTCTTGAACTGACAGTTCAAGAAAAGATGCCTGCGTGTGCAGAAGGCATGATGTGCATCCAGGTGATGCCAGAGCCACAAACGTACACGCTCGAAGGCGCAACTTCGAGTGTTGATCAGTGTGGTGTTATCACGACTTCGGCTCAGGTTGATAACCGTCCTTCAGACGGCGCTTTTCTCAGCATCACAGTTCGTCACAACCAAAACAACACGTGCCCGACTTTTGTCGCTTTGAAAGCGATCGAAGTTCACTTCGAGCGCAAGTGGTACAGCCGTTTGAATGCTCGCGAAGAAGTTCGCAGCGCGACGTTTGCTTCGGACAACGTAGCTTTGATCAATCCAGGTAACAAAGGCGGAGACGTTGAGTTCACAGGTGAGATCGGCAAGATCAGCTACGCGGACAAAGTTCTGACACTTGACCTCACATACGGCGGCGGATGCGAAGAGCATGCGTTTGATTTGAAGTTCGGCGAATGCAAAAAAGTCAAAGTCTTCAACTCGACTATCGATGAGTGTGAAGTCACTGTCCTTCACACCCAAGGCGCTGGCGACCGTTGCCGCGCGATGATCACCAAGAAACACAAAATCGATCTTTCAGGCCTCGCCCAAGCTTACATCGTTAAGATTGGCGACAAGAAAGTATTGGTCCACTAAGATTTTTCTCCGAATAAGAAAATGATTTATGGGCGATCCAGCAAAGCTGGATCGCCCTTTTTTGTATTTGCAGCCTCTGATTTTACCACTCTTGATTTCAAGCCCTGCAATTGCGCCTAGTTAGAACTATCCAACAAATAATATTGCCCGGGTACAATAAATAAGTTAATTTAACCCGGATATAATCCGATGAACTCCAGACAAGGACAAAGGAGCCCTCCCATGACAACCGAAGACTCAGAAACCCCCGCGACATACACGAGCTTTGCCGGTGATAGAAAGATCGCCGAAGGTGACCTTAAAACCATCGCGCAAGAACTCTTCGCGCACCAGAAGAAGCATCCCGACGAGAACCCGCTCATCTTCGACAACCGGACAAGCGCGGTCTTAGAACTCGACCTAAGAGGATCAATCAAAGAAATACTAGATCGCCTCCCAGGCAACTCAGGCAGCGCCGAAGAAAAAGCCGGCCCAGGCCGTCCAAAACTCGGTGTCTTGTCTCGAGAGATCGGCCTCCTTCCAAGACACTGGGAATGGCTAGCTCTTCAGCCCGGCGGCGCGTCGGTGACCTTGAGAAAACTTGTCGATGAAGCGCGGAAAACAAACAAATCCCAGGACGAAAAACGCGCCGCACAAAACGCAACCTACAAGTTCATGAGCGCAATGGCCGGTAATCTCCCACACTACGAAGAAGCCTTACGCGCGTTTTTCGCAGGCAATGAAGCCTTACTCAAAACTCTAACGCACCAATGGCCAACCGATATCAAAAATCACGTTTTAGCGCTCGCAGGGCGATCTTTCGAATGATCAAACTTCTCAGCACGAATCGCTGAGATATGGCCCGTCTCTTCCAGAACAGCCATATCCAGCTCTTCCTCGGACGCATACCCAAGCTTACGGAGCGCAGCGAGCACCTCCGCTTCCGTTAGCCCCTCCTCTTTAAGCGCCTTTTGAATAAACTGCCCCTTACGAATCACAGGTCGCGGCTCCTCGCGTAAAAGCTTCCGAATCATCGGAAAGCGCGCCGAAGCGCGAGCCAGCCCAATATGCAAACCAAACACAGTAACGATGAACACCGCAGCTGCAGGACGCCCATCATTCAACGTCAACTCTTGAAGGGTGACACCAAGGGAAATGAGAACGAGCAAATCAAAGGTCGTCGTCTGCCCAGCCAGGCGTTTTCCAGCCAAACGTATGAGCAGAACCAAAGCGAGATAATAAACGCACGCCAGCCCAAGCTGCTCAAAAAAACCGTTCCACGTCATAAAAAAAACCCCCGTTCAACTGGAGTCGCATCCTGCAAAGGACGTTCCAGAAGAACGAGGGAATCCTCTTTATAACCTTCGATCAACTCAAGATAGGCGCAATCTCTTTGAAAGTCGGCCAGTGCTTTCGCACCATACGTTCGGTAGGGAACAAATCATCAAAGACGCGCATAAGCATACTACCCACGATACTTTCAGAAGTATGCGGCGTGAGCGAAGTATCCACAGCGCCCTTGGCATCTTTGCCTGCAAGGGGAACCATGTTGTCGCCTACATAGCCGATACGTCCGCCTTTGGGAACATTCGCATTGATAAACATCATTCCCATACACAAAGCATGATCACGACCAGGCGATTTCACATTCACCTGCTTGCCGGTGGCATCCACAATTCCAATATCATCGGAAGTCGTGTTGTAAGGCGAGCGTGCAAACTCCTGACCGATCACGATCATCACATCGTTTTGCAGACCAACGGTATTGATCCATTTCCAAAACTGAGAAATAGACGCCCATTTCGCCGAAGCATTCCGCGCGGTCGTAACATCGGCACCACCGCCGTGAAAGTCTTCGCCTAGAGCTTCGATCGTAATGCCGTTAGCAAGACCCGTCTTCGCCAATATGCCCGCAAGAATCAACTGATCCTTAAATCCATTATCTCGACTAGCCGAGCCGATAATCGCCGCTTTATCCGCGCACGCATCAACCAGCTTAGTTATCTCACCTTGATTCAAAGCCGCCTGTAGCGCTTTGATGTCAGCATCCGCAGAGTTAAGCTCCGACAGACCATTCTTCAAAGTATCAAGCTGATAACCAGCGGTAGAATTCAAACTCTCTTCCGTAAGAACTGAGGCAAGAGCAGGGTTTTTAAACCGCGACTTGAGTCGTGCCCAGATCGGGTCCATATTATCCTTTGGAATCGATCCGACATCCGAAGTGATGGTCTTAAACTCATCGATCGAACGCGCTTGCACCGTCGTGACATCGGTAACGCTCGCCGTTTTGTTCGCTTTCGTAAGCGCCATAGGATTAAGCTTCATAGGCGTCTTCATAAACTGAGCAACACCCATAGCCCATTCCGGAGACGTCGAAGTCGTAGCCGCACCACGCATCTGCAGCAGCGCAGCCGCGTTATGATCCAAAGACTGCGAAGTCGCACCGACCAAACACATATCGTTGGCCATGGGAGCCAAGAACTTCATGTAGTCATGAAGAACCAAACCACCAGCTTTGGTGTGACTGTTCAAAAGTGGATTGTTCGAACCAGCCTGCGCCCCAGCCTGAAAAAATCCGAGTGGCCATTTACCAGGCTCAATCGGCTGCAGGAGACCATTAGCCGCTCCACACGACGAACCAAAATGAATGTAGATTAGGAACCGATTGCTTTTGGGATTCGGTGCATCCTCGTTCGCAAACAAACGATTGTTCATAAAAGCAGGAGCAGCCAGTGCGGCTCCGGTTGTTTGAATGAGTCTTCGGCGATTGATAGTCATTGGTTTTCCCCTTCTCTTTTTTTATGCTTAGTAAATGAAAACCAAAGGATCCATCGAGAGCGCCATGCAAAGGCCGACGAAACCGTTCCGTGTTCCGGCATTGCCGTCTTTATAAGCGGCTTTGACTTTCTCAAAGTCGGCCACATAACCGGCTGCTTCGATCGGAAGCACGACGGCTGTTCCGCTCAATCCCAAAAGCTTTTTCATGAAACCATCAAGATCGGCCGCGGAAGGCTTGTCTGCTTTAACCAAAACATTGGCCGCGATATTATTGGCCTTGAGATTAGCGAGTTCGCCATCCACCAAACTGTTGCATTCGCGGCTCAGTGCCGATCTAAGTGTTCTTGTGTAATTAAGCGTAAGGTTCGCAGCTGGATTCACATTCGATGGTGAACGGTTCATACGCGGTGTCCCGAGATCAAAGGAGCCCATCGCAGGCCGCTCATCACGGGTAAAGATCGAATCGGTACAGTCGGCAGGAACCATAGGTTTGTTCCGCTCGCAGTGCATGAATCCAAACTTCTTCTTCGCGAAAACGTTTTGATAGAACACCGTGAGTCCACGTGCATCCATCAATCGCATATGACTACCCGCTTCCGGAAGAAGAGAAATGGGTTGACCATCGACATCGTCTTTTTTCGCGTCATCGCCTTGTACGGGCTGAAGGATAACAGGGTTGTCGCTCTTGGTGACATCGCCACCTGACCCTCCACCGCCTTTTTTCGAAGCACGATCTGAGCTGCATGAAGCAATCAAGACAAATACGCTGATGAGATAAATTGATTTCATCATGGCGTTGCTCCTTTAGGGGATAAGAACTCTGGCGCGAGCACCATCGCCTTGATAGTCAATCGTAGATTCTTCTCAGATGCACGGAACGCTGTGACGAGTGGTTCGAGACGGTTCTCCGATTCGTAAAAGCTCATTTTTCGGCCGTTGAGAAATTCAAAAGCGCGTTTGATACTGCATTCATCAAAACCGTCTGTTTCCGACAAAATCTTACCGAACGCGACTGCGCCTGCACCCTGCAATCCATTAAATCGGCCGGTATCATTCACCGTTTTGTTGCCGTTATAGATATATTTGGTGGTACCAACATCTGGCCACTTGTTGAAAAACGCGGCCATCGGCTCAAGAGTTCGATGACAGTATGCGCAGTAGGTGCGTTTTGTGAGATCAGGGTTCGCATCACTAGGGTCTGCTTGCGCGCCTTCGGGAACGGTGAACTTTTTGCAGAGGAACGTTTCGAATGCTCGGTTAGCTTTCGCTCGTCGGCCATTCGTTAGAATTTGGAAAGCAGGAGTTGTCAGAATACCGGCATGAAGACCGCCGCGTTTGATCCAGTAGTGCTTTGCATCCACCGCACTCCCGCTCGTGATAATTTGATGGCCGATGTCTTGAATCGATTGGTCTGGATAGGTTTTCAGAGCATCTTTTCCGATATTTCCGAGGAAGTAACCGTAGCGTCCCGTCATGATCGTCTCCTGCGTGGTGAGGATCGACGAGAAGGGTTTGTTTTCCGCAACGATATGCGAGATAAGATAGGCCGGTTCCATAGAGACATCTAAGTCGACTTCATCCATGAAGCGATCGAAGCGTCGATCGTTACCGAGGTTACATTTGATCATGGCCGGGCCGCAGCGTTCTAAAAGCTTTGGCGTCGTGCGATAGGAGGCCGTGCTGTCATAACGCGAATGGACCGTAACTTTTTCCGGGTCCCACCAAGGTTTCACTTGAACGGTACTTGTATCTTCGCAAGTTGCGTGAGTTTCTTTGGCAATTTGAAGAAGCTGAGCCCACAGAGCTTGGGTGTTGGCTTGAATAGGTTTGGTATAACCCATTCCATCATTTGCAGCCTTCGTAAAAGCTGCGATTTGATTGTTAGACCCTGCCCAAATAAGAAGGGGGCCGTCAGGGCATTCCGCAACGGCGAACTCAACTGGACCTGTCTTATGGCTCTCTACGTATTTTGTAAGATAGTCGGCGTTGAGTCTGTCTTCATCGCCATTACCGATACCGCCCCAGTTCATCCCAGTATTGATACCGACGTGAGCGTACATATCGATCGGCGATTGCATGCCGAGCACGCGCGTCCAATACTGAGCAAAGTGCTCAATAAACTCAGGACCGCTGCTAAGTTGATCGGCAAGAGCGTCGAGAGTGATTTCTTCTTTTATGACCTTAGAGCGAAGCTCTGCGGACAACGGTCGGCCAGTGAGAGAAATCGATATCTTTTCGGCTTGGCGGATCTTTGCCAAATCAGCTTCGGCTCGAAGCGGTGGAGCCGCGAGGAGGAGATAGCTAAGTAAAAGACCTGTCAAAACTTTTGTCATCATCTGCCCCCCGAACACCACCCGTAATAAGGTGGTTTACTTAGATCGGCAGGAATCGAAAAAGTTATAACAAATATTTTAGTTCGCTATTATCTCCTGAGATTTTAATACCTTAAAATTTGGAATTCTACGAATTACATGAGCGGTTTGCTGTTGCGCCTGAGATGCTTGTAATCGGCAGCACTGTGGTTAAGGAAAACAGCGTGTTCGTCGATTTTTTCTATCCAGTCGAGTGGTATCCAATGGTGGTTCTTATCGTCCGCATCCTTACGATTCAACTTAAGAAAGTTCCCATCGACGGCATCCACTGATCCAACTTTCACGCCCTTAGCCATGACTTTGAGATTGGGCTTTATGTGGCTATTGATTTCGGCCATATCCATGCGTCGTCTCCTTTTTTCTAGGGTTTCAAAGAAAGCATCGCAAACTATGCACCCTGCAACAAGCTGGGAAGGTTACCGACGGCTCTTAGGAAACCAACTCTTGACCAGAATTGTGCGATGTTATGCCCTAATTTGTTTGTGCGACGACCGAACAAACGGCCGAGTTGACGCGACAGTCGATAGGTTGTACACGGTGCGAAGTGGAAACCTGAAACACACGCGGAGCTTAACTTGAACCCTTTCAAAAGACTTTCGACCCAACTCCTTTGCACTCTTCTTCTTTCGAGTTCAGCCATCGCTGCTCCATTGAACCGAGCAGAATTCGCTGAGAAATTCCCTCAGATCGAAGAGGGAAGTAGCAAACCAGAAAACAAGGCTATCGTTTGCCCCTTCCACCGCATGCTTGAGCGCGCGGGTCTCTATGACAAGGAAGTAGGTATGGGCGGTCGTTTACTCGTGAGCATCGCAAAGATCACAACCTTGGCCAAACAATGGGGCTGCGCCATCAAAGAATGCGGAACCGTTGCAACTGCGGTCTCAGCGGGTCAGTTGACTAACCTTTCGACTAAACCTGGATTTGCAAACCTCGGTGCTCTCCACCGCGCCCTTGGCGTTTCGCACGAATGCGGATTCACTTTTGCCAAAGGCGGAAGCGTCGTGAGCGATGAGCAACGCGCAACTTCGCTCTCCAGACTCGAAGCCCTCGCCGATTCAAATGGTCGTCTGACCTTTGACAATCTCAACACAGTGAAAAATCAAATATGTGAAGAGCAAGGCGAAGTGAACACATTCGCCAGCCAAGTCGAAGTTAAGTTGATCTACTCCTTCCTAGGTGGTAAAGATCGCGGCTTCGTGGACTACGATGATGTTGTCCGTTTCTTCCACGCTGAGTTGCCCAAAACGATCAGTGCTCCCTCAGGCCTTTAATCTCTCGCAAAACGAATCATCCAATTATCCCATGAAAGGACTAAATTAATGTTTTTTAAAACATTGCTTTTCGCATTGACCCTCTCGACTCCAGTTATGGCTGCCGGCAAATACAAGCTCCAGTCGGTTCCGCATGCTGACCTCGACCAGTATCTCGTTCCTGGCAGCGATGCGACCAACACTCCCGAGGCAGTCCAAGGCCTTTGGTGGCTGAATGGCAACCCGCTTCCCGATGAAATGTTGTCGCTCGCAAGCGCGAAGTGGACAGAGATTTTAGAAGACGGCGAAGTTGTGGGTTACCAAGCTGCGATTCCCGTCTATGATGAAGGCATCTGGGCTTGGCATGATTCGGCAGCTGGCCGACTCCTCTACAATGTAGTTTTGAAAAGCAAACTTACGTACTACGCGAAGTTCAACTTGGATTTCAGCTTTGGACGTATCACGCCTGTTCTTCAGCCTATCGGCTTTATACCGGGAATCGAAATTCCTTCGTCCATGCTTGTTGACTTCACCATGACACGAGTTTCGGATGACGAATATCGCCGCGAAAGTATCGTTTTGGGCCAGAAACAAACATACCGTTTCCGCCGAGTTGTCGATGGGAACGGGAACAGGTTGCCGGCTTACGATGAATTCGTTAATAAAGCAGAAGTCCCTAACGCACTCATCCCAGTCTGTGACTTGGAAGGCGACGCTCTTCCGACACGATGCGCAAAATAAGGAACCATTATGAAGATCATCCTTACGCTTCTTACGTTATTCGCGACCCAGCAGGCTTTCTCTCAAGACGTTGCCGGTAACTTCTTTTCATCGGACAAGGTTCATAGGATTGATGTCAGTATTGACAACTGGGACCAGCTTCGTAACGCTGATCCAGTCGGTGGGCGCTGCGTATTTGGCTTTATTGGTGATCAGTATGAATGGTTCAGCGCAAGTTCTGTTTCTATCGACGGCCAATCTTTTCAAAATGTTGGCGTGAAGAAAAAGTCTTGGTGCGGATCTGAGTCCAAGTCCAAGCCTTCGCTTAACGTTTCGCTCGATCGCTTTGAGAAAAAGCAGGAAGACGCAGCGAAAAAGTTACTCGGTGGCGCGGCTCTGACTTTGAATAACTCCGTCCAGGACCCTTCTTATATTCGTCAGTGTTTTGCCTACAGCTTCTTTCGCGACTTAGGTCTGCCCGCTCCCTACTGCAGCTTTGCTGTGTTGACTGTTAACGGTCAGGAGCAGGGCCTCTATGTCCTCATGGAAGCGATGAAGAAGCCTTTTCTCAAACGCACCTTTGGACCTCAAATCGGCAATGTCTATGAGATCGCCGGAGAAGGCTTTGAAGACTGGGCTTTAGCCCGTCTCGCTGCGAGCATGGATAACAATACGGGTGATGGCTCGCTGAGCGACATCAAAAGAGTGATCGATGCTGTGCGTGACAATTCCGGATCTTTCGAAGCCATCCAGCAATCTGTAGCTTTGGATAAATTCTATCGCTACTGGTCGGCTGAAGTCTTGCTTATGCACTGGGACGGCCTCACCTTAGGCTCGAACAACAGCTACCTTTACTTCGATACTCAAGGCCAGATGCAGGTTATTCCTTGGGGCACTGACCAGATTCTACTTCAATCAGGTCCTAAGGAAGCCAATCAAATCTACAATAGCAGTCGACTCACGCAGAAGATTCTTGCCAATGAAGCAGGCAAGGCTCAGTTCTACACGACGTTCCGTTCGATCTTGGGCAATGAGTGGAACGAGGACGCATTGAAAGCCAAAGCTTCGACTTTAGCCTCGACTATTCGTCCTTATCTTAATGACTCTGAGAAGGGTTCATTGGATTGGCATTTAGATCTGATCGGGCAAAACATTTCATCTCGTCGGGCAACCCTTCAGACATTGCTTGGCGAGGCGAACGTTAGCGGATATCCCTTTTGCGCAAGTTCAGAGAGCGACCCCGACGGGGACTCATGGGGCTGGGAAAACGAAGCAAGCTGTATCGTGCGCAAGTAATCGTTGAATGAGCACGAGCGGGGCTAGCGATACAGTTAAGTTAAGCACAACTTGCTAACGCAAATCCCTTGCTCTGCTCCCTCGGGTTCTTATTCCCACCACCCTCCTTTGCAAGTCGTGTGTCGATGCCGTAAGCAAAGGGCAGCTGAGAGTCACGGTCGCATCGGGCTGCTTATCGCCACAGCATACCTAGAAGCTCACTCAGTCTGAGGGATGACTTCAGCCTAGAAACTCTCTCGCAGCTACCTCGCCATCCATCCGGATGATGACTCTTCATAATTTCCGCCATGATTTTCCAGCTATTTTTCCAAGTCTTTGATTGTTTGTCAACTTTCGACAAATAAATATTCGAATATTTATTCGCTTGATCAAAGCCTACATCTTCCCTCAATGCTCTTGACGAGCGATCTCAAAATTTTTTTAAGTTAACGACTTTGATTTTCAATAGCCCTATCAGTCCAAGTGCTCAAAGCTTTGAGCGCTTATGGGGCTTCCAAATGCGTACCACGTATCCACCGTATTTTTAAAAACACTATTTACAAGTGATTCAAAATCGTATTCGATACTTACAACAATTAACTACATTGCCGATGTTTGCGATCTCTAACGAAAAGATCGAGTCATTCGATTTAATGACCATTTTTAGGGAGGATACGATTTATGAGGTTCTTACGTTGCTGTGTACTCGGGTTAATATTGGGTAGTTCGACCGCACATGCCGACCCGAAGGAAGACCTTGTAAAAGCTGTTGTTGATCAGTGCAAAGTTGCTCCGGACAAAGCTCAGTCTATGGCAACTCCAGGCCGCACAGGAACGATTGTGCAGTTCACTCTATGCGTAGCCTCACCCGTAGATGTCGGTGATGGTTGCAAGGTAGTTTGTAAAAAACCTGGTAGTAACATCGGCGGATAAACACATATTTTGAAAGGCAAACTGAATGAGAAAGTTAGTTCTCCTTGCAATGGCGCTCAGCGGGACTGCTCTGGCGGCTGAAAAGGAAAAATCACTTGAGGAACGAGTAGAAGCTTTGGAATTTGCGTCGTACGCAAGTTCTATCAGCTGGAGTGGATATTTTCAGACTCGTTATGATTATCTTACGATAAAGCAAGATGGCCAGCCTGATCAGCATCAGGTCATGCATCGACTTTTGGGTGGTATCGACTTCAAAGCGAATCCGCATGAGAAGTTCTCGGTATTCGGTCGTGTGGCCTTCGGGAAGTTTTACAACAACAATCCCCTAGGTGTTCCAGGCACATCCGGAACTTTCAGTGGCGCAAGACGTTACGCAGATGATGGAAAAGCTTACATCGAGCGTTTCTTTATCAACTATACGCCCATCGATTGGTTTACCTTCACTGCAGGCCGTCTTCCAACGGTTGACGGTCCCCCTCGTCACATCCTAGATGGTCGGCCTCGCCTAGGGACTTACCCTTCGCAGGTCTACGCGGTGTCACTTGACGGATATGCCCTCACATTCAATCCCAAGATTGGTGATAATCAATCTCTATCGCTTCGCTATGTTTTATCTCCTCTGAGCTTTATGCAGGTGTCGAGTACACAGAATTCGGTCAATACCAATATCTATGAAAATATTCCGACTGGTGTACCCGGAAAGGAAAACGTATCCGTACGAGATTTAAATTCTTGGATGGCTGACTACTCACTGACGGGCACCTCTGTTGCCCGTAATATCGGATTAGTCTACCAAGGCCTTAAATTTGAAAACCTAGGCATAACACCAGCTCTTCGAATGACAGTTGTTAAACATGCCGCTTACATAGAACTCGAGGACATTGCTCAAATAGGTCTTACAGCCTATGTCTCGTATACAACGAGCGACGTTAAGTCCAAAGGCGCCCAAATAGTACCAGGCGCTCCATTTCCTATTTCCGCTTTGACGAATGCTCCAAACGGCAGTGAGAAAGGTCATGGAGTAATCGGTGGTTTGTCATACAAACTTCCCGTTGATGCCCTCAAAACTCCCTCTCTTGGCGTTGAGTATGTCGAAGGTTCCAAATACTATATTAACTTCGAACGCACTTCGGACGAAGCTTTCTCCTTCTATGATGTTCGAGGGACTGCCGGCCAGGTTTATTACCTCCAACCACTGCTCCCAGGCCTGACCGTGCGTGTAGGCTATCAGCAAGCGAAGCCTGATTACACTACAGGGGTTCTTGGAGCCCCTAGAGACTCGAAGATCGAATACTCAAACGTTTACGCGAACTTGAGAGCCGACTTCTAAGTTCCTATTTCCTCGAGACGACCCACCAAATCCTGATGATTTGGTGGGTTTTTATATCTAGTAAGAATTTGAAAAGATCAAATTCCATCTCTGATTCAAATCACTTGTGGCCCTAGCGACGTGACGCTCATATTTTTCCGTTTCACCTCCAACCATACGACTTTCTTAATGGAAAGTGTCATATTCAAATTTTTACTCCGAAAAATCTAACTTCCTGGCAAATCTGCCGATAGACCCCCTGTTGTCAAAATTCCATCTAATGGTGTCCTGGGGTTTATCATGAGCTTTAAAAATCTTTCATTCCGTAACAAGATCATCGCTATGATAGTTCTGATCACCGCGATTACATGCGCAGGTGCCGGCACTTCGTTCTGGATCACATCATCGCTTCAAAAGCGATACAAGGCGATGATCGCTAAAAACGACTATCTAGAGATCACAACTTCTAACATCAGTGACCAACTACACATAATGGGCCGCGAAGAAATTGCTTTCACGTTGCGAGGGTCACCCGCGGCCATCACAGCCCGTGAGACCGCTGCCGCTAACCTCGATCTCTTCCTTGGTGAACTCCAAGCCATCGATGTCGAATTTTTAACCAAGGCTGAGGTTTCTGATTTTGCCGGTGACATCGCAAAATACAAGAACCTATCTAAGGAACTCATCGAACAGTCGAAGGTTCACAAAGAAAAAGCTGACGAGATGTCACGTCAGATGATTAAACTGTCTGTTCAACTCTCAAACCTCCTGAAATCGATTCGGTCCGAAGAAGGCAAAAAGCTCGCGAGCGAGCATTCGGAGATACAGAATCAAGAGTTTGCATTCCTCGGCGGCAAAGACTTTACGCGCATAACGACCGTAAAAACCATGCTTGCCGATCTACAGACTAAGATTCAGCAAAGCAACAAAATCAATCAGTCTTCCAAAAAAGCTCTCCTCGGTGTAACGAGTAGTGCGCAAGATATCGTCGCAAAGCTCTACACAAGCTTTGAACAACTCGACAAATCCGAGAAAGATCGCGCAACGCTCATGACCGGACTCGAAGATAAGATGCAAAATATCTTCACCAAGGTTCGAGCGTTCAACGAGCAAGAAATCAAAAGCCTTGATAAACTTGAGATCCTTTCAAGTCTTTCAGGCGCCCTTGTTCTTGTAGCATCCGTCCTAATCGCCTTTATCACCGCGCTCGTCATTCTTAAGATCTCTAATACGCTTCTTGAAATTTCCAACGCTGTTCGTAAAAGTGCTGTGGAAACGAAAAATACCAGCCACTTCATGCACGGAGCCTCTGAGAAGGTTTCAATGGCTGCCGGCGACCAAGCCTCAGCGATACAGGAAACTGTTGCAACGCTAAACCAAATCTCTGCGATGGTCAGCAAAAGCGTAGAAAGTGCAACCGCTTCAGCCGACCGCGCAAACGCGAGTTATCACATTGCGAAAGAGGGTAAAACTTCTGTTGTTCAGGTTCGTCATGCAATGCAGGAAATTCAATCCAACATCAACGACATGACTGTCCAAGTCGATGCAAGCAACAAAGGTTTCGAAGGTATCGTCGCCATCATCAGCGAGATCGTCCTTAAAACCCAAGTGATCCACGATATCGTGTTCCAAACCAAACTACTTTCGTTCAACGCTTCAGTCGAAGCAGCACGCGCAGGTGAACACGGCAAAGGCTTTGCAGTCGTAGCTGAAGAAGTCGGTAATCTTGCACAGATGAGTGGCCAGGCAGCCCGTGAAATCAATGACCTCCTCTCAAAAAGCCGAGCCGACGTCGAGCAGATCGTTTCCGCCTCTAAAACGCAAATGCAGGTCCTCGTTCAAAAAGGTGGGGAGCGCGTTAAACACGGTTCTGAGCTTGCAAACCGCTGCGAAGCGATCTTGGAAGAAGTCGTTGTTAACGTTGACTCGGTGAAAACTTTGATGGCCGAAATCGCGACTGCTGCAAAAGAAGAAGCCGAAGGTGTGCATAACATCACGATCGCGATGAATGAGATTGATGCCAGTACTCACGCAAACTCTGACCTTGCGCATCAAACTATGGGCCACTCGAAACAACTGGCCAACCAAGCCGATGAACTCGCGGACACAGTCTATAAACTTGATAGCCTTGTAAGCGGCGTTAACAAAGCTGTAGCGATATCGAACTCGGAAATGGCGGCACCTGAGCCCGTTAAACCTGTAAAACCAGCCCACAAAGCCTCTGTCATCGAAATGGGTAAATTCAAGGCGAGCAGTTCGCATGCGGCGCCGAAATCTCCCAAAGCAGCCCCGAACCAAAAGCCTTCAGCTGATGATCCAGGGTTCGAAGAAGTAAGCTGAGATTTCTCGAATTCTTTAAGATTTCGGATTGGGGTACGGACATGGCTAGCAGAGAAGATGATGAAATGAATATTCTCGTCGCGACTTTCCTCGACGAGGCAGAGAGCTTTGTTGAGGCGCTCGAGAGCGGCCTTATGTCTCTCGAAGATAACAAGGACGATAAGAAACTCATCGATTCTGTTTTTCGAGCCGCCCACAGTTTGAAGGGCAGCTCTATGGCTGTCGGACTGAGCGATATCTCGACGTTTACTCACGAGATGGAGGCTCTCCTTCTTAAAATCAAAGAGGGCGTCCTAACAGCAAATGCAGAAACGATTAGCAAACTTCTGGAATGCAATGACCACGTCAGGGTCATGATTTCGGGCTTAAAACTTGATCGAAGCCAACGCTTTGATAGCGCCGATCTCATCAAGGATCTGCAAAAACTGAATCCGGCTTCAAAAAAAGTCGAAGTCAGCTCCGGCTTTGGGTTCTTCGACGATGAAGAGCCTGCTGCAGCTGAGAAGAAGACTGAAGGGGAGGCGAATGCTGGGCACCTTGCCGAGCAAACGCAAGCGAATAGTAGCTCCAATACGAAAGCCAAGATCGCTGTAGAACCCATCAAAGTTCCTATGGAAAAGATCGACAGCCTAGTAAACGGAATCGGCGAGATGGCCATCCTCATGACGTTCATCCAGGAACACATGGGAACCAATGTGGACACTCGCATTGCAACTACACTTAAGCAGCTTCGTAAGATCAGTAAAGATGTGCAGGATACAGCCGTGTCCCTACGCATGGTTCCAACCAAACCGCTCTTTCAAAAATTGAAACGAATTGTTCGCGACGTTTCAACGCAACTCGGTAAAAAGGTCGAAATCAATTTCAACGGCGAAGATATTGAAATCGATAAGACAGTTCTTGATTTGATCAGCGATCCGCTCGTTCACATCGTTAGGAACTCGGTTGACCATGGAGTCGAAGATTCCGAATCTCGCCTTAAAGCGGGTAAAAACGAGCAGGGTACAGTCACACTCGATGTTGGACGAGAAAACAACCGCTTAGTTTTCACCATCAAAGATGATGGTGCAGGCATCAAAGTGGATCGAATCAAAGCCAAGGCTTTAAAGCTCGGCATAATCTCGCCTGACAAGAACATAAGTGAAGACGAGCTGATCAATTTGATCTTTCACGCGGGGTTCTCAACCAAAGAACAGGCGACGGAAGTCTCGGGTCGCGGCGTCGGCATGGATGTGGTTAAGACCAACATCGAGCAGATGTCGGGTGACATACAGGTCACAAGCGTACCCGGCGAAGGTTCTATCTTTCGCATCAGCCTCCCACAAACGTTCTCGATCATCGACAGCACGATCGTGATGTCCGGCAAGAATCAGTTCGTGATTCCGCTCGGCGATATTTTGGAAAGTGTTAGAATTTCGTCGGCATCGGTCTCGCGATCCACGACCCTGGGCGATGTGATTACTTTGAGAGGGGAAAAGTTCCCCCTCTTCTATCTGAATGACCTCATGGGCCTTAAAAATACCGACCCATCGTCGGGCAAGATTGCAATGCTTTCACGATCGCAAGGCGAAACCTTTGCCGTCGTCGTCGATGAAATCAAAGGCCGACATTCCCTCGTCATGAAGAACCTGGGAGCGGATCTCGCCGATTACAAACAGTTCAGCGGCAGCACGATACTCGCCGATGGAAAACCAGCGTTAATTATCGAACTCGGACAATTGGTACGAAAAGCGTCTCACAAACGCGTGGATGAAAATCTTAAGAGGATGGCGTCATGACTCAAGCACACAGTAAGTTCTCAAACGCTTCGGCGAATCGCTATATCGAATTCAACCTTGGCCGCGAGCGATTTGCTATCTCGCTCCTGACCGTAAAAGAAGTTATCGCCCTTCCCGAGATGACCGATGTGCCCTTCACTCCAGATTATTATCTGGGTGTGATGAACTTAAGAGGAACCGTGGTATCCGTAATAGATCTGCGTAAACGTATGCAAATCGATACGACAAACACTAGCTCAGAAAATGCTGTGATTATCGTCTCGCTGGAATCTAACCTCGTAGGCATGGTGGTCGATTCGATCAACCGAGTACTCACAGTCGCCGAATCCGATATAGCCCCCCCACCTGAAATGGAAGCCTCGCGCAAGCTTGACTTTCTCCTCGGGTGCTTCAAGAAAGAAAAAGATCTAATTCTCTTCATCGACTTGGCAAAATTGATGGATAAAAAGGATCATGAGGCCATTCACAAAGGTCAGCTACTGAATATGGCGGTTTGATCATGACTATCAAGAAAGCACCAAAAACCGAAGCCGAAATTTTTCAGGCCATTGCTGAGAAAATATCGACTATTATCGGCGTTCAGCTCGGTGAAAAGCAAAATTCACTTGTACAATCTAGACTAAGCAAACACCTTCGTAGCTTAGGCGGCATGTCGGCGACTCAGTATTGGGATTACTTCCACGAGAATGAAGCGGAAGAGGTGCAGGCGCTCATTTCGCTCCTCACGACTCACCATACGTTCTTTTTTCGCGAGATGGAACACTTTCATCATATCGCTCAGATTCTACCTAAACTCATCGAGAAGGTGAAAGCGGATGGTCGAAAGACTATCGACGTTTGGAGCGCAGCCTGCAGTCACGGGCACGAAGGGTATTCCTTGGCGATGTTCCTCGAATATCATCTCGGTGCCCTCCGAACAGATATTGGATATCGCATACTCTTCTCAGATGTGGATGCCGCCTCCGTGGAAGCCTCTAAACAAGGTGTTTACGATAATAAAGAACTGTCGAAAGTGGAGTTGTCCTTGCGCGCCAACTGCTGGACAGTTGGTAGAGGCTCCGCAGCTGGCTTTACGAAAATCAAAAGTCGCGTACAAGCCAACTGCGAGTACACCACCAAGAACCTTCTTGAGGTCAGACCGGATCGCAACTCAAGGAAATTTGATTTAATCTTTTGTCGCAATGTATTCATCTATTTTACACCAGCACAGGTTCAAAAGATTTGTTCCGGTCTTATCGCGCATCTTCATCCCCATGGTGAGCTTTTCGTGGGATCGAGTGAGAACTTAGTCGGACTCGATATTCCGCTTAAACATATAGGAAAATCCATCTATGTTCGCGAAGGGGAATCCCTCTCGAGCGATGAGAAACCAAAGCCAGCTCAAGTCTATGCGGCGCCCGTGGCTGTTCCCAAAGCAGCTGATGTTACGACGTCCAGCGACACACCGAACTACAACTGTATTATCGCAATTGGTGCCTCAACGGGTGGAACGGAAGCGTTGGCCAAAGTCATCTCTCAGCTTCCCCCTAATATGCCGCCGATCGTAATCGTGCAGCATATTCCTGCTGGTTTTAGCCGCGATTTTGCTGAGAGGCTGAACAAAGTCAGCTCACTCACCGTTCGCGAAGCCGAGGACGGCGATAAGCTTTCTTCTGGTCTCGTCCTCGTCGCACCCGGCGATCGCCACGTAGAAATCAACGGCCGTTCGGGCTTTCATCGCATCGTGTTTGGAGGAAGTGAGAAGAAGTCCGGTCACTGCCCTTCCATCGACGTGCTCTTTCGCTCTGTAGCCGAGCTTCGCGGCATCGACACGATAGGTGTGATCATGACGGGAATGGGTGCCGATGGCGCTCAGGGACTTCTCGAGATGAAACGGGCAGGAGCATTGACCTTTGGGCAAAACGAAAAGACTTCTGTTGTCTATGGAATGCCAAAGGTTGCACTTCAATTAGGTGCAGTCGACAAAGAAGTCGATCTGGGCGACATTGCGCGCTCGATTGAAGACGCCGTTCGCCAGCTTAGCCGAAAGAAGACAGCCTAAGCCGATCGATTTCGATTAATCGTCCGATTTCTTGCGGTAGCCGTTTAAAAAGCTCTCTTTAACGAGAGCTGCGGCGTCGTTTTGTGAAATCTTGTTTTCGCCAAACATCGTGGAAACAGCACGGAGAATTCCAAAGAAGACGACAACGGTTTCCTTCTTAAAAGGCTTTTTCAGAAAGCCCTCCGTCACGCCCTTCTTAAACATAGGTTCGTACAACTCGAACAACAAATCCCCAATTTTTTTGCGAATTGCGGTTTTAACCTCGCCATGCGATGCGCCAAGCATATTGAGCACGCGATAGGACTCATTGCGTTCTTTCGTAAAAATCTTTTTAAGAAATCGCTCGAGTTGCACTTCGAAATCTTGATTTGAGATCTCAGTGATAGTATCGCGTTCGGATTCAAGGAATCGGACGAGGCGATTTTCCACCAGTGTTTCAAGAAGAGCCTCGCGATCGGTGAAATAATTGTAAAGAGTGCCCACGGCGATACCAGCTTCTTCCGCAATCATCGCCATACTTAGATCGGCGCCCGCACTGCGTGCCCAAACCTCTTCGGCGGCGTCCAGGATCAACCCGAGAACCATTTCCTTCTTCTTCTCTTTGATCGATGTTCGCGCCATACTTATCTCCCACTCATTGAATAAATCTTACATTGAAATGAATATGGTATACAATATTTGAACTGAGATTCATTTTTCTGATCAAATATACCGATAACGCTTCATAGTATTCATCAGGGAGTCCAAAATGACGAAAAATTTTAGAATATATCAGCAATCTCAACCGCTTCCACCAGGACGTTCCGGTGTTTTGACCAAATTTGAACCTGGGACACAAACCTTTAAGGCGGGCTACAAGGTCGCGCCTCAGTTCCGCGCCCTTCCAGTAGACATCATTTTGGAGAAGGACGTGGCGGTTAAGCTGCGAGATGGCATCACCCTATATGTGGATGTTTTCCGTCCTGTGGGCTCAGAAAAGGTTCCTGTAATTGTCGCCTGGAGTCCCTATGGCAAGGGTCAAGGGACCTCGCACAGTGTTATGGGTGTTTTTGGGTTAGTTGGTCTGAAAAATGAGATTGTTTCCGGCCTTGAAAAGTTTGAGGGGCCAGATCCAGCGTATTGGTGTGAGAAGGGCTATGCGATTTGTAATCCCGATGTTCGTGGCGTTGTGGATTCCGAAGGCGATAGTGTGCTCTGGGATCGTCAAGAGGGTCGGGACTGCCATGACCTCATCGAATGGCTTGCTCAGCAGCCTTGGTGCTCAGGTAAGGTCGGAATGAGCGGAACATCTTACCTCGCTGTATCGCAGTGGTTTACAGCCGCTGAACAGCCGCCTCACCTCGCGGCGATCAATCCTTGGGAAGGTGTGAGCGATGTCTACCGTGATCTTGCGATGCGCGGGGGCATGCCGGATACAGGTTTTGCCCAGCAGCTTCAGGATGGCAGCTTCTTCGGTAAAAATAAAAAAGAGGATATGATCGCTGAGATTGAGCGTTATCCTCAAATGATGGAGTTGTGGGAAGAGAAGATTCCTGACTTCGACAAAATCAAGGTGCCTGCTTACGTCGTGGCTAGTTATTCGAATACTTTGCACACGGCCGGAACGTTTCGCGCTTGGAGACGAATGGCCTCCAAGGATAAGTGGTTAAGAGTTCACAATGGACAAGAATGGCCAGATTATTATGATCAGGCTAATATTGAGGATCTAAGAAGTTTCTTTGACCATTATCTTAAGGGTGTGAAGAACGATTGGCAAAAGACGCCTCGCGTTCGTTACTCAGTCCTTGATTTAAACGGTGGTGACAAAGTCGCAATCGCCGCCGAATCCTTTCCACCCGCCGAAGCGAAGTCGACTAAGTATTATCTGGATGGCCGCACCCGTGCTTTGACGACTAAGGCACCTGACGAGACGACTTCGGTTTCTTACGACGTGAAAAATAATCCCAATGCTGTTTCTTTCCTTACGCGCTTTGAGAAGGAAACCGTTTTGGTCGGTTACCCGAAGGCTCATTTGTGGGTTGAGGCTAAGGGCTCGGACGATATGGATCTATTCGTGCTTATTCAAAAGCTCGATGTGAATGGAACACCGCTGCAGGCGTTTACTGTTCCGAACCAAAGTGCTATCGCGCATGATTTAACGGATCATGGAGCGACGATACTACGATACAAAGGGTCCGATGGACGTCTGCGTGTCTCGGCTCGCAAGCTTGATAAGTCTTTGTCGACTGACGATGTGCCGGCCCATGCATTTGACGAAGTGCAAAAGTTATCGGCGGGTGAAGTGGTTGAGATTGAAATCGATTTGCTTCCCCTTGGATTATCATTTCGGGCAGGCGAACAGCTTCGGTTTATTGTAAGCAGCCGCAATTTGATGGGAACGTTGATGCCTGCTATTCGTGAGTATGTGGGTGCGAATAGCGGACAACATGTGATTCACACTGGTGGCAAGTATGCTTCGTATTTGCAATTACCGGTCTTGAGTTCGAGTAAGAAATAGTCTCACTGAAGGCCCTGTGACTCGCTTGTCACAGGGTTCTTACGCCGGTAATAATTGAAAGACTGAAACTGCTGCCCGTCGTCCGCCCCGTTGATACGCGCATTTTATACAGTCGCCTGTCATTTTATTCAAGAATACAATTACTTACAACATTCCATTATAAACTCATTAAGCGCGGCAAGGATAATCCGAAAGTGTTCATAATTGTACTATGAAAGCTAAGGGGCTACGCCGTGAGATTAAGACTGAGTTTTATTCTGATTGGTTTGGCTCTGACCGGTTGCTTCAAATTAGGTCCAACGTCGATTGGCAAGATTGATAAGCCACTGATGATACGATCGGGCACTCCCGTAGAATCGACTATGCAGTTTGAAGAAGGTTCGGATAAAGCATCGGCAGAAATTTCTATCGACAGTAAATTTGATACGCTTATTTCCGCTCCTTCGCAAAGCGCATTAGCCGGATCATCGATAGTCCTTAGCCCGGGTTCTCTCGGCATAAAGACTTCGCTTGTGCTTGAACTGGGTTCACCACTCGGTAATACGTCTATGGCTGAGGAACTTCACGTTCCTGACGATATGCAGATACAAAACTCTGGGCCCGGAATAATCATTCGTCCTTCTGAGCCTGTTAGTCTCAAAAATCCACTGTCTATCAGCCTTCCTGTGCCGCTCTCAAGCAATCTGAACCTCGCTGGACTTTCGTTTGCCATTTTGTTTAAGTCTAGCGACCCTGAGACGCAAAAATTGATAAGTGGTCTCATTCCTGCCGATGGCAAACTCGCCTCCATTGAATTCGACGAGAAAAGTGGTCGTGATGTTGTAAAATTTAGCGGATATTTCGGTGCCTACTGGGTCGTACAGATCAGTCGTCCGTTTTTAGCTTCTGAAATCCCTCCGAAAGTCGAATCGAAAGAACCGATCATCAATAGTAAGAATACTATGGTTATGACGACGACTGGCATGGTCAAAGAAACAGAAATCGTTGTTGCGCAGTCTTTGCCATCCTATGAGCTAGGCCTTCCCACTTTGGTTTTTGACACAGTTAGCCGCAAAGCTACGCTCGCCATTCGTGCTGATTCTCATTTCAAATCCTGCCGTATCGATATTTACGAAAAGACAACCGATGCGAAAGGTATTTCAGCTGATTTAGGCGCTTCGTTTAGTTGGACAGGTTTGATTGAGAAAATTACTGAACATACCCTAGTCGGACGCTTTCGTTGTACCGATGAAAATACAAAGGTCGTTACCTCAGCTTGGACGTCGGTCATTACCATCCCCGCAGTTCAAACCGCTCCAGTCGTAAATTTGCCGCTTCCAACATTGACTTCTTTAGCATTCGCTAATGTTGCTTTAGATTCTTTCATCAACAATGCAGAAAAGACTTTAACCACTTCTCTTTGGACGCTGACAGCGACCGACTATACCTTGGCCCGATTTACGACCGCTCTTTTGGATTCGAACGGCACGCTAGTCTGTGATGTTTCTAAGACCTATTCACAAAACTCGGCTCCATCGCCAGCGAGTCTGACCGCCGATGGCGTTTATGTAGTGTGTGTTGAACTCCAGAATGCGGTCGGCGGCAAAGTCTTTGGAAAGTCTTTAGCTGTAACGCGAGATACGGTTGTGCCTACAGTAACCAGCCTTACTTTGGTTCAGGAAGCGATCGACGGTCAAATCCTGGCTAATGAATTGATTTCACCTAATCCTCTTTTCGCTGTCACGGCCAGTGGTGCGTCGGTGATCGACTTCACACATATGCTGAATAATGCGGGCGGCACACTGGTTTGTGATGCTTCAAAGTCTTATACCCTTGCGAGTCCTCCCAGTGCTTCGATGATGAATATCGATGGCGCCTTTGCTGCGTGTGTTCGTCTGCGTGATCCGGCTCTGAATACGATTTATGTGAAGACGCCGGGTATCGTTCGCAATTCCACTCCACTTCCGATTTTTGAGACGACTTGGCAGACGGCTAATACTGGCGTTTCTAATTCTCTGAGTGTAAAACTCCCTCTTGTTCCGGGTGGGAGCTACAATTTCACGGTTGATTGGGGCGATGGGGTTTCCAATCACATATCGACTTGGAATGCGGCGGAATCTATCCATTCCTATTCGACAAATGGAATTTACACGGTAAGAATTCAAGGGACATTGGTAGGTTGGCAATTCGCTGACGCTGGTGATCAGCGCAAACTCCTTTCGATATCGAAGTGGGGAAGCGTTCAGCTGGGGGCTTATGGAGCGAACTTTGCAGGCGCACATAATCTTCAGATCACAGCGACTGATACCTTAAACCTCACGGGGACCAGCTCACTCAATCATATGTTCGCTGATTGTTATAGTTTGACGAATATTCCGAACATTTCATCGTGGAATATATCTTCAGTCACTAGTCTATATGCTATGTTTCAAAACGCGAACCAGTTTAATGGGAACTTAAACAACTGGAACGTCGGCGCGGTCAGCGACTTTGGTAGTATGTTTCAAGGAGCGTCGTCCTTTAATCAACCTTTAAATAATTGGAATGTGCAAAACGCTAACTACATGAATCAAATGTTTGAAGGCGCCTCGTCCTTTAGTCAGCCGCTTTCTGGTTGGAACGTGCAAAATGTTATGTATATGAATTCCATGTTCAAAGATGCTTCAGCTTTCAATATGGATATCAGTGCGTGGAATACGGCCTCACTTGTGAGCATGGAGTCCATGTTCTATGGGGCGTCGCTATTTAATCAAAGCATAGGTACCTGGGATACGAGTAGTGTGACGAACATGGAAAGGCTGTTTCAGAATGCGGTCTCGTTTAATAAATCGCTTAATACCTGGGATATGTCTAGCGTTCAAAATACTTCGCAAATGTTTATGAATGCTCAGTCGTTTAATGGTGCAATTGGTAGTTGGAACACCTCTAGCGTCACGGCGATGGCTGAGATGTTTCGGGGTGCAATTGCATTTAACCAACTTATTTCTTCTTGGGATGTCTCTAACGTAAATGATATGAGTTCCATGTTT
>JAZKGL010000107.1:0-6775 GCA_040385935.1 Bdellovibrionota bacterium
CGTGGGACCTCAAAATGGCATTACAGGCTCTTCAGCGACTCAGCTGGGCCTTCGGGATATTTCTGTTTTTTTGTTCTTCGCAGGCCAACGCTCGCGTTTGGGAGCTTAAAACCTCATCGACTCAGCTCCAAGAGTTTGCCACTGAGGTTCGCCAAGAGATCCCCGAAGTGAAGACTTCGGCCGACCTTTCCAAACTCTTAGAAGAACTCACCGAATCCAACTCACTCGCCTTTCTCACGGCCACTCTTGATAGTGAATCGGGCAAAATACTGCTCGAAGCCGAAGTCGCAGCCGTGATTCGCGGCATCGCGGTAAAGACACTCACGCGCGCGGTTCGCTATGATGTTGAACTGAAAGTCGGCAAATATATTGGCCAGACCGATTCGGCAGAACTGCGAAAGCAGATCCAAGATGAGATACTTTTGGATCTCAAAAACAAGGGTTTTTATCAAAGCCGGCTCAAATTCGAACCCGTTTCTGATGGCGCCGGCTTGGCCTATAGTCTCTACGTGGATGAAGGCCTGCCTTGCCTTGTCGCTCGTGTGGAAACAAACTTTAGGCTGCCTAGCCGCGTCGATACTCCATTTAAAGTCGGCATGGCCTGCAACATCAGTGAGATCCGCACCCTACTCTCTGAACTCGAAACCGAACTTGTTAGCGCCGGATATAACCTTCAAAGAATTCAAACCCCCGAACTTATCTTCGATGACAAGACCAATACAGCGACCTTAAAAGTCGAGGGTAGCCTTGGGAAAAAAATCCGCTACAAAGTCCTATCGCCCAGCAAAACACCCGGCGTCCTATCTATAGTCTTTGGCGACAGCCTCAATAAAATCGATGCGAGTATCACTGATCCGGATGCCATGGGGTCCGAACTCGCACGTAAATATCAATCGCAGGGTTTTGATGATGTTGAGGTCTCTCGGCCCAAGGCGGTCAACCTCGATGAAGAAACGATCGAGTATCAATTCACAGTCGATCCGGGCCCCGAGTATCACATCGTCGATGTGCAGTTTGAAGGTCTGATATCGATGACTCCCGATGAGGCGAGCGAAGCGATCGATTTGAAAACGACGATCGGCAACGCGCCGCTCTTTTCTCAAGATATCGTCGTCAGCTCACGCGATCGGCTGAAGAACCTTTTTCTCAGCATGGGCTTTTGGGACGCGCAGGTCTTTGAACCACGCATCACCAAAAACCCGGCGACCGGCGAAGTGAAACTCGTCTTTGTCGTGCGCGAGGGCAAAAAGCGAGTTTTCCAAGAGATCGTCATACAAGGCAACCGCGCTGTCTCAAGCGAGAAAATCGAAGACACGTTCCCCCTCGATACGGGCGATGACTTCAACCGCCAGGTGCTACTCGATTTTGATAAGCAGGTGAAAGCCGTCTATCGCCAACGTGGATATCTGCATGTGGATGTCGGCGTTGAGCTTCAGCAGAACCTCGCTCTTCGTGATATCGAGACGAAGGTCGTTCTGCAAATCAACGAGAATCAAAAAAGTCGGTTTGGCGAAGTCTTCATAAAGGGACTGATTAAGACCGATCCGGTTGTTATTCAAAGAGAGATGCGTTTTAAAACAGGCGATGACTATAACCCCGATCTCGTCGAAGAAAGTCGCCAGGCACTGGCCGACCTTGGCCTTTTTAGTTCGATCAGTATGGTGCCAAGCGAAACGGTCGGACAAGAATCGGTGATTAGCTACTCCATACTGGTGAGAGAATCCCGCTCAGGAACAATTAGCTTTGGCCCGGGCTGGAGTCGCGAAGAAGGTCTGCGTTTTTCGGTGGAGAGTTCCTACAACAACATCGGTGGAACCGGGCGAAAGGTTTTTTCCAAAGGCACGTTGAACGAGGAGCGCGATCAGACGCCACTCGGCGGTAAGTCGCTGCTCGGACGGTATGCAGGTGTCGGTTATCTCGAACCTTGGCTCTTTGATCTGCCGATCGATGGAACCCTGGCTTTCAACTATCGTGCCGAAGCTCGCGATACCTTGTGGGAAATCAGTCGGTCAGCCGAAGCGATTATCAGTCACCGCGTAAGACGTCTCAAACCAAAGACTTTTATCGAAGCCTTTACCCTTTATAAGGAATCGCGTGAGGAAGCCGAAGAGTCGGTGAAAGATGCGGCATTAATCGATTCGGGTAAACTACAGATTCGCGAAGTGGGTCTAAGACACATCACCGACGGCCGAAACAATCTTGCCTGGCCAACGCGCGGCTATCGCCTCACGACGGATCTGAGTACGGCCGGCTTTGTCTTTGGTGGTGGTTTGAAGTACGTGAAGTGGAGTCTCGGCTATAACATCTATCGCGAGATTTTCACCGACTTTGTATTCGCTGCGGGCGTGAACTACACGAAGTATGTAAATGTAAAAAGACGCGATGGCTCGGATGTTCTACCACCCAGTGAACGACTTACGGCCGGTGGCGCGGAGACCAACCGCGGGTTTCGCGACAACACGCTAGGTCCTGTGTTTGTGAACGCGGCTGGCGAACAAATCTACGATGGAGGCTCGCAGCGCAGCTCCGAACGCGTGGAGCTTCGATATCAGATCATCAACGAAACCTTAGCTCTCACCACATTCCTGGATTCCAGCAACAGCGCCTTCTCCGACTCCGAAGAGAAAAAAATACGCGAGGAGCATGCGATCCTTGCCTCCGAAGGACAAGCCGCCCTTTTTGCCGACAACGAACCCTACGCTTTCGAGAAAATATTCACGAAGCCGTCTTACATGTGGACGAAGAACTATGTGTCCTATGGAGTGGCCGGCAACTATCTGACTCCGCTTGGATCGGTGAACCTCTCGTTTGGTTGGCCGTGGAGGCGTTGCCTCAACAACCGCACGAGCTGCGATTATCCACGCGGGAACAGCAATTACAGAAATCTCCTAGGCGCGGTTGTCAGTCTCAACATCGGTGCGAACTTTTAAAAAGAAAATCTCAGCAAAGATCATCTTAATTGAGCGCACTCGTGTGATCCGGCCAGCCCCCAGCTGCCTCCCTAAGGAGGGCAGCCGCCCCAGTCCTCATCCGCATATTCTTTGTTGTTTATAATTACAGACAGTAGTGCAACTGCATTCTTACGCGCAAGTCAGAATAGAAATGTAAAGAAAGTTTCTTTGACATTTATGTTCTGATTGATTCCTCAGGTTGCTCATACTGATCACATCAAAGGTCTTTTGCTTCCCAAATAAACAAGGAGGCGCTACTCGAACCTTCGGGATCACGGACACCTAACCAAAAATTATTTTTTACATCGATAAAGATTGTTTGAGCATTCATCAAAGATTTTGGCAGATAAAAATGAGGTTTTATTTCCAAACTGTTGCAGCTCTTACCTGACACTTTCAAAATCTGGTTTCGCCCTTTGTGCAAAAGCCTCAGAGTGTCGCTTTTTAGATCACGGGTGATGCCGGAAATCTCGGGGAATTCCTTGATGGGCAAACCCTTTACAAAGCAGGCGCGTTGCAAGACGCAGTTTTTGAATTCACTCGCTTCGCACTTCATGGTCAAAAGCGGTGAACTCGTTCCACGAAGCCAAATCACATACTGACTTCCATCTTTATCTTTCCATGATTTCGGAATGTCACTGACCCCCGCAATGAGATCGGGGTTAGAGAGTTCCCGGCTTAGTTCTTTCGTCAGCTTGGCCTGAAGCGCAGCGACTTCCGCACGCGTGCCTTCGCCACCCGCATCACGCGGCGGCCTTGCTTTATCGAGAATAATGTCTGCTGGCAGCTGCCACACCTTGCGCGTTTCGTTATAAACCAAGAACTGCCGAGTCACCGAATCGAGAAAGGCGAGGCGATCCCCCATACGCACGGCGCCCCGAATCCGCCTCCCTCTATCCTGTGGTTCAAAGTTCACGCGATCGCTTTCATCATAGGGATTATGCAGCGTTCCAAACCCAAGATCCTTTTCTTTAGCATCGGGTTTATAAGTCGATTTTAAATAGAATGGTTTTTCGCCGGGAAAGGTAAATAAAGTATTGCCGTCACGAAAAATTCCGAAAATTCCTGGCTCAAGCGTGATTTGATAGTGCAGCACGTCCTTGATATCCAAAGTTTTTTCAGCCGCTTTAAGAGAAGCCCCAAGAGTCGTGAGAGCGAGGCCAAACATCCAGAGTTTCATGATGCGCCTTTGCGGATATTGGGCCAAAAGCTTGACCCGTTTCATGGTAAACTGTTTGAGATTGCATCATCTTTCTATCGTGCGAAGCTGTCAGGAGCATAGATTCGTTATGCCAGAATCACAAAGCACTCTCGAATATCTCAACACCCAGGCTTCTTCCGAACGACTTCGACTCCTTCGTCAAATGCGCGAGAAGGAAGAGTGGCTATCCATCGCACTGTGTTCCGATCTTTTGCGACTGAAGCTTCCGCACGAAGAGCACATCGCTATTCTCACGGCGACGCAAAGCAAACAGCGTCTGGTCTTTGAAGATTATATCACCAGTCAAGTCGGAGGCTGGGATCAAAACGTGGCGGCAGCCGCACTTTGGGAATGGGCTTTGCGCAGCGACTGCATCCTCTGGCATCGAACGCTTCCCTTGTGCACCTCGCCTTTAACTACTCAAAGGATACGCTATACTTTAGCCGACCTCGCTTGGTATGGCGGCGGGTATTCGCTGCTGAACAGGCTAGTCGATATCGAAGGCATGGAAGAAATGTCTGTCGCTTATCACGCGCTCATCGCGTTTCGGGCTCTGCAGTTTGATATCCGATCAGAGCGCTTGATCAAACTCGCTAAGGAAGCCTTCCTCAATGATGCTGCGCATCCGGGAATAGCTCCGGAAAAGACGATGCCCTACTATCTCGCGTATCTCTATCGTTTTGAGAGCGCTTGGCTTAAAGATCAATCGGTAGGTCATGGTCTCAGTTCGATTTGGTCACACTTTACGAGAAGCCTTGTCGATAGCAAATCGGTGAAAGCCGACCTTAAGAGCTTGATGGGGTATCAGGGTAAAGAATTCAAACGAAATGACCAGCAATCTTTTATGAAGCTCTGGCCCGCGCTGTGGGATCGCCATCTGGTTTCATCCGAGCATCTGGGTTTTGTCTTTAAGGTTATGAGTGAGCAGGCTTGGCCAGAGATTCAATCCTGGGAATTCATAGCGGGCATACCTCAGGCAACGATGATGGAAACTTTGGATGCCATAACCGATGCCAAAACATATATTCGCGCTTTAAACCTGGCGGGAAGCTTCCTTGATATTGAAAAACAGACGACTTATGTCGATAAGCTCAGAGGCATACTCCAAAGCTCAGATGACCCGACAGCGCTACTGCCAACGATACTGCCTCGCTACTCAGCTCTACTCAATACGAGTGGCTCGACCAGTCTGTTCGCCAAGATTTACGCCGAACGCCAGGAGATGATCCAAGCGTTTCGCTCTGGCGAAACCAAAGAGATTCAGAGTCTTGGGATCTGGGAAAAGGAATTCGCCCCGGAAGAGGCAAACCGTCAGGCATTCTTCAACATGGCCTACAGTGGCAAGAAGATCGATGATGTCAAAGGTCAGGACTTTTGGGCTTCGCTCATTCAAAGCTGGAATCATCCAACCGCCGATAAAATCGATCATCTGGCTCAGCTCGCAAGGCAGGAACCGCAAATCTTTCATCTTTGTTTCATCGATACTTTAGGTCGATTCAAGGGCGCAGACAATGCCGCTCTAAAGCTGCTCGACTATATTCGCAGCAAAGAGGAATCAGTCGTGCGAAGTATCGTCTATGCCTTGCAGGGCATAGGAACCGTTCGAGCCTCGCAAGAAATGGTTGCGTTTCTTACACGACCTAACATCAACGCAATGCTTCAGCTCGAAATAGCCCAGCTGCTCAAAGAGCGAGATGTCAGCGCGCTGCAGCGCGAACTCCGTTCCGCGCTGAACGATCTGCAGCATCGCTCGATGACCGACAGTCTACACATCGGACTCCACGATGCCATCACCAGTCTGCTTGTGACGACAGAAGTCAGTGGGGGCGCACCAGAGATGCAGGCAAGCGGCGCGCCGACGACCTCCGATCTCGATACCTTGCTGGAAAAGAAGATTGCGCGTTATCAGGAACTCTCAAGCGAAGTCAAACGAGCCCTGCGCACAGCTCAATTTTTCCACATGCAGGTGGAAAAGGTTGGCGACAAACTTGGAACGATCGATCTTTCCCCCTCGATCGATATGCAGTACAAAGCTCTGGAAATCTGCTTTCGTGAGAAGTTCGAGGATGCGGCAAGCGAGTTGATTCGCAAAGGTCTGCTGCAAAGAAAGCTCGATATCATCGGTTATGCGCGGCCTATCCCGCAGGCTATGGACGACTACGAACTCTATATTGAAAATCTTCCCATCGTGAACACCATCCCGTTCTTTAGCCGGTTCAAACTGAGGAAAATGCTCCGCGCGATTTGTCAGTACCGCCCCGGCAAACGCTTTACATTGGACGGTCTCAAAGCTTTTGCTCTCTTTTTCATTTGTTTTTCACGTAAAGACTGTAAATTTGGACTTGCCCAGATATTCCCTGTGACCAGTATGACGACCGAGCAGTTGATGAATTACTGCAAGGAGCTTCATATTTTTCAAGATTTCCGTAACCGTGCGGCTCACGAAGGCTTTCATCCGGACGCCAGCATGAACCTCGACAGCATATGGAACAGCACAGCAGCGATATTCGAAGGGATGTTTGTGATCTCTGATGCGCTGGAAGAAATACCTCAGACGCCGAAAGTCCTGCTCAAAAGCAGTTAAAAAGGATTGGTTATGTCGAACGCTGCAGCGGCCCGAATA
>JAZKGL010000108.1:0-3649 GCA_040385935.1 Bdellovibrionota bacterium
ATAAAGCCCCCCAGTCTTAAACCAAGTGACACTGACCGAATGAGCCTTCTTTCTATTCAAACCACATAGCTGCCAAACCTAAGAGAAATCTTACTGGCGATAACGAAAGGTATCCGAGAGATAATAGCTTAAAAACAGCGATTTGATATCCAGATTCGATCCAACGAATTCCACGTAGGCATCACGCAAAGTGTCGTTATCGAAGTCTTGTTTAGACCGTCCCATCGTGTAATGGAAAGCCTGGCGAACAAAACATGCATGAACGTTAGGTTGACTAGTGAGCTGCTCAGCAAGTTCCGCGCTGTCAGCAAAGGTCACTTCAGCTGATCCTACAGCAAGCGTTCCATTCGTCGAGATTGCCGCGCCGTAGTCGTCTTTCACTCGTGATCGGCCGATGGCATCGAACCCTTCGAAAGCAAAACCCGCAGGATCGATCAGTGAATGACAAGCCGCACAGGTCTTATTCGACTCGTGAATCGCGAACCTTTCTTTTAAAGATTTGCTTGGGTCAACCTCAGGCAGAGTTACCGCTGCTTCGGGAGGTGGCGCGGGAGTTTCAAAACAAGTCAGCTTACTCAAAACAAACAGTCCGCGCTGAACCGGTCCGGAGTGATTTGAAGGTGAGTTCGCGGTGATCACGGCAGGAAGATTAATAAATCCCGCGCGAGTCGCAGGCCAGTCTATAGTCTTCTTATCTGTGAAAGCCGGCACGTTATAGATCGGTGCAAGAGGGGCCGTGATCGTCGTGGACTTTTGCGTCATCAATTCTTTAAAGCTGCCCTTTTTACTCGCTAAAGCCTTCTTCAAATAAGCTTTAGCCTCCTCTCTCATCGCGGTTTGAACGTCATCTTTATATTCGGGAAAAGTTGCATCCTTTTTCACGGAATCCATCCAGGTAATTCCGGAGAGACGGAAAATAAATTCTGCAAAGTTTTCGCTAAAAGCTTCGGATTCTATCAATCGATTGACTTGAGCCAGATACACCGAATTCTTTAAAAGTTCACCACTCGCACCGAGTTCTGTTAGTTCGGCATCGGGCGGCATATTAGTTGTCGAGAACGAAAGCGCTGTGGCAAGCTCAGGTCCAGTCAAAGGGCGTTGACCGCCAGTGCCCGACTCGGAACCTCCTCCGATTTCAAACCGATACATTGTGTTGGGAGATCTAAGCATAGCCTCCGCGACGGCAGCAAGGGCATCTTGTTTTTCAGAAGCAGCTGAAACGGCTTTGTAGACGGCTGAGTAGCGAGTATTTTCACTAGCTGTCACGGGTCTACGAAAAGCGCGTTTCCCGAACTCATCGATAAATCCGCTGACACACTTTGCATCGATAGCAGCTATGGTTTTGCAAGGTAGATAGTTGAGTAAACCGGCAGCTCCATCCTTTACGGCTTCGCTGATAACAGTTTCAAGGTTACTGGCAAAAGACGAGTCAAGCTTTAAGACTTCGGAGTCTGTTCCAAATCCGCTAGACGCGCGAACCTCGGCATCAAAACTTTTTGTATAGTCTTTCTTCACGCCGAGTAGAGCCGTCAGAGTATTGTTAAGTTGAAGTGTCGAGAGGCGCCATAGTCGAGCATCACCAATTTCGTCGTCTTTTTTTACGATTGGAAAGAATTTTTCGGATTCTTTTGTAATATCATCGATAGGCTTATCCGACTCCGGTGTTTTCCCACATCGAATCGTATTCGCATCGGCACCGCAAGCACCGGAATCGCCGCTTACTTTCGATCCAAAGCTCGGCCTGGACACACGCGAGCTACAGTTAGAGGTCACAACAAGCACTATAGTTGCCAGAACAGTTCGATATAGAATTTTCGTCATGCGAGGTGGAAGGTTTTTCATGTGAGTTTCACCCCTGTGTTGACTGCGCGGCCCTGAGTGAATTTGGTATCGCCCCAGGATGTAAAACTTGTTTGACCCAAGGCTTGCATCATTGAGACCATAAGGTTCTGGTGAGGGAAAAGTGGTTGAGCATCGCCGGGGGAAAGTTCAATGAATTTTCCTGATTTGATTGCCCCACCGGCTTTACCTGCGAGTACGATCGGGAGATTGAAGCTAGAGTGGGTGTTTCCATCGCTAATTTCACTTGCCCAAAGAGCCAAGGAGTTATCGAGGATGTTCGAATTTCCGACTGTCGATTCTTTCAATTTGCCGATGATATAGGCAAATTCACCTGCGTGGTAACGATCTAAGATTGTGAGTTTCTCTCGCCAGTTCGTGGGATCGACCATGCCGTGTGATAGCGCATGGTAGGATTCTTGAATCGGCTTACCATTGAAGTTAGCCCAGCTTGAAGGAACGCCATCGGCGCCGCCGACTGACCAAGTCACGGTAGCGATTCGTGTAATATCCATTTGAAAGGCGGCAACGATGAGGTCCATCATCATGCGCGCGACTTTGGGGTAATTGGTATCGTTGACAGGAATAGCCGGTTCACTCAGAAAGTGTTTCAGAGTTGTACAAGCGACCTGAACCCCTTCTTCGCCACCCATATTATTGAGGTTCGCTTCCATTTGACGAACGCTGTCGACGTAGAGATTAAACTTGGCCACTTCAGGGGCAGATAATTGAGAAATGCGAGCGACGTCCTTCAAGTCTCCTGAGATAGCATCGAGGATACTCTTGCGTCGTGTTTTCAATAGAGCAAGTTTTTGATCGTCGTCTTTGCCGCCAGCCGTACATTTCAAGATATCACGAAAGAGAGTTTTGAAAACCGTATAAGGATCGCGAGCCTGCGGAATGTAGCGCCCGTCGGCGCCGTAAGAAAGATAAGCGGAAGGGCGTTCGCGTTTCGGCAGGATACCAAGAACGAGCGATGGGACAGCCGTCTTGCCTTTCCATTTCTCGGCGAGAATCTGGTCGAAGGACGCGGCACGAGCAAACTTGTTTTCTTGGATGGTGTCGCAGGTGTTGTTATCGCATTTTTCGTTGAGAACAGGAAAACCAGTCATGAGATTGACCAGACCGCTGCTGTGGGCATCCCATTGGTTATGGTGGCCTGTAAGTCCACGGATGATGTTGATATCCGACTTAAAGGGATTGAGCGGCTCCAGAGAGGTCCCCATGAGGTCATAGGCTGCCGGCGTGCCCTTGGGCCACCAGTTGGCGTTGATGACGCCGCTGGATGTGTGAAAGACGAGCAGGCGCTTCATGTCGGCTTCCTGAGCCCAGCCTTCTCGCGAGGAGAGGATCGGGTGGAGGAATAGGGCGCTGGCGCCGAAGGTTTTGAAGAGTTCTCGTCTGTCGTATTTCACCACGGGATCACCATATCGGTTGAACGTGAAGGCTGTGGGTAAGGAGACCTTACTGTACCGGTTTATCGGCAGATAATTTGGGTGACTTAATGGGAGTTTGGATATGGATGGAAAATCATTAGATTACAGATAGTTATCGGTGGTAAAAGTTTGGTAAATTAGTGGATTTTCGCTAGGGAATAGCAGTGAAAATAGGTTTGAGGATAAGGATTGGTAGAGGCAACTTTGACTGATCAAGTCTGTCTTTACCGCTCGGCTTTTAGGGTCTGACATGATTCAACTGCATATTGAATCATGTTAGACAGGGATATCTGGTAATTTTCACTTGTCCTTTCCTGGACTTGCTTATAGTTTATCTAGCCTAAGGCAAGCAATCGCCATAGAACGCTCTCATG
>JAZKGL010000109.1:0-1925 GCA_040385935.1 Bdellovibrionota bacterium
AAAGCCGCGACTATACGAGAAGGCAAGTTTGACGAAATTTCCGAATGGTCTGCGGCCCCTTTTATGCAGCGGCTCGATCTCATGGAAAATCAGTTTTTTCCGCAATCGCAAAGGAGCGCTCCTTGAAAGCTATGCTTCGGTTCGCCCGCCTCTTCGTCCTCGAACTTTGGCCTTGGTATCTCGGCGGCGCACTCTGCCTCGCCGTGACCAATATCATTAGTCTAGAGATTCCCCAGCTTGCAAAAGAGCTGGTGAACCATCTTCACGACGGATTAAAACCCGAGGATCTCGGCACTTTGCCGAAGCTCGCACTTGCGATCATGGGTCTTGGACTCGCGCAAATTTTTATCCGCTCATCCTCGCGTATTCTGATTTTCTGGCCTGGTCGAAAGTTGGAGGCGAGTTCGAAATCCTATCTTTTTGAACGGGTGATGCGTCTGCCGCAAAGATTCTTTGATAAGCACGGCATGGGGGATCTCATTTCGCGCTTTTCCAATGACATAGGTCAGCTGCGAATCTTTTTTGCATTCGGTGTTCTGCAGATCCTCAATCTCATCTTTATTTCGGTCTTCACTCTTTATCAAATGTTAAGCGTTCATACTTCCCTCACACTCCTGGCGCTAACACCGATCTTTTTCATGTTGCTCACAACCAAGATCATTATGCCTCGCATGGCAGCTTTTACGCGGCAAAACCAAGAGGCTGTTGGGCTCCTGACGAATCGTGTGACCGAGGCCTTCACCAATATTCATGTGATTCAGACCAACGCTTCGGAGCGAAGCTTTCAAAGACTTATCGCTCAGGAGAACGACAAGGTTTATGCAACGGATATGAAGGTCCTCATGCTGCGGACTCTCTTTTTTCCTTTGATGAGTGCGCTCACCGGATTTTCGCAGCTGGTCGTACTTTTCTATGGCGGCTCTTTGGTCGTGCAAAACAAAATTTCGGTGGGCGACATCCTGGCTTTTAACATCTACCTTTCTTACTTGGCGTTTCCACTGACCTCGATTGGCATTATTCTCAGTGTTTACCAACGCTCCAAGACAGCTCTAGAACGTCTCGATCCCTTCTTCAATGAGACACCGGAGTCGGGCAGCGATGCGAAAATTCTTCCCTTTCCTAATCCGAATGAAGTGGACATTCAAGACCTTCACTTCACTTATCCCGGGTCTATTCATCCGGTCTTTATGGGTTTGAACCTTCGGATTCGAAAGGGAGAGATGCTTGGCGTATGCGGATCGGTAGGAAGCGGAAAGAGCACCCTCTTTCAGATCCTCACCCGTATTTACGAACCGCCTGTAGGAACCACTTACTTCGAAGGCAAAGATGTAACGACTCTTGATCCGATAACACTCCGGCGGGAAATTGCGTACGCGCTGCAGAAGGTGCATTTGTTCTCGGCTTCGATCGCAGACAATCTTTCTTTTGGGCTGATCGACAGACCAAGCGAAGAGGAACTTGCGCGGGCCTCGCGTTCTGCGCAAATTTTAAAGGAAATCGAAAGCTTTCCCGACAAGTGGGACACCCAGATCGGCGAGAAGGGCCTAAGGTTATCGGGCGGTCAAAAGCAAAGGCTGGCGCTCGCGCGACTCTTTCTTCGCAAACCGAAAATTCTCCTCCTCGATGATGTTCTATCGGCAGTTGATAACATCACCGAGGCGCGCCTCATTCAAGAGTTCCGGGGTATCGGCTGCACGATGATCATTAATTCCCATCGCGGCTCAGTGCTCGAACTCTGTGATCGGGTGATCTTTCTGAAAGAAGGCCGAGTCTTCGATCAAGGTCGATTCAGCGAACTCATTCTACGTCATCCAGAACTCCAAGAGGAAATCCATGAGCAAGCTTCGCCCGCAGAGACTGTATGATGATCTGAAAGGTTTGAAGCGCCTTTGGCCTTTTCTAAAGAGCCATAAAAAAGCCCTGAT
>JAZKGL010000110.1:0-3565 GCA_040385935.1 Bdellovibrionota bacterium
CCGATCTCATCGACTGTTGTTTCGAGCACTTTGCCTAAGGCAAATTCTGAAATCATTTCCGTCGCGCTCGCACCGACGATGTGAACACCAAGAATTTCTCGGTATTTTGGCTCGTAGATAATCTTCACGAAGCCAACCGTCGCGTCTTCGATCTTGGCTTTGGGCATCGGTGCGAAGGGAAACTTCGCGACCAGATACTCAAGCTTTTGCTCTTTCACCTTCTCTTCTGTGAGGCCGATGCTGGCGATCTCAGGATAGGTGTAGATGGCATTGGGGTTCGCTGAGTAGTTGATCAGCTGCGGATGATGGCCTGCGATGACTTCGACCGCGTGATAAGCTTCAGCCGAGGCCGTGTGAGCGAGCGCGGGTGTGGCTATAATATCGCCGATAGCGTAGATGCCGTCGATCGAAGTTTTGTAGTGCTCATCGACTTTGATGAAGCCGCCTTTTTCGGCGGTGATGCCGACTTTATCCAGGCCTACATCATGGGTCACTGGTTCGCGACCGATCGAGAGGAGAACCTTTTCAAAGGTGCGATCCTCTTTGCCTTCGCAGCTGACCGTGACCATTTTCCCGTCGTCGGCAACGCCCTTGAGCTTGGTGCCTGTATCGAGCGTGATGCCTTGTTTTTTGAGGTTTCGTTCCATCTCTTTCACACATTCACCGTCTTCGGTCGGCAAGATCTGGGGCAAAAGTTCGATGATCGTGACTTCGGTTCCCATGCGGGCGAAGAGTGAGGCAAACTCGGTGCCCACGACTCCGCCGCCGATGACGGCCAGAGATTTGGGAACGTGGTCGATGAAGAGGATGTGATCGGAGTTGAGAATGTTTTTGCCGTTGGATTTGGCAAACGGCAATTCTTTCACACGTGAGCCTGTCGCGAGCAAAACGCTTTTGGTCGTAATATTTGTGACCTTGCCGTCTTTAGCCGTGATGCTCACGCCCGTTTTGGAAGTGAGACGACCGTGGCCTTCGAAGACTTCGATTTTATTTTTTTTCATCAGGAAGCGAAGGCCCTTGCGCTGCTGATCGACGATCTTATCTTTGCGTTCGAGGATCTTGTTCCAATGAAATTTCGGTGTTCCGATTTCGAAACCGTGCTCTTCCATCGTCTTCAGCTTGTCCCAGAGCTTAGCGGAATGCAGAAGTGCTTTGGTTGGAATACAGCCCCAGTTTAAACAGGTTCCTCCGAGGTGCTCGGCTTTTTCGATGAGGGCGACTTTGAGTCCCATCTGGGCTGCTTTTATCGCGCCTACTTCGCCGCCAGGGCCCGAACCGATTACGACCAGATCGAAGGAGGATGTTGACATGGGTGCACTCCAAAGAACGAATATGACTAGGCTTTAGCCTAAAATGAACAGAAAACTTACACCAATTCCCCAGTGAGCTTAAAGCAAATAGTTTGCTCGGCTAATGCTCGGGGGGCGTATCTACCGATAAGTCATTACAAAGACTCCCGGCTCGGGTATTATTAGGAAGCCAGGAGTTAAACTCTTTTTGAGAAAGAGAGTAGGAAAATGGGAAAAATTCTCGAGTTCAAAACGAAGGAAGTCGTCCGCGAAGAGATCGTCGTCAATAAGCTTGTGCAGATGGCGGATGAAGTCGATGCGGTGATGATGAACTATTTGACAGATCCAGCTGTCGATCCACGCGAACTCGTTGGTGTGCTTGCTCACCGACTCGGTGCGCTCATGAGCCATCTCGAAGAAAAAGATGAACTCTGGCACGTGTGTCAGGTGGTAATGAAACGTCAGGCGAAAATCGTCGACTGACGTCTTTTAAAGATCATTCTTCAACGACTGGAATATGCGCGAAGATATCTTCGCGCAGTTCTTTGATCCCATCCGATTTTAGGCTCGATACGGGCAAGAGTTTCTTCACATCGATACCCTTCTTATCCATTTCATCTTTCAGAAATTTCACGCGCTTAACCTGCTCTTGGCGGGATAGCTTGTCGCTTTTTGTCAGGACAACGTAAACCGAGAGGTTGCGTGAGAGCAGATCGATTATAAACCAATCTTGTTCGTTAAAATCGCGGCGAATGTCGATCAGGAATAGAAATTCGCAGATGTTCTGGCGCTGAAGATAGGCGTCGACGAGCGGTTGCCACTCGGCGGCGACGTTCTTATTTATCGCGCTGAATCCGTAGCCTGGTAAGTCGGCGAAGATGAGCTTTTCGGCGAGTCCGAAGAAGTTCACCATCTGTGTTTGTCCTGGCGTAGAACCCTTGCGTGCCAAGCTCTTGCGGCCGAGGATCTGATTGAGCAGAGTCGACTTTCCTGAGTTGGAGCGGCCGATGAACGCGACCTCGGGAACTTGGTAAACAGGTAGTTGTTCCGGTTTAAGAGCGCTGGTGATATATCTCGTTTCCATGGCGGGGAAGCTTTCAAAGTCAAAAAGGAAAAGCAATGGCGAGGGTACATTTACTCGATGACGAGCTTATAAACAAGATCGCAGCGGGCGAAGTTGTCGAAAGACCCGCCAGCGTAGTCAAAGAGCTTGTAGAAAACGCCATTGACGCAGGGGCCCAGCACATACGTGTGAGTCTAAAAGACGGTGGGCGTCAGCTTATCGAAGTTTCCGATGATGGAGGCGGACTGAGTCCTGAGGATGCAGTGCTTGCTCTGAAAAGGCATACCACTTCGAAATTGCGAACTGCGGATGATCTGTTTGCGGTATCGACCATGGGTTTTCGGGGCGAGGCTTTGGCATCGATCAGTTCGGTGAGTCGCTTTACTTTGCAATCGATGAGTCGCGATTTGGCTGAGGGGATACGTGTTCATCATGAGGATGGCCGCACGACAAATACGCCTTGGCAAGGGACCTTTGGGACTTCGGTTACGGTTAAAGATTTATTTTATAATGTTCCGGCGCGTAAGACTTTTATGAAGACTTCGGCGGCTGAGTTTGCTGTTTGTCATGAGTATATTCAGGCCTTGGCTTTGGCGATGCCGGAGCGTGGTTTTCGACTTTTGCATAATGATAAAGAGATGTTTTCGGTCGGGCCTTTGCCGGTCGCTGAGGGTTGGGCGCGGGGTGAGCAGGCTTTGCGTTTGAGGGCTCAGGCGATTTTGGGCGAGGAGATTACCGGGAAGCTTGTTTATGTTCAGCATGTGGATCGGCATGCGAAGGTAGAAGGTTTGATTTCGCCTCCGGGGGTGGATAAGGCTAGTGCAAAGCATATTTTTACTTTTGTGAATCATCGATGGGTTAAAGATAAGGTTTTGCGGAACGGGGTTCTGCGTGGGTACCACTCGCATATACTTCGTGGGAAGTTTCCAGTTGCTTTGATGTATTTGGATGTTGAGGCTTCGCTGCTTGATGTGAATGTGCATCCAGCTAAGACTGAGCTGCGGTTTCAGTATGGGTCTGAGGTTGCCAGTGCGGTTGCGATGGCTATTCGGGATGGATTGCGGCAGGGGGCTTGGAGTTCGGCTTCGCCGAATCCTTCGGCGGCTTTTAGTGCGAGTTATTCGCCTGCGGCGGGGGCTGGTCGGAAGGTGGAGCCGGTGGCTCCGATTGATTTTGATTTGTTGCTTAAGCGTGAGGCTGAAAGCCGTGCGCT
>JAZKGL010000111.1:0-1529 GCA_040385935.1 Bdellovibrionota bacterium
TCTGACTGATCGCTGCGCCCACGAGTTTGCCGTTTCGCATCAAAGGTTCAAACCAGCCATACCCAGGCTTTCGAATCTCAAGGGCATACTGAGGAATTCCGTAGCTCGTAAGAACACCGGCTTGCACCTGAACTTCGCGCAGCCGCAGCGGCCGTGGCACCAAAGTTTCGCCCTCGATTCCCTGATAAATCGTGCAGTTTGCACCGATCTCCATATCATCGCCGAATTCAATCGGTTCAAGGCCTTCGGGTTTGTCTTCGGTAAATTCCAGAATACCCAGATTGGCAACCGGATCCATCATCTTGAGTTTGAGCGGGTAACGCTTGGATTCCCCTATGCGTTCCGCTTCAAAATGCTTAGCCGATCGCACAGCATAGGCCGAGACCAAGATCTTATCGCCCGCTACGACGAGTCCCATGTGAGCAATTCTTTCGCTTTGGCGCGTCGTCCATGGCGAATCAAAATCCGGCTTTTGCACATAGGAGTAAATACGAAGGAGCGAATCATCGAGCTTAGGCGCAGCCGACAGCGTTCCCGCAGCCGTAAGTGCCAAGCCCATAAGCGCTAAAAATAATTTACGCATCAGCCGCCCTCCCCTTCCCAGTTCGCCGTCGCCCCATCGTCATTCTCACTTCCAAACCACGACGCGGTCGGCACCTGATACTGCTGCATAATAGAGGCATCGGCCTCGACCACAGCTTTGCGTTCCAAGACCAAAGGCGTTTTTTGATCCAAAAATTCAAAGATTAGGAATTCACTTTGTTCGGCGGCGATGATCTTCGAAATATCTTCAACAGAATTGACTTCCTTGCCGTTGACACGCATCAAAATTTCTTTCATGAACGGCCCTGCGTAAGTATTTACGGGGTGAGCAAGACGTTCGCTAAGAATCACTATATCTTTCTTGCCTTGTAACGCAGGGATATCGACTGCAAATGTTTGAGCATAACGCAGCATGAGCGGGGCATCGTAGTACCAGCCCTTGCCCCATTCTTGCAAATAGTTGCGCGACATCGCACTAAACACGAGCCCACCGACTATGGAGAATCGTGGCCTTAGCCAGTACTTCAAACCCGAATCGTAAGTATCGCCCTTAGGTGTCAGAACAAACTGTATGGTTTGTCTTTTCCCATTTCGCAAAATCTCAGCTTTGACTTTATCCCCGCGCTGCTTCAAGTCCCAAAGAGCCCGAAGATTGATCCGCTCGTTATGAAGAACGATTTTGCCATCGACACCGATCGGCTGACCTTCGATGGAAAGCAGGATATCGCCTGGAAACAAACTGCCTTTCGCCGGCGAATAATCGGCGACCTGGCTGATCTTCACGCCCCCATCACCTTTTTTGAGTTTGTGATAATCGCGCGTAGCTGCATTCTCCAGAGCGCCATCCATAAACCAAAAACCTTGCATCGGATGACCATCGTAGTGACCATCCTTAATATCGAGCAAAAATCTTTTTACGACGGGAGTGGGAATGATGTAGCCGGTGTTCTCGGCCTGCGTTTGTGATTGAAAGGCGACGCCGACGA
>JAZKGL010000112.1:0-14224 GCA_040385935.1 Bdellovibrionota bacterium
GCGAAGCCGCAAGAGCCTCAGCCCCAGCAATATCGCGAGGCGAAGCCGCCGCGATCGGCTTCTTAACAACAGCGCGAGCCGGCGAGCGATAATTCGCTCCGGTCAAACTAACCGTAAAACTCTTCTTAACATCCACCGGCAAGCTCTCACTCCCCGGATACCAAGCCGTCAAATCCACTTCAAACCCACGAACCGCAAGCTGCGAAAGCAAACCAACCAGCCCCAAAACACTATCACGAGGCTCACTATCAAGCGACAAAGCCTGCGGATTCACCGCACGCAAAAGCCCAAGCAACTTACGCCCCGGACCCACTTCCACCAAAGTCCCATTCTGCGCCGCCATCGAATTCAACATATCCGCAAAGCGAACCGGCGATCCAAGCTGCCCGCTCAAATCCCCACGCATATCCTCCAACCGATAAGCCGCAGCCCGTCGATTCCCAAACACTAAAACCGAAGGCTCAGAAAACCGAACATTCTCACCCAACCACTGATCAAACTCAGCAGCCGCGTCACTCACAAACTCCGTATGAAACGCAGTACTGACTTCAAGAGCCTTAGAGCTAATCCCACGCCCCTTCAAAACCGCCTTCAAACTCTCAAGCTCAGAAAGCGCTCCACCCACTACGACCTGTTCAGCCGAATTAAAGTTAGCGATCCGAATATCACGTCCAACCAACAACTCTTCAACCACCGAGGCCGAAGCCATAACCGCAAGCATTCCAGCCCCAGGCTTCAAAGCCCCGGCCTTCTCCATAAGCAATCCACGGCGATAAGAAGCCCGAAGCATATCCTCAAGTTTCAATGCCCCCGAAGCATAAAGCGCCAGCAATTCACCATAAGAATGCCCAGCAAACTGCGTGGCCTTCACCCCAAAACGCTGCAAAACCAAAATTAAAGCCGCCCCGACGCTACCCAAAGCCAATTGAGCAATCCGAGTAGCGGTCAAGGCCTTCTGCTGAACTTTCTTATCGTCACCGAAAGCCTGCGAAGGATAAATATAATCAACGAGCGAAAGCCCGGTCTCTTCTTCCCGCAAAATGCGAGACCCGATTTCCAAAGGCTCAAGAGCCTCGGGAAAAGCCAAAACCAACTCCCGAAGCATTCCAACAGCCTGCGATCCCTGGCCAGAAAAAATCAAACTCAAATCCGTCTGAGCCGAACCTTCAAAATAGGCCACATCACTCAACTCATCTCGAACGCCTGATAAATAATCCCGACTCGCCGAAACTCGTTCCGTAACTTCCCCAAGACTTCGCGCCCAAAAACTTAATCGACACGAATCCAATCGATCAAAGACACGGCGACTCTGCCGAGCTAAAACCTGAGCATTCAACTCTGAAATCCCATCAAGCCCCGACAATTTCCGCAAAAGATCCTGACGATCCGCCCCCGAAAATGCAAAGAAATAAAGCGAATCATCCCAAGCCACCGGCTTAGCCGTTCCCAAGTATTCCTCAGCCACACAATGAAAATTCGATCCACCAAAACCAAAAGCCGAGATCGCAGCCCGTCGAGGATAATCCCCACGAGTAATCCAAGGTCGCGCCTGATCTAAAACCTGAAACGGAGTCTTAGAAAGCCCCGCATGGAGCGCCCTAACCTTCAAAGTCGGCGGCTGAATCTTATGATGCAAAGCCATCACAGCCTTTATTAACCCTGCCGCACCAGCCGCAGCCTTCGTATGACCGATCTGCGATTTCACCGACCCAATCACACAGTGCTTAACATCCGAAGCCGGATAAACTTCAGCCAAAGCAGAAATCTCAACTCCATCACCCACACGCGTTCCCGTACCGTGAGCCTCAAGCAATTCAATAGTCTCAGGGCGAACATCCGCAAGCTCATAAGCCCGCGTCAAAGCCTTGATCTGCCCCTTAGCAGCCGGCGCATAAATCGCCTGGCCCTTGCCATCACTGCCGCTTCCAACACCTTTAAGCACAGCATAAATCCGGTCGCCATCACGCTCCGCATCTTCGAGCCGCTTCAAAATCAAAGCCCCCAAGCCCTCACCAATCGCGGTACCATCCCCATCCGCATCAAATGGCCGAGAATGTCCCGTCGGCGACAAAGCCGGTGTCTTGCTAAAACACATATACATAAAGATATCGTTGAACGTATCCATGCCGCCGCTGATAACCATATCCGCGCGACCCGATTCCAGCTCCATCACAGCCATGCTCAAAGCGGCGAGCGAACTCGCACAGGCCGCATCCACGACCGCATTGCTACCGCCCAAATCAAACCGGCTCGCAATCCGTCCCGCGACGACATTCCCAAGCAAACCGGGAAATGAATTCTCCTGCCAAGGAACAAACGATTCGGAAATCGCTTCCATAACCTCTGCAGCCACCTCATCGGCGACACCAGCATTCTTGAGAGCCTTACGCCAGGCCGGATGCGAAAGGCGAGCCCCCAGTGGAATCACAAGCTCAAGAGTCCCCGTCACACCAATAATGCAAGAGGTCCGCTCTTTATTAAAATCCTTACCCGGCCCATAGCCCGCATCAATCAAAGCTTCATGAGCGCAAACCATCCCCAAAAGCTGGGTCGTGTCGGTCGCCTCCAAAGCATGCGGAGCAATACCAAATTTCAATGGATCAAAGTCATAAGGTTTGAGAAATCCACCCGTCTTCGCGTAAGTAAAATCCGGACGCTTAGGATCAGCATCATACAAATCCTCCGGCTTCCAGTGAGTCACTGGAATCGGTCTAATTGCATCGTGACCCTGAACTATATTCTTCCAGTATTCCTGCAGATTCGCAGCATCCGGAAACATCGCGGAAACACCGATTACGGCGATAGGCGAAGACGTCTTCATCCCTGACTCCAAAGCTCAACATGTGACCTAAGATCCGCTTCCGCGAGCGGCTTCACGAGCGCTGCCCAACCCGGGTGCTTTTGCCCCTGAAGCTCCAACGAACGAACACGATGCAAAACAGCCGAACCAAACAAAAGATTGAGGCCCACGACACCCGCACGCCTTTGATCCAGCGCATCGATTGCCGATCCGCGCACCCAATCATTAAACGCCGCCATCGCCGGGCCGCACCAGATTTGATAATCGATCTTACGATCCGCAACCCCGCGGTTGGCCCAGTGCGAAGATTGTCCTAAATACGAGCGAAAGACCAAGGACATCTTATGTTTTGGATTTTTGTCCGCAATTGCAATCTGAGTCGGATCTCTTTCCATAAAAAAAGCCCGTGTATCGGCCCAAGCCTTCTCAAGGCTGCAGCGAAAATACGTGCCTTCGAGCATAGCCCGCTCTTTCTCAGGAATACTCTCAAGATCAGAATACAGTCGATACAGTTCATAAAGCTTTTGAGCACGCATGGGAAACATCGTACCGCGCTTCAAAACCTGAAGTTTGACACCCATTTCAAACATATCCGCGGCTGGCGCCATCGTAAGATCAGCCTGGGTCGCCTCCGACAACATTTTGCGAACGTCAACACTCGTCCCAGCTTCAACACACGCTTGATTTACCGTACCTGTGACGAGGTAAGATGCACCCATTGCAAAAGCTGCATAAGCCGCATGCGGCGTGGAAATTCCACCGGCAGCCCCAACGCGAAGAGGTTCAGCGAAGCGATTCAGCTCATCTTTAAGCAAAATCATTTGCGGGAGCAAAGTCACGAGTGGCCGGTTATCGGTATGCCCACCCGAATCGGCTTCAACCGTCAAATCATGAGCCATGGGAATCTGTTGCGCGAGTTCATGCTCGAGTGAAGTAATAGCACCTTCGTTCAAAAGCTCATTCAAAATCGCAAGCGGCGCCGGAGCCCAAAACAATCGAGCCAGTTCCAAACGAGAAACCTTTGCGATTATCCTTTGCGGACTCACTATATGACCCAGACTATCGCGATGAAGGCCTTTCACACGATAGCGGACCAAAGGCTTAGATAAACGCATGAACGCCGAAGCTTCAACGAGCCTCACGCCTTTTCGCAAAAGCAAATCGCACAGGCCGTCCTCAATGCGAGGTTCGCCCGGCGTATGAATAAAATTAACGGCGAACGTCTTATCGCCTAGATCTCTTTGCAATTCGTCAATCGCAGTTTCCACGACACGAAGCGAAAGGCCAGCGGCCCCGAAGGAGCCTAACATCCCTTCTTTCGCCATGGCTTTCACTAGAGCAACGCTTGATATGCCATGGGCCATGGACCCAGCCATGTAGGAAAACTTGAGGCCATGAGCATCGGCGAAACTACGATCGCCCCACTGCGCCAGGGATATGGATGGCGCAAAGATTCGCTTCCCCTCGATGGTGTGATAATCGAGTTCGCGATGGAGCGACAACACACTCTCCGCCTCGGGCACGCTCATGATTACTCCATACTTAAGTTACAGAAATGTAACTTGATCGATCAACCGCCGCTAAGTTCCAAAAAATTAAGTAACATTTTTATGAAAAAAATCGAAGGAGCGCGACACATATCTCGGCCCTCTTACTCAACCTTTACACTCGCCATCTGTCCGATATACGCAGCGTCATGAAACGACTAAGCCAGACGGCGCAGAGCCGAGCTTAAACGGACTGTCCTTTTTTAGCTAGCAGCATCTAAGCCCGCTTGCTAACATTCCGCGAGCTTCTCATATCCAGGTTCGGGCAAGACCCACGCGGATTTCACAACCTTCATATGGTAATCGATGCGCTACCAGAATGTTTTCGTCAACGCTTTGAGCTACGACTTGCCGGATGAAGCCGTGACGACAAGTTCCCTCGAAGACGCTCTAAAGCCCGTCTACCAAGCTCTTCATATTCCTATAGGTCAACTCGAGGCGATGACCGGCATCGCTGAGAGACGCTGGTGGCCACGTCACTTCAAAGTGAGTGATGGCGCGATCGCTGCGGGGCAGAAGGCCTTAAGCGCGCTCGGAATAACAGGCGCAGACATTGATGTTTTAGTTTACGCCGGAGTCTGTCGCGACTATCAGGAGCCAGCAACTGCGTGTCGAATTGGGGCAGAGCTAGGCTTAAAATCCGATGCCACCCTTTACGATCTAAGCAATGCTTGCGTAGGCGTTCTTAATGGCATGATCGAAGTCGCGAACCGCATAGCCCTTGGCCAAGCGTCTATTGGTATGGTTGTCTCATGCGAGAGTTCGCGTGATGTCAACGAAGACACATTACAAAAGCTTCTAAAAAATCCTTCCATGGATTTTCTCAAAGATAGTCTCGCGACCTTTACCGGGGGCTCGGGCGCTGTTGCTGTCGTCATTAGCAAAGATCCGACTTTGGGCAAAGCTCATCGTTTTCTGGGCGGCGTTGTGAAAAACGACAATCAGCAGCACGACCTCTGCAAATGGGGTTTTCAACGCCTTCGCCAAACCGTCTTCGAACAGTTTATGATCACTGATGCGATCGGTGTGATGAAGCACGGTGTAGCTCTCGGGATCAAAACTTGGCAGGCTTTACTCGAAGAAATGGCTTGGCGCGCAGAAAAGGTCGATAAGATCATCTCGCACCAAGTGGGCCAGACGCATCGCAAAACTGTTCTGAATGCCCTCGGAATTCCGATCGCGAAAGACTATGCAACCTATCCTACTCTTGGCAATATGGGCACAGTATCGCTGCCACTAACCGCTGCTATAGCCGACGAACAAGGTTTTTTAAAATCCAAGGATCAGGTCGGCTGGCTTGGAATCGGCAGCGGTCTGAACTGTTTAATGTTGGGGCTCGAATGGTAAACTTAGATCAGCACATCACAAAAAAGAATTATCCCTTCGATGGCTCATTTATAACACTCGCTCACAAAGCGAGAATGCATTACCTCGATGAGGGCGATGCGTCGAGTCCTGTGATTCTCGCTTTGCACGGGAACCCCACTTGGTCCTTCTACTATCGTAATCTTGCGGGTCAGCTTCGCAACGATTACCGCGTGGTCGTTCCCGATCACATCGGTTGCGGTCTGTCGGATAAACCTGATGACGAGCATTATTCCTATCAATTGGAACAACGCGTTCGCGATGTCGAAGAACTCGTTGCGCGTCTGGGCCTCAAGGATATTACGCTAGTCGCGCACGATTGGGGTGGAATGATCGGCCTGAGTTTCGCCTGCCGCAATCCCTCTCTGATCAAGCGCATTATTCTCATGAATACCTCAGGTTTTCCTTTACCCGAGTCAAAACCTTTTCCTTTGGCACTTCATCTGAGCCGGACGCCGCTTTTGGGTGATGTTTTGATTCGCGGGTTTAACGCCTTCGCGGTCTCGGCAAGCTGGATCGGTTGCAAGTTCAAACGCATGCCGCAAGATCTTCGCCGTGCTTATCGCGCCCCTTATAAAAACTGGGCAGATCGCCGGGCGGTCCATCGTTTTGTTCAAGATATTCCTCTGAGTGAAAAGGACCCTTCATGGGCCACCGTTTCCTTCACGAATCGCCATTTGGAATCTTTGAGCGACAAACCGATGTTGATTATCTGGGGCGAAAAAGACTTCATCTTTGATAAGCATTTCCTAGGCGAATGGCGTCGACGCATGCCAAAAGCCGAGATTCACAGCTATCCAAATGGTGGGCATTACATTCTAGAGGATCTCGGTGGCGAGGCGATCGATTTGATGAAAGATTTTCTGGGTCGTCATCCAATCGAAGGAGAAAGGGTTCTCCACTGATGCAGAACCTTTCCAACATCGCGCGGCATCTCACTCATATGGCCAACCTTAGGCCCTATCAGGAAGCTGTGATCATGCCCGTGATGGGGTCTCGATCCACTTCGCCAGGATCAACGGCCTATAAGCACCTCACCTATAAGCAACTCGACGATCTGAGCGAAAACCTCGCCAAACAGCTGTTGAACCACGGTTTGACAGCCGGAATGCGAACCGCTTTCATGGTGAAGCCATCCCTTGAATTCTTCGTCATGACTTTTGCTCTCTTCAAAGCCCGAATCATTCCTGTTCTCATCGATCCAGGAATCGGCCTTAAGAATATGAAACGCTGTCTTCGCGAAGCCGAGGCCGAAGCTTTTATCGGTATTCCCGCTGCGCACGCTGCGCGATTTATTCTTCGTTGGCGAGGTAAAGACAGATCGTGGAAAAAGCTTGTGAGCGTGGGTTCAAGGACTTTTCCTGGCACGATTTCTTATTCCTCTTTGAACCAAAGCGCACCCAAGGAGCAAAGTCTTCCTGAAAGCAAGATCGATGATCTCGCCGCCATACTCTTTACTTCGGGCAGTACCGGTGCTCCGAAGGGAGCGGTTTACTCGCACAGAAACTTCCTCACGCAGGTGGAGCTTCTGAAGATCGCACTGAAAATATCGCCCGGGGAACGTGATCTTTGCACCTTTCCTTTGTTCGCGCTCTTCGCGCCGGCTTTAGGCATGACGGCTGTGATTCCTCAAATGGACTTTACGCGTCCGGCTAAGGTCGATCCTGAGATTATTCGCGAGGCGCTAGAAAACTTCGGCATCAGCAACATGTTTGGTTCTCCGGCTCTTATCCGGCGCGTAGCTGAGTATGGAACGGAGCGCGGCTGGCAATTCCCTGGTCTCAAACGTGTGATCTCGGCCGGAGCACCTGTGCCTGCTGCCGTGATCGAGAGTTTTCGAAAGCTCATGCCGTCTGAGGGTGAATTCTATACGCCCTACGGAGCCACAGAAAGTTTGCCCGTTGCGATTGCAGAGAGTCGTCTGCTCCTAGGAATATCCCGTCGTCGCCATGAAGAGGGTCATGGATTGTGCGTAGGAACTCCAGTCGCGCCGACCTCAGTGAAGATTCTAAAAATTAGTGATGAGATTATCCCTCGATGGACAGAAGCCGATCTATGTCCCGTCGGTCGGATCGGCGAAATTATGGTTTCGGGCGATCAAGTGACGAGCACATATTTCAATCGAGAAAGCTCAACCCTGCAAGCTAAGACTTGGGATGAAAAGGGAACGCTTTATCACCGCATGGGTGATTTGGGTTACATCGATGAAGATGGTCAACTGTGGTTTTGCGGCCGCAAGAATCATCGTGTGCAAACGATGAAGGGCGAGCTTTATACAATTCCTGTCGAAGCCGTCTTCAATCGTCATCCAAAAGTGAATCGTACCGCACTTGTCGGTCTGGGAACCTCTCCTCACCAAATTCCGCTGCTTTGTGTTGAACCGAAAGCCAGTCTAACCAAAGGCGAAGAAGCGGAGTTGTTCTCCGATCTCAAAGCTTTGGCTAAGACTCATCCGCAGGTCCAGTCGATTCAGAGTTTTCTGATTCACAAGGATTTTCCGGTCGATATTCGGCACAATTCGAAAATCTTTCGCGAGAAACTCAAAGTATGGGCGGATAAAGAATGGCCGAAACACTCTTAGTCACAGGCGGTGGCGGTTTCCTCGGAATGGCTTTAATCAAAGCCCTCGTCACTCAAGGCTATAAGATTAAGACGATTAATCGCGGGCATTATCCTGAACTCGAACCTTTGGGCATCACGGTACTGCGGGGCGATCTCGCAGACTATGAAACTGCGAGCCTTGCGGTCGAAGGCTGTGATGCGGTATTCCACGTCGCGGCCAAACCAGGCGTTTGGGGACCCTACCCCGAATACTTTGATGCAAATGTAAAAGCGACGATGAATATTCTTAAGGCGTGCCGCGAACACGGCGTGAGGAAACTTATTTATACGTCCTCGCCGAGTGTGACTTTTGCTGGAAAAAGTCAGGAGAATGTGGACGAATCCACGCCCTATCCTAAAAAGTTCTTAGCTGCTTATCCCGAAACCAAAGCGATGGCTGAAAAACTTGTGATGGAAGCCAATGATCAGGACCTAGCGACTGTCTCGCTTCGTCCCCACCTAATTTGGGGACCAGGCGATCGTCATTTGATTCCACGTGTGATTGATCGCGCGAAGAAAGGACGATTGAAACTTATCGGTTCTTCAGCAAATGTGGTCGATGCGGTTTACATCGACAATGCGGTGGATGCGCATATACAAGCGTTTCAAAAGTTAAGCATCGGCGCATCCACGTCGGGTCGTGCGTATTTTATCGGCAATGACGAGCCGGTTCGCATGGACGACATGATCAATAATATCTTAGCGGCCGCGAAGCTTCCGCCACAAACCGCGCGGATTAGCTTTCGTTTGGCTATGGCTATCGGAACTCTGCTGGAGATGGTTTACAGGTGGTTAAAGATCAAATCCGAGCCGCCACTCACGCGATTTGTAGTGTTGCAGCTGAGCACTTCGCATTGGTTTAACCCAAGAGCGGCGCGAGATGAGCTTGATTATCATCCGCGCGTGAGTATGAAAGAAGGGTTTCAAAGACTGGAAAAGTCCTTGACCGAGGGCAAAGATCACTCGACCGTGAGTTCGTAAATTCGGGCCAAGCCGTCCGAACCACCCCGGGTGATTTGTAGTTTTACAAACCTTGACTTCACTTTATTAAACTTATGAATGCTGGCGGTACTTGTGTTATCGACGACGTCAGCGACTGTTGTAAAGGGACCGGTGGCACTACCGCCGACTGCCAAAGTAAAGTTTCGGGTGTTGCTATCTAGGTTTTCCCCACCAGCAGCACCGTGAAGGACTTTGATCTTAGTAAATTCAACTTCCGAATCAAGATCAATAATCAAACTAGTCACACCGTCTCCGACGAGCGAACACCACTTGGTAAGGGCGGAGCCATCGACCGCCTGAGCACCCGATTCGCCCGGCGCGCAGTTGGCCGTCGTTTGAGCGACGCGATTTAAGGCGAGGTTGGTGTATGTTTTTGCGGTTAAACCAGCATTAAAGAGTTCGAGAGCCGAAGCTTGGCGCCCAGCATCTGAGCTATCAAACGGCCCTTGCCAGTGAAAACCGATCGAGTCGGCCGTGGAGCGCGTGCTTTTATAAGCCTTGAGGATATTGTTCTCGATAAACTTTTCGATCGCTTGATCTTTGAGTTCGACCTGCGCTTCGCGCAGGTTTCGCATGAAGATACCTTTCCACAAGCGTTCATCGTTCAAGCAGGTTCCGCACCGGCTGTCGTTGGCTTCGCGAAGAATACCTTCACTGGTGACGAGGTTAATCAAAACGCCTTCAAAAAGTTTTTTAGCGGCGTCGATATACTCTTTTTTAGGTGCTGCTTTGTTCAGCTCGATGGCAGCACTGAAAAACAGACCTTGGGTATGCGTCCAGGTTTGAAGGCCATCGTTTTTGCATTTTGTAGTGACACCGTTATTAACGAGACCGGAGTTATTGACAACACCAACGGTCGTGAGCCAAAGCCAGCCTTTGTTGGCTCTTTCAAGATATTTTGTATCACCTTCGATGCGGTTATGGAGAGCCGCATTCAGTTTGATATAGTATGCGGTCGAAGCCGATAGTTTATTGGTGATAGCGACTGGTGGATTAGCAGACACGTTAGTTTTATCCGAACGCAAGTTAAAGAGTCCACCGCCACAGGCAGTCAGATCACCGACACGAGCGTCCCATCCGGTTGCATCCATATCATCGAGAATGATTTTCGAAGTTTCGAGAAATCTCTTATCCTGCGTGAGATCGTAAGCGTGAATCCAAGCCGTTGCCCACAGAGCGTTTGAAAGAGCTTTATCTCGGATAAAATTTGCGGACTTGTGGGTATCGTAGACCTTTTGAATCACGCCTAGGTATTCGCGTGTTCCGGTCAGTTTCATAAAGTCGATCAATGCTGTGGTAGCCTGCGCGGAATCGTCCCAGGACTCGCCCCATAGCGCTTTCGATGGAATGTAATAGCTTTGCAGTGTCCCTGCGATTTGATGAGCCCAAGCCTCATCGATGAGAGACTCTGTGGTACGTATCTCTCCGGGTTCGAGTGGATCGACAGTGCCCGTTTCAGTCTCGGGATTTTCGGCCCCTTCATCCTCGCCACCTTCTGAAGGTGTAGCGCCTTTCGGTGGAGACACTGCAGGTCTCTTAACCTGACCATCGCCAGAGAAAGCGTCAGGCGATAGGGGGCCGTCTTCGCGTTTGCACGCAAGTCCTGTTATAAGAAGGAGAGAGCTTAGTAATATAGGACTCAGCTTCATACAATTATCCCCGATCTACGGACGGTACCCGTGCCCGCACCTCTTATCGGAATTTGTTATGATAACTTGAAAGCTTTATCAAAGGATGTATATTTAACAGTGGATGCGGTGGGTTAGCTTTTTACCTAGGAAGTCAAATGAGAAGAAAAATCGAGGTTTCCATGAAATCGATTCTGACCCTGCTAGTCTTTTGTATCTCGCCTTTCGCGCAGGCGGCTGAACCGGTGAAGACGCAAATGAAGGTCACACCCCTGAGTATTCGTGAGGAATGGTCGGCGCCTTCGGAAGAAATTTCGGGCATTAAGATTTGGAAAAACAATCTTTATCTCGCCTCCGATAACACGATGGATATCTATCGTTTTCCATGGAAAAGCAGTGACAGCGGTGCCAAACGTTTGGATTTGACAGCGACGGACAAGAATACTTTGGTGCTGAATCCAGCCACGGGAAAAAAGAAGAAGAAGAAGAAACAAAAGAAGTCGCAGTGGGAAGCGATCACTGTGGATAGCGATGGCAGTGTTTTTTTGCTGAACGAAGCAAAAGATGAGCTTCACGTGTTTGCGAGTGATGGGAAGGCAACGAAGACTTTCAAACTGAAGTCGGCGGAATCAAGAAAGAAGGATGAAAAAGGTTTTGAGGGGCTGCTACTGCTAAAGTCCTCGCACATAATCGCGGCGCTGACTGAACCTCCGATGTTAATTGAGTTTGGTCCAGAAGGAGAGCAGGCCTTAGGTTTATCGGGTGATACGCTGTTAGGTGATGAGGAGGTGTTCTCGCTTGCAAAAGGGGATACTTTGCATGCCTTGCAGTCGTGGACATTGAGCAGTGAGAGTGGTTGTGAGTTTGCGGATTTGGCGACCGAGAAGAGCAAGGTTTTTGCGCTGCTAAAGGACTGCAATCGAGTGATCGAGTTGCCAGCATTAACGGCCAAGCAAACCGAGTTTTCTGCGGTGCAGTCGTGGACGATTCCTCAGTCCGTATCCCATCCAGAGGGATTGCAGTCGCTGGGCGACGAAGGTTTCCTGGTCGCCAGCGACGTGCGTGCTATCGAGAAGAATGTCTTCTGGTTGGTCCCCGCAAAAGCCAATCCCTAAACACCAACTGGTTATGGTAAGTTAGAAATTTATTTCCCGCAGATGTAAGCCGGCTTGTTCAGACGGGTCGGCTCACACATCGATATCCACTCACCGTTCTTGTAGTGCGCAAACCCAAAGTACCAGACGATCGCATCATTAGGCGTGTCGACTTGAATGTCGCTCGCGTAAACATTTGGTTCCACGCCGTTAAACGAATAACACCAGCCGTAGGCGCGCATTTCATTCGGCCCGAGGATTTCCATCGCTTCGGTGCTGGTGACCGTATTTTTAATTGAGACGATCCCGTACTCAGAGCCTTCAAAGGCGATCTTATTTTTTTCGAGTTCGGCAACCGTGACCGCACCCGCGTTGAGACCCTCATCGTGAGGGATGACGACGTTGAGCCAGGGCTTACCGCCGCAAGGATCTTCGATTTTTAAGGTCGCAGCGGACGCGGATAGGCTGAGGCTGGAGAGTAGAGCGAGCATTAGGTGCGTAGACTTTGGCATCTTTGTGAATCCCTTCTTCGATGAGGGGATTGTCTAGCATGATTTGCTTTGACCGGCAAACCGCGACATTTGTGCCGTGTCTCGAAATAGACTATTATTCGCCAACAAAAATCATCCAACCTTTTCGTCAAGATAATCGGAAGCTTTCTTGCCGAGTTTTTTGAGAGCTTGAGCGATATCCCAAGCCTGCTGAGCGTTCATCCAAAGAAGAGGCGTCGTTCCAAGAGCATCCGACAATTGAAGAGCCATTTCAGCTGAAATTCCCCGTTTGCCCATACAAATCTCATTAACTTTTGGAATTTTGCATCCAATTTTTTCAGCCAAAGCTGATTGAGTTAATTCTAAGTCTTCAAGATAAAACTTTAGAATCTCACCTGGATGTGAAGGGTTTTCTGAGAGCCACATATAGTTTTCTTCCTTAGTGATAATCTTCGATCAAGACATCAAAAAATTGATTTGTTTTGTCTTCGTAACGGAAAACGATTCGCCATTGATCGTTAATTCTAAGACTATATTCGTCGTCGCGTGGGGGCTGAAGACGCTTGAATTTATTTCCTGGAGGGATAAGTAAATCTTTTAAACCGCCAGCATAATGAATAGTCTCCACCTTGATTTTCGCTTTTGGATGTAGCTCATAAGGCAGTCCTAATCTTGCCCTTTTCGATGAGACACCACTTGCGATGTCCTTGACCCAGTCTTCCCTAAAGCTTCGAATTGGCATTCTGCCCCTCCACCATATTACCACTATATCGGTAAACGGGTAAATTTTTCAAGCTCGAATTTTAAAATCTTAATTAAACTTGAGATTTCAGAATGTTGTATCTAACTTGATCACCGTTCGACTTAGCTAAGCGACTGATTGAAAAAATATGGCGAGTGTAATCATTCGCCAACTAAGGAAAATTCGTCGGCTATTGAAATGCTACGCGAGACTCTCTGTCTTATTATCGCAAGTAGTCTCAATTTAGAATAATCTTATGATTAAGACATTTTGCTTGTGCCCTTACTCAAAGCCTGAGGAAAGCGAGGGGGCTAACCGACTAACTTCCTCTCTGTCCACGGAGCTTCTATGGTTACCTTTTCACATTTCACATTGATTCTAGCAACTCTCTTCATTTCGACCTCTGCTCTTGCATCCTTGGAAGATGATGTAAAAGCTCTGGCTAAAATTGTCGCAATTCAACAAGCTGAACTTCAGTCGGTGAAAAGCAAGCAGGCCGAGGGTCAGGCGTATTACTATACGGGTGCGTTTGCAACTTCGAAGGATTGGGAAGCCGATCTTATTTTCAATAAAAACTATGGTGCATTCTGTAAACAACTGGGAAAAACACTAGTGCGCGGTGAAGAAATTACTCAACATTATCATGTTGGACGAGGCAACGGCTATTTCTACAAGGGTTGGTTTTATTTAGGTTCCAGATACTGCGCTGACGACACTCATATATATGGCACCGAACAAACCGGAACTTATAACGTCTGGCGATATAACGGTAATTGTGGTTGCTGCATCGATCGTGGCAGCTCAGACCCAACTCATTGGTCGATGGAAATGTCCGCAATCATCTACTGCAAATGAAACTCTGCAATCAAAACTCCTAGCCCTATATAAAAGAAAAGCAGCCGCCCCCAAAGAACGGCTGCTCCATCTCAAAATCAAAGATCAATCAATAATCCG
>JAZKGL010000113.1:0-6673 GCA_040385935.1 Bdellovibrionota bacterium
ATGGCCGTCGTTTGACTGTCAACGAAGCTAAGCCACAGGCTCCACGCCCAGCTGGCGGACCACAACGTAACCGTTGGTAAGCAGTACTTCGTTGGTAATATTTAATTAGTACTAATGAAGCCAAGAGGCCCTGTTCCGCAAGGAACAGGGCTTTCTTTTTGTTTATGCTTTCGAAGGCTTCATTGAGTTTCGTATGCAGAGCGAAAAGCTGGACCTGATAGGTGTAGATCTTGTTTGCTCGGGTGGACGTTGTCCTATGTAACCGGCATTGCCAAAGAAGGTTGGACCTTGGCGCATTTCGTCAGGTCCATCGAGTCGCGGCTCACCGGGCATTCCCCGGCGAAGAGACGTTTGTGTTCGGGGAATATTCCAGGCTAACCAATGAAGAAAAGGCTTGGGTAGCTGAGCGACTTCGATTTAGGGCTTCGTCGTAGCAGTTGGGGCAAGTCGGAATATACTTTTCCTCTTTACCCAGCTCAATAACAGGCCCATCGAGTGTCGGCTGACCATCCATGAGCTTGAGATTGAAGATCGCTTTGCGGTTACAGAATGAACAAGTCGTCTTAACCTCCTCGATCGCATCGGAGAGTTCCATCAGACGTTGACTGCCTAAGAACAGGCGACCGCGAAAATCGGTTCGCAGACCGTAACAGATCACAGGAATATTAAGATCGTTAGCAATGCTGCGGAGTTGTTCAATCAGAGATTCTGAGAGGAACTGAACTTCATCGACAAGTATGCAGTGACAACCCGCAAGCTCGGCGACAGGTATAATGCTCTCTTCGTCAACAAGCAGATCGGCATTACGAATCAAGCCGGCACGCGAGCCGATGGCATCCGCACCGAATCGTGTGTCGATACGAGGTTTGATTAAAAAGGCTTTTTTATTCTGCTGCTGATAAGCGTGAGCCACAGCCAAAAGGTTAAGCGTCTTGGCACTGCCTACGGTTCCATATCGAAAATAGAGCTTGGCCATGATGCTCTCCTCATGCTGCGGTTAGGATTGTGCGTTCATCCACAGTGGAATGAACGCACATTTTCATCTCTATCAATCTTCTTTTTTATCCGTTCGAGGCTTAATAATTTGTGGGGCTTCGCCTTTTTCGCTCGGTTGCGGTCTAGGCTGAGCGCGAGCTTGTTCACGTGGAGGACGACTCTCGGCTTTTGGTTTGCGATCACCGCGCGGTGCACGATTTTCGTTTTGGCTTTGAATCTGTCCCTGGCCTTGCCCTGGAGCCGGATTTGGCCGCGGGCCACGTTCCTGATTCGGTCTTGGTTCTCTCGGCGCTCGGTTGGGCTGCGGTTGAACCTGAGACTGTGGCTGCACCTGCTGCGTCTGCGCCTGGGGATCACGCGGCGCGCGATTCTCTCGTGGCGCTCGGTTGTCACGCGGACCCTGTCCTTGCGCTTGAGGCTTAGGACTACGAATATCCGGTTTACGGTCGACGCGTTGCGGACGATCGCCCACCGGCTTTTGACCACCCGAGATCGGTTCAGCCGCACTCTCGCGGTGACGCGAAATCTCTTCGCTATCATCGAGTGATGCGATATCACCGCCGCCCATAAGCGAACCAAAGTTCAAATCGCTGCCCCAATCATCTTCGACGAGGCCGGCTTTGGCTTCGACAACTTCGAGTTCAGAAATTGGAACTGTGCGAAGTTCGCCCGTATCGAGTTCAACTTGCATAACTTGATTTAAAATATCCCCGCGAACGACATCGCCCAGGATACCTTCTTGCAAACGAACGCGTGCGCCCTTAGGCAACAAACGCTGACGAAGCGCCGAATAGGTTTCATCTTCGTAAGTCAAACAGCAAAGAAGTCGCCCGCAACCGCCGGAGACTTTGCTCGGGTTGAGCGCAAGGTTTTGGTTCTTCGCCATCTTGATCGAAACGGGAACAAATTCGCGAAGAAAGCTTGAGCAGCAGAACTCTCGTCCGCAAATACCAAGACCACCGGCAAGTTTTGCTTCGTCGCGCGCGCCGACTTGTTTTAATTCCACACGCGTTTTGAGTCCGCCCGCCAGCTCTTTGACAAGTTCGCGAAAATCTACGCGGCCCGGTGCTGAGAAATAGACGATGACCTTGTTGCCACCGAATTGAATCTCAACATTGATCACCCGCATATCAAGGTTTAAGTCCTTGATCTTCTGCTTGGTAAACTGCTCGGAGTGTTCGCCGGTCAATCGTCCCGCGCTTTCTTGATCCTTGCCCGACGCGAGACGCGTAATCGGTTTTAAGGCCTCGCTATTGACGAGTGCCGATTCCACGAATTGTATTCGTTTCACTTCAGCCAGCGATGGACCCCGCTCGGTTTCGACCACAACCTTGTCACCGAGCGCGAGCGGAAACTCACGGGCGTCAAAATCATAAATCTTTCCTGCACGACGAAACTGAACACCGACGATATTTATTCCGGGCATAATTCCCTCTAAAATAGGCTCTTTAATATCTTCAAGTCTCTGTCGGACTCAAAAGAGCCTCGGCAACTAACTGAACATTTAAATTATTCTTATTCGAACTACCCGCTCGATAGACCTGACTCAAGACTCGTCGCCAATGTTTGATACGGCGAAAATCCTGAAGACTTGTTTCTCGCCCGGTTTCCATAATGCGGCGATAACTCTGATTAAGCGCCACTTCCATGAACTGAGCCAGATCAGGCGCCTTAAAACCCTGCTCCTTGATCAGATCCTGAAGCTCTCTCAGACTCTCGCCTTTCATCGGTAAGAGTAACAGAGTTCTCAGGCGATCGAGTTTCGCTTTTTGATCGGCAGAACCTTTTTCGAGATGCGAGAGCGTGCGACCGATCGAAAGACCGAACATGCGTAGCGCATTTAAAATTTCGGTATCGCTAAACATTTCGGCTGTGGAAAGACGAGAACGAATCAATCCTGTGCTATCCGTGACGCTAGGCGGCTCGACGCGCCAGCGCACCGAACGCGAGCGAATGGTAGGCAATAGCTTATCAAAGCGACTGCAGCTAGCGAGGACAAGCACACCGGCTGGTGGTTCTTCAAGTATCTTAAGCAGACGATTGGACGCTTGATCGTTCATCGTTTCGATATCGATGATGATCGCAAGTCGCGGGCTGGTCTGCGCCTGATACTGCAGATAATCCTGCAGTGACTCCGCCTCCGACACCTTTATCGCGCCTTCGGTTTCTAGCCAAAACATATCAGAGCTGTAGCCTTGCTGAACGCCGTGGCAACCTTCGCAGTGACCACAGGCGGTATGCGTTTCGCAAAAGAAACGCGCGGCGAGCTTGGCCATAAATATTTTTTTGCCGATACCTTCGCGGCCTTCGACGATCACAACCTGCGGCAAACGACCCTCAGCCCAAAGCGAATAAAGCTTTGCATCCACGCCCTCAAATCCAATGAGGTCGTCCCAAAGACGAAGCGGCCTGTCGGCCGTATCTTTAAACGTTTTGGTTTTGGTCTTTACTCGGCTCATGATTTTACTTTTCATTCAGGCTTTAGCAGTGACAGTCAGTCTTTTCGCCAACTGAGACCAGGCAGCATCAAGCACGTGCTCAGGCGACTGACTGGCATCGATAATGACGATACGCTCGGGGAATTCGCGGGCTCGTTTGAGGAAGGCCTGACGGAGTGCCTCATACATCTCGCTCGGCCCCTCATCATACCGATTCCCCGCTTCCGAATACAATTCTTTCGCGCGGCTGAACACACGTTTTCTGGCGATATCTGCCGGGCAGTCCAGCACAAAGGTTAGGCTTGGATGACAGCCTTGAACGCTGTGTGCGATCACACTTTCCAAAGTCTCTCCCGGAACTTTGCCCAGGTCACCCTGATATACTCGGGTCGAGTCATAAAAACGGTCGCAGATCACCCACTGACCCGCGCGAAGGGAAGGCTCGATCAGAGACTCCACATGCTGAGCGCGCGCGGCCGACACTAAAAAGAGTTCGGCTATAGCATTGGGCTTCTCAGGGGGATTCAGAAAAAGCTGTCGAATTGAGTCAGCTAACGGGGTTCCGCCGGGTTCACGAGTGAGTTTTACTCGATGACCTAAGACTTCCAGCCGAGCTTTAAGCCCATTGGATAGGAAAGATTTGCCGACTCCCTCGCCGCCTTCGATCGTCAAAAACTGAGTGTGATGGGAACTGGGCGATGGATGAAGCACGGAGCACCCTTCCTTTGTCGTAAGAGCTTTTTTGGGGGTCTGGCAATGAACGAGCCGTACCGAATGCATAGCAGATCGAGAAAGAAAGTGCTGCAAAATTCCCCACTTAACGCCTTTATGCCGGGGCGTCAGTGGGATAGGACTTCATTTTTTTATGAATGCTCCGAAAGACCCAGAAGTATTCCCAAAAGATTTGATTCCCTTGTCTTTTTGGAGAGTGGTGGGCCCAATGGCGAGAAACTCGTACGTTCTTGGAAAGCGGATAGCGCGCGGAGGCATGGCTGAGATTTATCTCGGTAAGGCCATCGGCGAAGCTGCGTTCCAAAAGATCGTTGCGATTAAACGCATACTACCCCACTACGCGAGCGACAAAGAATTCATCGAGATGTTCCGCGATGAAGCGCATATCTGTAAACGTCTGACCCATAATAATATCGTTGCGGTCTATGACTTTACCGAAGTCGATGGGTCTTATGCTCTAGTTATGGAGCACGTAGATGGCGCCGACCTTCGTAGTCTACTGAGCGCCTGCGAAACGGCCAAGACTCGCCTTTCAGTTCCTTCGGCTTTATTCATTGCCGCATGTTCGGCTCGTGCTCTTCACTATTCGCACACCAAAGCGGATGAGATTACAAACGAAGCCCTTGGCATCGTTCACCGTGACGTCTCTCCGCAGAATATTCTTATATCGTATGAAGGTGATGTGAAAATCACCGACTTTGGTATCGCCTCAGCTGAGAATAAACTGACCGAAACTCGCCCCGGCGTGGTTAAAGGTAAGTATTCTTACATGAGTCCTGAACAGGTTGCTGCCAAGCCTTTGGACGGCCGTTCGGATGTCTTCTCGCTCGCGATCGTCCTTTGGGAATCGCTCGCGATGAAACGCCTCTTTGCAGGCATGACCGAAGTTGAAAGTATTCGTAAAGTTCAAAACTGCGAAGTGCCCTATGACCTTTGCGAGCTGAACCCCGAAGTCGATCAAGAGCTGAAGGCTCTCGTTATGAAGGGTTTATCTAAAGATAGAAAACAACGCTATCAAACCGCTGCGGCGTTTGAAAAAGACATTTTGAAATATTTGCACTCGAAGTATTCCGACTTTACCTCTCGCGAACTCGGTAACTTCCTCAAACGTATCCTTGCGAAAAAACGGGATCGTACGCAAGACGATATCAAGGAAACCCTTGCGCAGGAATCGGTAGCCGTTCCTATGCAAACCGGTGCTGTATCGGGTGGACTCGTGGCGATGGGTGGCGGAAGCCGCGGCTCCAGCACGCCGATTGCTCAATCCTCTCTGACCAGCAATGAGCAGGTTCGCGAAGAACTTGCCAACGCCATGGGCCTTGGTGCTTACGTAGCGAGTTCCAATAATCTGGCGAAAGCCGATTCCAAACTCGTGGCTGCGCCTGGCGAAGACATGCCTATCTCTTTGAACGGCGGCATGCGTAAAGGTATGCCTCGTGGCGGCATGGTCGGCGACATGCCTTACAACGATAGCTTCAGCAATTCACGCGGTCAAAAGCCGCGTATGCAGAACACGGCTCGGCCGATCCGAAGACAAAAAGCTTCGACGCTTCCTTGGTTGATTCTTGCCCTTTGTATACTGGGTGCGGCTGCTTATGTGTTTAAAGATCAGTTGGTCTTCGACAAACGTATGCATATCGAGCTGAGATCGTCTCCCGAAGTTGTGGCGTTTAAAGTCAACGGTGTGAAACTCGAAAACGGTCTGTATGTAAAGACTCCTTTGAAGCTCCACTTGGTGCCCGGAACCTACGAACTCGAAGTGATGCGTCCAGGCTATCAAAAGGAAACCATTCGTTTCACAGGCCAAGCAGGGGAAACTCTGAAACCTGAGAAATTCTTTCTCAAACGTCTTCCGCATATTCCCTTGAACACGGTGAAGGTGATGTCGCCCACCGGCAAGATCGCAGTAGACGTGGACGGTGGACTTTTCGAAGGCGAAACACCGATGAGTGTTGAACTCCAACCCGGCGTCCAACACATCGTAAGCTTTAAGACGCTCGACAATGAAACGACCTATAAATGCTCGTTCCGCATGGATAAAAATGAGTCGTCCGGTAACTCCGCGCTCCTTATCACACCTCCTGTCGGCACCAAGAAGGCTCGCTGCGACTTTAAAAACTAAATCTTCGCTTCCCTATTTCGCTCCTCCGCGCTCAATACCCAACCGGTCTTCGTACCCCTTTAGCACTTTGATAGAAGCTCGCATAGCTCGCGGTAGGCCTCGAGCCGGGGATACTTTTTAAGCACTTCTTTTACGAAGTTCGTAGGTCAACGAGATGTCTGCGAATGTGAACTCAGAGACGGTGGTGTCTGGGTTGCTTTATATGGTGCGTATTCCCTCGGGATAGCGCTTCGCTGGTGCCTCCGGCGGCATAAGAGGAGAGGCTCCGCCTGCCCCCCTTATGTATCCCCCCACCGTACAGGCTACCGCTTCGCGGGGCGCGTTTGTTGATTTTTTTTGTTTATATTTTTTCGTCTTTTCTATTTTTCTCGGCCCAACTCAATGG
>JAZKGL010000114.1:0-5250 GCA_040385935.1 Bdellovibrionota bacterium
ATATTTGAAGGAATCAACAGTTATGACTTCGTTACCGCAAAAGCAAGATGTGAACGATGGACCTATCCTTTGGCCTTCACTCGGATTTTATTTTGGGGCATTAAAACGTCAAGGGCCCTTGGCGTTACTCATAAGTTTGCCGGTCCTTCTGCTCGTGATGTTTGGGATTACGCGATTACCCCCTGAGTTCAGCTCTCAGATCGTGGTCGTATACGATACCTTCACAGCTGAGAGCGCCCTCGGGAACGGCGATTTTCTGATCACGAGCAACCGTATTTCGACGGCTTTTCAAAATAGTTTTACGAATCCGGAGTATTTGCAAAACGTCCTCGATCGCTTGCCTAAAGACGAGAAGGGGGAGAAGTCCGGACCGTCGATGACTCAGAAGATTAAATCTCTCCTGGCTGGCGATATGTTTACTGATGGCAAAGGTCAGACGCCTGAAGAGAAAGAGCGTGAAGCCCAGCAGGAAGGCTTAAGTAAGAGTCTGGTTCCCGAAGCGAATCTTGGCCAGCTCTCGCTCAGCATCACCGCGAAAGATCGCTCGCCCCAAGCGGCTCAACTGAAAGCCCGCACAGCGATGGAGCAGGTGATCATCAATGAGTTGACCTTTAGACGCAAAAACACGATTGCGAAAATCCAAGAGCTTTCCGCAAGAGAAACCAAATATCTCAGAGAAAAAGAAGAATTTCCCGAGCTTGGCAGCACCTTTCAGGACACTAGCGCCAAAGAAGAAGTAAGCCCGCAAAGACAAAGAGAGCTGAAAAGCCTCGAGCAAAGAGTCGTGAAGGATCTTTTGAATGCACGCGCCGACTACGATCGGGCAAAAGCCAATCACGACCAGTCGATCCTAGCTTTGGACACCCAGCTCAACAATCTTCAGTCGCGCAAAGGCACCGAACACCCTGAGGTTATTCAAAAGAGTCGCGAGCTTGAGAAGATCCGAACATCACCGACTTGGGGTCCGATCGAACGCGAGATGAACGTTCTCAAGACGAAGCTATCGGAAGTTCAACGAGAAATGGTCTCCCTCGGTCTACCGATCGATCGCTCGGCCCAGATCGCCTTCTTCTCGACCGATATGCAGGCTACGCTGTCTCTTCTAAGTGGACAGATTCGAACGCTCGAAGTATTGGCCGATAGTCTTAAGACCGAGATTGCCGAACCATGGAACTCTCGTCACTTCACCCTGGTTCGTGACGCAAATATTTCGTCGAGTCCTTCGAATAAAAAGCAGTTTCTCCTAGCTGCAGGCGTGGGCCTTGCCTTGGTGTTGATGGTCTTTATACTCGTGGTGGTTTGCCGCGAGTTCTTTCAACCAAACGTCGTGGCGACCGAACAGATCGTGGCTCGTTACGCGATACCGGAAGATCGCGTTGTCGAGGTCAACCGCAGCTGGCTCAAATCTATTCCGCCCTTTACCCTTGAGAAGATTCGCCAGCTCAAGCCGCAGCTCAGCGCGCTTCCTTCTCGCGGCAGTCCTGAGCTTTTTCTACTCGATGCCTTTAGACACCTGGCTCAGCTTGTCGAGCAGATGCCTCAGCATCAGGTTATAACGTTTTTCGATACCGGGTTTAAGACGAACACGAATAATGTGGCTTTGAACCTTGCTCAAGTTCTCAGTGCGGACTCGGGCCGCAGAGTCTTATATTTAAGCTTTCGAAGCGATCTCAAATCGCAGGTGAGTGAGTCGGGCGATCTCATGGACTTTCTTTCGGGTCAGGTTGAGTGGAAGGATGTTCGATTGAAGGGAGATGGCGGGAACGCGTTGGATCAGGCTTACGCACAAGATCCTTCGAAGACGCTTAGCAACTTTCAGGAAGAGACGTTAATCCGCTTGTTTAAGATACTTCGCGAGAAATACTCTTTGATCGTGATCGATGCTTTGCTTCCTATCTACAACACAGAAAACGGTATTCTTCATAAGCTTTCTGATTCTGTGGTACTTCAGGTTCGCCTCAATGAATCGCGCGACGCCGATATCGGGCGACTTCTTCAGTTTCTGGATCGCAGTAAAATCGCAGCGACTATCGTCTCGAAGTAGTTGGCTGAAAAGAAAGAAGGAAGCGAGCCTGACAGCCGCTTCCTTTTTTTTATGTTTACTCGTTTAACCGGGGAGGACAAGAGAAGGTTTCTGTGAAAAGAGTATGCCCCAGATCAGATAGAAAGCCAGAAAGTAGAGAAACGGCTTCCACCAGTATCCGATCTTAGCCGTCGCAGGTCGGCGCGCAGACCATATTCCAAGGACGATGACATGTAGGACAAAGAAGAGTGCGAGACGACTTACCATAGCCTATTCTCCAACTGACGCTGCGAAAGCAGACGAAAGGCAGCGCCTATAAAAAGGCCGCCGAGTAACTCTAAACGATTGACCTGAAGTCCAAGGTCGCCGAAGACATAGGAGAAGTACTGCATAAAGTAGACGAGACAGAGCACGCCTACAAACCTAAGTCCTTGCATGCCCTCAGCTGAAACCAGCCGCCCTGCGGTCGAGAACAAAAAGATAAAATAGAGGCTAAGGCCAGCCATAGTCAGTGGACCACCGTAGCACCACGTGGCAAGGAACACGTTGTGAGGAATCATTTTGTAGCGAGGATAGACGGCTGCCACACTCGGCATCGGGTAGAATTCATCAAACTCATGACCATAGCCCATGCCGGTGAGAGGGTTACGCGAAACCTCACGCATGATATTGCCGTTTTCAAGATCACGGTAGCTCGGACCCTTCGTCGGATCATCTTGAAGACTGCGGATTACGGCGCCCGTGCCAATTGGCAAAGGCCAAGTTACGACTGAGAAAGTTGCAAAACAAAGGCCGAAGACTATGAGCATGCGGCGATAGCGTTGGTGAAGTGCGGGTGGCAATAAGAAGAGTAGACTTATCAGCGCAAAGATCACCGCCGCATAGGATGTTCGCCTGTCGTTCAAAGCCAGCGCGGCAACGGTAACGACAATTCCAAAGCCATTCAACAGCCGCATGTGCAGCGCTTTATGTTTATAAAAGTAGTAAGCCATGAGGAAAACAGAGGTCGTGGCATAGGCGGAGAAGAAGTGTTCGTATAGATATTCGTATTGCGCGAAATAAGCGCGATTTGTGACCCAGATAAAGAGTGCCTGAATAGACTTTAGAACAACAGTTACGGTGAGCCAAAAGAAAATTCGTTCGAAGTATGATTTATCACGAATCACCGCAAAGCCAACAAAAACCCACAGAGGCATAAGATAGAGATAGCGGATTTGAATGAGGGCCGTTGTGAGCGTGCCGCCTGTAACCATACCCCAAAGAGCGGCTAGGAGCGCAGGAATGAGAATCACGCTGGCGATGAGTAAGAGCTGGGGAAGCTTGAGTTTGTTCCATTGCCGCTTATCTTCTTTGCGGGTGGTGATGGCGATAAAAAAGGTGAATGCGATAAGGCAGGCTTCCATACCGTTGATACCGAAAGACCGAAACAGGAGTTGACCGGCAGCTTCCGTGACAGAGTCTATCGCACCCCAGGGACCATAGGAAATATCATCGATGAGAAAACAAACAACAAGAAATCCAAGAAGAAATTTCTGATCGGCGTTCGCTCCAAGCTGTGGGAAAAAGCGCCAGACTGTGAAGCCGATAAGAGGGAGTAAGGCATAAGGTTCCGAAGGCATCGCCGCAAAGAGCAGCGCACTTAGGATAACGACAGGCAAAAGGATAGCCATCGAGATACTCAGATTTCTCGAGCTTGGACCACCGGCTGTTTCAGAAAACTTTCGCACACCCAACATTTATGCCGTCCTCAAAAGTTTCCTATCTGCCCGAGACTGAGTAGTAAGGCCACTCGACTCGATTTGAAGGGAATCGGTGTTTCTCGATACTGTTCAACTCCGAGAGTGCTCTCGACAAACATGCGACCGCCAGTTGCACTCAGTGCTCCCTTCAGGATATGTCTGACTCCGACTTGGAAACTCGCGTTTTCGCGGCGGCCTGAGTTCAGTGAGAGGCCACCATTGAATTTCGATTGATTGAAGGCCAGGCGCGCCGTGAGTTCGGTGAGTTCGCTCAGACTGTAGGCGTAGAGCAGAGATTCTTCGGCATAAATAACCTCAGCGCCTTCAAAAAGCAGATCAGACTGAAGGACACCGAGAGTGAATCGGTGACGCTGATAGCTTCGCTCCCATTCCAGCTGTTTCTCTAGGACGCTTTGCTGCGGTCTTATCAGAGCATCGCGCTCACCGGGCAAGACAGCGAAGGTCGATTGAAGGCTGATCGATTTTTCAACGCGGGCACTGAATCGATTTCGTTCATCCATGAGCCAGTTCGCGTAAGCGCGGCCAAAGGTTTCGGATTGATTGTCTTCATCGCGAAGAGAGCTGAGTTCGATTCCCCAGTTCCAAGCTTCACCGATGTAGTCTGTTCCGATTTCAGGTCCATGGCGATAGAGATTCGGGCCATCTTTTATGGAGAGTCGGATGTCGCGATACCCTACTCGTCCACTGAGGCGAGGGATGAGGGGAAAGATGTAGCGAAGGATTCTCTCGCTGGTGTTTTGTCGCGTGTTGAAGTCGATTCCGCCGTTCGTGTCGTCTATTTTTGCCAGTAGAGTGTCATGGAGTATGTCGAAGGTCAGAGACGACTGATACCAGCGCTGCTCTAGGCCTGCGGTTATGGTGTCGAGAGTTCGATTGTCTGTCCCTCGGCTGTTGATGTCGGTGAACGATCGCTGATGACTTCCGCTGACGTTCGCGTCGGTTGTCGGACTCAAACGGATGAGGTCGCTCGCGGTTACGCGTCCTTCGCGACGAATGTAATCATTGAGTTGGTTAGTGATACCGCCCTGGCTGTCGCCGAGAGAGTACTGTTGATCAAGGCTAAGGAGTGAGGTTGTTCCTCGATAGGTTTCGAGAACGCCATCGATTGCGAGGCGAAGGTCGTGTCTTGGGGTCCGGCGAAACCATGAGTACTGGCCGCGCACCTGATTCATCGTGTGACCGTCTTGATCGACTCCGAGGCCGTAGGAGTATTCGCCGATATCAGAACCGTATTCGCTCGATCGAATGCTTGATAGCCTTCCTTGGTCGAGTAAGAAAACGTCTTCTTGCTGGGCGCTTTGATTGTCGTCTTGGATGCCGAGCCATAGACCGTTGCTGTGCTCGTAGGTGTATTGCGTGGCGTGCGGGGTTTGCGCGTGGAGGATAGAGCAACAGAGGCTTAAGCTGAATAGACCAGCAAAGGCTAAGATTCGCCGCAATGTTGTTTGAGAACCGGGCATTCAAATA
>JAZKGL010000115.1:0-9739 GCA_040385935.1 Bdellovibrionota bacterium
ATGCCACGCTAAAAGATTTGCTTACGCTTTATAGAGATCGTGGTTTGTCGCGATCAGAACTCTATCAATTACTGCTTGAAGCTAAAGGGTTTTATGACAACCATAACTAAGAAACACACCAACGAAGGCCATGAAGGCAAAGTGCCGATGGGTGGATCGATTGCCACTGTGTTTATCGTTGGCATTATCGTCGGCGGATTCGTGACGTTTCTCGCAGTCGCTGGCCGAACTCAGGGTGTTATCGAACAGCGTCGTGAGCTTAAGCGCGAAGGCAAACTCAGGGAGTTCCCCGTGGCTACCCCACCGGCTGCTGCGGCCGAGCCGACTGCGCCCTAATTATTTGGTTTTATGCCGAGGAAATGACTGGATCAAAGCCCAAGCGGATTTGATCCTGGATTCGAGTTCGGCATTTGCATTCACATTCTCGCCAAACTTTCTTTCGTTATAACTGTCGGCCAAAGATTTTAGTTTAGAATCCACGCGAAGCAAAAACTGCGCGATGGTCTCGCCCGTTTCCCGATGATAACCTTTGGCAGCCAGTTTTTTTAATACAGTATTCATGCGTCGTTCCCATTTGGGAAGCTTGGCTCGACGATGAGTGACTCGGTAAACTTGCAAAGATAAAAGACCAACAGCCAAGACACCAAATCCAATCCAAATCGCTCCCAAATCATCGGCCCACTCTTTCAACCAGACGACAGCATGTTCAAGATTGAACGAGACCCAAGCCACGATAAGATTGATCGGGCTCGCATCGCCCATCCCTATTTCCTCACCACCGATGGCAGAAGATGAAGGGTCCACGCGATGCCAGGCGCCTGCATAGTAGACTTCGGTCCAGGCGTGAGCGCTGCGATTGCTCACTTGAAAATAGTTTGAGCGGCCAAGTCGCGAGCCTCCGACAAACCCGACGACAACGCGCGCTGGCGTTCCTGCCAAGCGCATGAGCGAGGCAAAGCTTCCTGCGAAATGTTCGCAGTAGCCTTTTCGGCTTTCAAACAGAAATTCATCGAGGGCATCGTCCTTTTCCAAAATGCCGGGACTTAGGGTGTAGTGAAACGTTTGATAAAGTTTGAGCAACTGCGCGATCTGGTTTTGTGGATCGCGATTTTTGATAGAAGTGACAAGGGCATTCACACGCGGCGATTTGCTTTCGAGCAAAGGTAAATCAGGTCGAGCGGCCACAAATTGAGCGGCGGGGTTTGCGCCGGCCTTCAAGTAGCTTGCAAGCGAGCGCGTAACACGAGCATTGGGCCTGATCGTTGCTTCGGCCTCTTCGTGAGTTGTCATAGAAAGGGTGTGTTCGAGGGTAGGGACGAGTCCGTTTAATCCGGAGTCTAGCATCAACTCATATTGAATCGATTCGAGCGGCTCGGTATTTTCAAAATGCTCAGGAAGTTCTACAGACCCTTGAGTCCAGCGAAGGCCGTTGCCTTGCTCAAAGACATCGGTTCGCCAATAGAGTTGGTTGCGCGGCGGAATATTTGTGAGAAACTTCGCACGAAAAGCTAGGCGATCAGAAAGAGCAAGGCTGGATATTCGTCCTGGTTCAAGTTCATTGGCAATACCGCTCGTATTCTGCGGCCGGCGCGGCGGTTGAATATCGGGGAAAAAGTAGTAGATCGGAGCTAGGACGAGAGCGAGTGGAATGGCGAGCTTGCCCACGGTTTTCCCCAGATTCATCCAGGATAAGGCGCTCGATGAAGGCGCGTGATGGGCGATGAGACTTACGCAAACCAAAAGAGTGAGAAGCAGATAGACAACTAAAGGATAGGTTTCCTGCGGCACGATAAGGACCATCACGAGTAGAGTGAAGAGCCCTGCATGAAATCGCATCATACGGTACTTGTGCGGAGGCGAGAGTATGTAGAACAAAGTCGCGATCGCAAAGGCTCCGCAGGCGGTGTTACGATGCCAGACCCTAGGCGCATCCCAAATAAGATAACTGAACGCAAGTATGATGAGTGAATAAAGAAGGATGCTTGGCAAACGAACGTTTCGCCAGAACTTAAGGGCGACGCTTGCGATACAAAAAATAATGAGCCACAGGGGTAACACGTTTGTCACCGCTGCAATGAGGCAAGAAAAAGTAAAGAGGCCGATCGCGCGTATCGTTTGCATCAAACCTCCTCAAAAGTCGCAAGTGCGTAGTACGCCTCTGCATCGTGCCGCGCGCCGCTCCCGCGCGAAAGGCTTAGGGTCGGCAGGTGAAGGCTATAAGGTCTCTGAGCGCGATTCATCAGTACGATCCAGGCGCTCAGTTGTTCGAGCCGTTCTTCGGTGGTTCCCCGGGTGTCATCCCAGTGAAGATCCAATGCTTCAGAGCCTTCGCCCGAGTAGTCTTTAATTAACATATCCTGTCCGCGCGCATAGGCCTTCCAGTCTACGTGCTGCAGCGAGTCGCCGAGGATATAAGGTTTATGGCCTTGAAAATCATCGCCGCTCAAAGTCTTTGTCAAAGTCGCGCCTTCTAATTTTTTCGCCTGACTTTCGGTCCCCGTCGGCAGTGGATTATTGCCGCGAGGCTTGGGATAGACGATGAGATTGGTCTTAGCCGCATGCCAGCTCCAAGCTTGAAATAGGCCGTAAACACCTCGTGAGATTAACTTTATTTTATCGATGGAATAGACTCCGCGCTTAGAGCAATGCACGGTCAGAGATCCATCGATCGCGCTCGACACTTCGAGAAAGGTTGCTCGATCCGCTGAGTAGGGAGCACCATTGGGAAGTTCGATCCAAAGATTGTGGACGGGTGCGGTGCCCGTGCCCTGAACAGTGAATCGTATTTCACTCGACTCCCCGGCAGCCATAGGCTCACAGTCGAGTAGTTCGATGGCAATATTTTGAATATTTGCATTGGTATGAATCATCGCGACCAGACCAAAGACGATCAGAGTCAGGCCAACGGTGTGATAAGGAGCGTTATCGCGGTAATATCCCAGCGCAAAGATATCGACGATAAGAAAAAGAAAGCCGATCCCGTAAAGGGTCGGCAGAATATAAGGTTTCCCACTTTTTTCTAAAGGGAGAAACTTACGGAACTTTGACTTTAGCGAGAACATTTTTCGCCCTCTCTTCACCGAGACGCGGATTGAGTTCATCTCCGCTCACGAGGCGATGGCCCATGACAGCTACGGCCACAGCCTGCACATCCTCAGGCGTCACAAACGTTCGGCCTAATATCCAGGCCATGGCTTGGGAAGCGTGCAGCAGTCCGAGCGAGGCGCGAGGCGACAGACCTTGAGGGCCGTGCCTTGACTCATGCGCGAGATCAACCACGTAGTTTAAAATTGGTTCGGCGGTCTTCACCGCTCGAACTTCGCCCTGAATGCGAATAAGTTCTTCCAGCGACAAAACCGGATTCAAATCCACCACGTTCAACGCGCCCTTCAGGATTCTCTTCTCCGCATCGCGCGAAGGGTAACCAAGGCTTAATTTCATCAAAAAGCGATCGAGCTGAGATTCTGGAAGCGGAAATGTTCCGATGCTTCGGCGTGGGTTCTGCGTGGCAATAAAAAAGAAGGGCTTTTCTAAAGTGTAGGTCTTGCCTTCTATGCTCACCGCCTGCTCTTCCATGGCCTGCAGAAAAGCGGATTGAGTCTTCGGCGACGCGCGGTTCAGCTCATCCCCTAATATCATCTTGGAAAAGATCGGGCCGGGATGAAAAACAAAAGCGTTTTTTTCGCGATCAAAAATATTCACTCCGACGACGTCGGCGGGCAATAGATCCGAGGTGAATTGAATGCGGCTGAAGGGCATTCCGAGCAAACCAGCGATGGTTTTGGCAAAACTCGTTTTGCCCATGCCGGGCTCATCTTCCAAAAGCAGATGGCCACCAGCCAAAAGACAGGCGAGGGCGAGACGAAATTGATCGTCTTTCCCTATGATGACCTTGCTTGATTCGTCTAAGAAACGTTTGATCATGAAAGAGGTCCGATCAAGCTGAATGTTTGTCACCTAAAAAGCACGCACGCTTTTCGATCTGGGTCATCGCATCAAAAGCAGCGATCTTATAGCCCTCGGCCAAAGTCGGGAAATTGAAGATCACGTTCTCGCCAAAATCATAGAGGGTCATTTGCGTGATCATCGCAACCTGTCCGATATGCACTAAGTTTGCCGCATCGTGACCGACGATATGCACACCGAGTATTTTGAGCGTGTCCGCACAAACGAGCATTTTGATCAAACCATAGCTGTCGCCACGAATATACCCGCGGGCGATCTGATCATAACGAGCGCGACCGACCACGTAGTTCTTGTCGCTTTTCATAAGCTCTTCTTCGGTGGATCCAACCGACGACATCTCAGGGATCGTATAAACGCCGAGCGGATAATACTGCGGAAACTTTGCTTTGGTATCACCAAAAGCATGGGCCACTGCAATGCGGCCTTGTTCGGCCGAAGTGCTGGCAAGAGCCGGAGGACCTATCACATCACCGGCAGCATAGATGTTGGGAACTGCCGTTTGAAAGTTGGTGTTGACGAGGATCGTCTTGCGATCGTTCGTTTCGATTCCCAGCTTTTCTAGACCCATATGCTCAGAGCACGATTCGCGACCAGCGGCAAAGAAAAATACGTCGCTCGTCAGTTGCAAGCCTTGAAACGTAGCCTTGACCAAGGGACCTTGAATTTCGATTTTCTCAAGCTCATGGCCTAACTTAAAGCGAACCCCGAGCTGCTCCATCGCTTTTTTCAATTCGCCGGCGATTTCCTGATCCATAAACTGCATGATGATGCCACGCGAATCGACTATCGTCGTTTCCACGCCAAGGGCACTGAAGATACAGGCATATTCGCAGGCGATAACACCTGCGCCCCAGATCGTCATCGATTTGGGTAAATTTTCAAGACGCAGCACATCATCAGAATCGACCACGCGCCAGCCATCGAATGGAATATTGCGGGGACGGCGAGGACGCGATCCCGTTGCGATCATAACAAAAGAGGTCTCAAGCAAGATGCTTTTACCGCCGGCTTGATTTATCCGAACCTCTTTTGGGCTCTCGATGTAAGCCGCGCCGCGGATAATAGGAATATGCATCGCATCAAGCTGACGACGAATGATGTTTTCCTCGTCGCGACTGGCAAGCGCCGCGCGGTCCCGCAGTTTCTGCGAGGAGAGGGTGAGCGACATGCGCGAAACCCAAGCTTCGCCGACATGCGAATCCACGCTTCGTATCGCGGCCAGAACCTCCCTCATAGTTTTGGAAGGAAGGGTTCCTGTATGAATCCAGGCGCCGCCGAGCCGCTCAGGATGTTTTTCAATCAATGCCACTTTCTTCCCAAGCTTAGCTGCATGGAGCGCCGCCTGAACACCGGCCGGACCGCTGCCCACGACTACGAGATCGTAAGTGGTTTCTTGATTTGACATGAAGGCCTCACAGATAAAACGTATTGTCCCGAGTTCTATTATCAGCCAGCGGTAGGAAAAAACAGGCTGTTCGCCAGAAGGCAAAATCTCTGCTAAACTAAAGTCACACCCCCTCTACAGCGTACGATCAGGCGAGACTATGAACTTTGGTTTGATCTTTTTCCAATTCCTGCCTCTTCTTCTCTATATCGGATTTGAATACTGGAAAGGCTTTAAGGCCGGAATCCTGGCCGCTATAGTCGGCAGTGTATTCATGATCGGCTATAGTTATGCCACCACCGGGAAAGTCGATAGCTTTTCTATAGGTGAATGCGGCCTCATAGTCTTTTTAGGTTTTATCTCGCTCAAAATGGACAACGATCGTTACTTTAAATTCCAACCGACCGTCTTAGCTGCGTGTTTCACCCTGGTTTTTGTGTATTTTGAGTTTAAGGGCACGCCGATACTTGTGCGGTATGTCCCGCAAATGGAGAAGCTCTTTAATGCCAAAGACGCGAGTCCTGAAGTTCAATTGATGATCCAAAAACTCCATGATCCGCACTACCTCGAGGTGATGGCCAAACTCTCCTTCGCTATGATCTTCGTGTTTATCGCCCATGGCCTCGTCATGGCTTACGCCGCTCTTAGACTGACTACAGCACAGTGGTTTATGTGGCGACTCGCGATCTATCCCGCTCTTGTAATCGTGACGATGGTGGTCGGTACGATCTACGCCTGAAGTAGTTTAACCGTGGATTAATGAGACTCTCTTAAAGGGATTTGGTGAATTTGCCAAAAGACCAAAGAGGTGGCGTCCGTCGCATCGGTTGTACGCTGGGCAGTAACCACCTATAATAAAAATAGTCCATTTAAATCATATTCGATAACTCGGCTGACTCCTTAGCCTAGCGCTGAAAACCGAGGGATCTCACTTCTTGTCTTCAGGACAGCATATGCTTAATAGCGATTCGCTTCTAAAGTCCAGCATACAGGCCAAATCCTCGGATCATGAAGGAAGCGCCTTTGTCGCTCAGCATTACAACAACTGGAAGCTCGGCCTTCCGTTTGAAACTCTACTTCCCCAGCCTAAGAATATGCCGGCGATTATCGCGGTCGGCGGCGGCAAGGGTGGAGTCGGCAAGAGCATAGTCAGCGCGAATCTCGCGGCGACGATCTCTCAGTTCGGCTATCGGGTCCTCGTGGTCGATCTCGATCTGGGCTGCTCGAACCTTCATTCACACTTTGGCGTCTCGATGCCCAAGAAAAATCTCGCGGACTTTGTGTTGACTCAACGCCTGACCTTCCGCGATATCATGCTGCCCGCTTCGATACCCGGTGTTGCGTTCGTGGCTGGCGGGAAAGAGGAAGCCTGGTCGGAATACCTCGAGAAATCGGGCGAGCATCTGGCTCCCCTCTGGCAAGCGATCGTCTCAAGCCGGACACAGTCGAAAGTCGATGTGGTTATTTTGGATCTTGGTGCGGGCACCCATCGTCACACCATGGATTTTTTCAGCGTTGCAAATCTTGGCCTCGTCACGGTCTTGCCCGAGCCCACTTCGATCGAAAATGCCTACGTATTCTTTAAGATGGCTCTGTGGAACCTCATCGACAATATCGGTCGCCGCATCGGTCAGCCCGAAGTTGCCCAAGATGTAAAAGCTGCCCTTTCGAGTATGGTCGGCGGCTCACTGTCGAGTGGATATTCGAATAGTTTCCGCGAATTGCAATTGAGCTACCCGCAGTTCGTCTCAGACCTGCAGCGCACGATGCAGGCGCGCTGCCTCGGAGTTCTGGTAAACCAGGCCCGCGATCAGTCCGACATCGATCTCGGCATCTCGATGGAACATGTCTGTCAAAAATACTTTGGCTTCCCAGCGAAGAGTGTTGGCTATTTGAATTACGATGAAGCGGTGCTCAAATCTTTGAAAAATCGTCGTTTGCTTGTTTCCGAATTTCCCCATAGTATGATTGCTAAACGCCTCTCAGTAGCAGCGGCCCAGTCACTCAAAATTCTTGGGATACAACGGAGAAATTGATGATCGGACATGAACGACCGAATGCCGATTCTCAGCGGACGAGCAGCACGCGCCAGACCTTTTACGAATTGCTCGATGTGCCGGTAAGCGCCACCCGCATACAGATTCGCGAGGCGTATATCCGCATCAAGCATACCTACGCCGGTGGTAGCCCCGCTCTCTACGGTCTTGTTTCCGACGAGGAAGCACAGGCGATGATGGAAAGCGCTGAGGAAGCTTATCGCGTTTTAGACGACGAACTCTTGCGTAAAGAATACGACGGTCGCATCGGTGTCGAGCGCGAAGTCAAATCCCCTTTCAATCAGGAATTTGGTGGCCTCACGGCAGCCGAACTCAGCCAAGTTAAGGTCCCGCGCACTCTCAACGAGAGTCAGCAGGAACCCGACGAGACTTCCCTTTGGAACAGCCCGGCTCAGGAAACGCAGAGACCGCGTCCGCGTCCAACGACAACTTTTACCAAGATCAAAAAGTTTGCGGCCCACGCCTTCGACAAAGACGTGCAGGATCTTATTCAATCCTTCCAGGTTGAACCCCTGCTCTTCGATGGCCGCTCACTTGTCCAGATTCGCGAACTCGTGGGTGTCAGCCAAGCCGAGGTTCAAGAGCGAACCAAGGTGTCGCTCGAATACATCAAAAGCCTTGAGAATAACGACTTTCATAAGTTGCCTTCCCTCGTGTATATAAGGGGCTTCACTAAGATCTACCTTCAGTATCTCGGAGTAAAAGACAGCGAGACGTTGGTTGAAGCCTACACGGAGAAGTACAACCTTTGGCGCGAGCAGAGCAAAACCCAACCATCCTAACGGTTTCGGAATCCGATTCAGGTCGACTTGACCAGTATTTGGTTCGCGAACTTCCTTCCTATAGCCGTTCCTCTTTACAAAATTGGATCAAAGCTGGACTCATTCTTGTGAATGGGTCCACGGCTAAAACAGGCTATGACCTCTCACCGGGTGACGTCATAGAAATCTCGCAGGCCGAGGTCGACGTGAAAGACGATCTTGACCAGCCATCAGTCCCACTCGACATACTCTACGAAGATGATGCCATATTGATCATCAACAAACCGGCTGGCCTTACGATTCACCCGGGTGCGGGGACCAAGGGTCAACCGACCGTCGCATCGGCCTTTAAGGCTTACATGGGCGCAAAGGCCTTGCCAGGCGATCAAGATCGTCCCGGTATTGTTCATCGCCTGGATAAAGAGACGACGGGCGTGATGGTCCTTGCCAAAACCACAGATGCCCTTAGGCATTTGGCGGCTCAGTTCAAGGACAAATCGAATTTTCGCGAATACGTAACGCTACTCGATGGCGTTCTGCCGAGCGATGAGATGATGATAGAGAGCTATCTCTATCGCGATCCGCGTCATCGCCTTCGTTTTGCCTCGATGACTCCTGAGGAGTATCAGATTGAGGTCTTGAACGGTCGCGATATGCAGGGTTACCGTTACGCGAAATCGTTTTTCAATAAACGAAAAGTGTATGGCAATCGTTTGACGCTTGCGACCGTCCGTCTGAGCACCGGTCGTACCCATCAGATCCGTGTTCATGCCCGGACCCTCAAGTGCGCGGTGGTTGGCGACAACCTCTATGCCCCTACACTTCGCCTCCCGCAAGGCTTTGCTCCAGACATCCGCACGATTCTGGAATCGGCTGACCGGCAACTGCTTCATGCGAGAAGGCTCGGCATTATTCACCCTGTGGATGGACGGAGGCTCGCTTTTGAAGCCCCTCTACCAAGTACATTTCGAAGCGTGTTAGAATTACTAGAAAAGTACAACATCGCTGCTGAATGAATTCCACAGCCTAGAAAGGTCTTTGGAAATGAACGTAACCTTACGGTCTTTTTTCAAGACTGGGTTAAAGCTCGCAATCACCTCGTTAGTCTTCGCGCAACCGATGATGGCTCAAGATGAGCCGTCTGAAACACCGGTAGCCAGCGAAGATACGGCGATACGTGATAAAACGAGCGAACTCGTCTTTCTCCTTGTCGATAAAACCCGATTGAAAGCGGATCTTCTGACTTGGCCCGAACTGGGTCAAAAGTCAGAGAAGCTGATTTCTTTTCGCATTGCTATCGGTAAGGAGAATGGCGACAAACAAAAGTCAGGTGATAACAAAACACCTGAAGGCATCTACTTCGCCAAAAGCATTATCAATGGTCGCGGACTACCGGCCAAGTATGGTCCCTTCGCGATACCCATCGACTTTCCCAATCCTCTCGACAAATTCCTCGGTAAAACGGGTTACGGCATCTGGCTCCACGGTGTGGAGCAGGATTCCCGTATCGAAGCCGCGAATGTCACAGAAGGCTGCGTAGCCTTTTACAACGCCGATATTCGCTCGCTCAC
>JAZKGL010000116.1:0-5834 GCA_040385935.1 Bdellovibrionota bacterium
AAGAAGACGGGATCGCAGTCGGGGATGTCGATCGGCGGTTTGAATATGGGTGATGCGAAGGCCGATTTAAATTGTAAGTTTGCGAATGGTGGGGTCTTGAATTCACCTGTCGGGCCGGACGGAAGTATGACTGGTGTTGTTAATGGATTGAAGTCGGGAGAGATTACTTTTTCACCGATTTTTACCGATGAATCGGGCATAACGAGCAAGTCGCCTCTGGGATACTCTTTGAGCGTTGGTGGTAAGACTATTGGGGTTTTGAATTTGGGTAAGGATAAGAGTTACTGGTTTGTTGCTCAGAACGATGCGTTGGATTTGGATGCGGCTGCCACGGCGGTTAGTTTGTTTTTCTTTTATCAGTGATAAATTGATTTTAGATGTTTAGTCATGTGGGCGCTCAGTTGGGCGCCTTGATTTCTATATTAATAAATTCACGCTCTCATTTGATATCTTTCTTTTAATGTCCGGCAAAGTGCTGAATGCAGATTTTGAGAATCGACCTTGCTAATCGATCTCAGCGCTGACTTCATAGTTACTTGAAAAGTCATACTTAATTTATTATCCGCAGGGCGAAGGTATCGATCTTTTACTTTGACCTCGACTTCAAACTCTGAGGATTTAGCAGTTTCAATAATCACACTTCGCAACGATTGGCCATCCGCTTCATTTTCAATCCAAAAACACAAATCAAACGATCGCACCCATTCGCTTGATGGGCGCACCGATAGGCAGCGGGCGTCTTCAAGATTCGATACATCGAAGCTTTGTATTCTTTCGAATGCTTGAATTTCGCCTTCGGCTTTTAATTTTTGCGGAATCGATTCAGTCTGTTTTATAAGAGGCAGAATCCTCTGAGGCAATGTCTTTGCAAGTATAATGCTATGATAAGGCGAAATCTCAGGAGAAATCGAGTCTACTGAAACGCTATATCCGAGAGCATTTAAAGCCTGAACACGAAATTGATCAATCGAGGAGGGATTGGGCTCAATTTCTTCACAAGAAACATTAGAGATCTCGCTCAAGTTTGCAAGAGTGTGCGACTGATTCCGTAGCGAGTGACAACAAGGCATTAATGCAACTGAGCTGCCGCTGGCTACCGCAGACAGAATAACTTGATCTGAGAGCGCACCGCAGGCATGTGTCGCGACGAATAAAGTCGATGACCCTTCCGTCGACGTTACGGAATCAATACGGCACTCAACAAAATGAACGGAATCAGTCAGCTCAGGCCACCGTTTTTTGAAAGCATCACTCAGTATCAAAGCCGCATTTGATTTTTTGATATCAATAGTAACGGCAGTTCTCGAAACTCGTCCACTCTCATAGTGCGAAAGAAGCACCAGCATCCAACCAAGAAGCCCATGCCCCGCGGCCATGTCCGCTATACGCCTAGCATCAGGAAATTCCCGATGCACAACTTCAGCCATCTGCCAGCATTCATACAGCTCTTTTTCCGGTAAAACACCAGTGCTACAAACAACAAAAGCCAAATCTCGAAAAAGTCGAGATTCGGCATCGGCAAAACGGACAAAATCTTTAGCTTTGAGTTTATGTTTCGAGTTCAAGTTTCTGGCTTCATCTTATTATCATTGCGCTTGAAGGTCTCACGCAGCGGATTCAATTTATCATCTCTCATTCGAGACGGCCGAATCTCTCGAACCCGACGAACCTGCTCAGGCGTCAACTGCCCAAGTATCTCCATCTCATATTCCATCCACACACCGAACTCTTGATAAACAAGCTCCTGCATAGCCAACGTAAATCGCAGAATATCGTCGCTACCGGTGCCCTTGTTATAAACAAAATTCGAATGCTGAGGATTCAACGCAACCACAGGCGTATTCAGACGCTTAGCATCCGCCCGATCAAGCAGCATCCCACTCGGAACACCAACCTGATAATTATTCTTAAACACACATCCGCACGTCGGATAATCAAACTGCCCTTTGGCAATCCGATCATTCATACAATAATCCATATGCGTTTTAATCAACGCAGGATCCCCCGGCGTCAAACTCAAGGTGGCTTCGGCGATGATCGCGCCATTCGCCATAAACAAAGTATCTTTATACCCGCGAAAAATCCCATCCGCCGACGTGTAATGCTTGATAGAACCATCCGGAAGAACCGCGCGCACCGAACTCGCAACCTGACTAATCTCACCGCCATAACACCGAGCATTCATCCGAACCGTAGCTCCGATCTGCCCTGGCAAGCGATTCATCCAGGAAATTCCCGTCAGGCCCGCATTAAGCGCCGCGACAGAAACTTCCGTGTTATCCGCCCCCGCCCCACAAACAAGATGAAACCCCTCACGACGAATCGTTTTCATGTGCGAGAAAATAATAACATCGCCCGGAAATGGATTATCCAAAACCAGCGAGTTTGTACCGCCGCCCAGAACAAAATAAGGCGTCTTATCGGCAAATAACTTCTTCACGATGATGGAAAGTTCATCGATGGACTTAGGTTCGTGCAAGACACGACAGCTCCCGCCCGTTGCATAATAGGCGTAATTTTTTAGCTCCATAAGATCCATCCTTGAACTTTAGTCTTCGGGGAATAAACGAAAGAGAGTGTCCTGAAATTTGCGGTAGGCATCACCATCAAATAAAACAAAAGTAATACGGCGCACACTGCCCTCAGGCTGCGCATCCAAAAACTCAGATACGGCTTTCAGCATAACCTCAGCCGCCTTATCCACCGGATATCCATAAACGCCCGTACTGATAGCAGGAAAGGCTAAATGCGAAAGCTTAAGCGAAACCGAAAGCTTCAAACATTCTATCACAGCCGACTTCAAAAGCTCGCTCTCGCCCGCCTTACCGTCTCGCCAGATAGGTCCCACGGTGTGAATCACTTTTTGCGCGGGAAGATTCCCAGCCGTCGTCGCAACAGCCTGACCCGTTTTGCATCCACCAATTGCGCGACATTCTTCGAGAATAGAAGGGCCTCCGGCGCGATGTATCGCCCCATCGACGCCACCACCGCCGAGCAGCGATTCATTCGCTGCGTTTACAATTCCATCACACACAAAGCGCGTTATATCGCCTTGATAGAGATCGATCGCGGTCTTGTGGTAGTGCCGGATGCCCAACATATTTCAACTCTTCATCATTAACGACGTTTACGATCCATTGCGATCTTGAGCGAAGCCGCGATATCAGCCGGCGACTTAGCCACGACACAACCCGCTTCTTCAAGAGCAGCCATCTTCTCAGCGGCTGTTCCAGAACCGCCCGAGACGATAGCTCCGGCGTGACCCATACGCTTGCCTTTAGGCGCTGTTTGACCAGCGATAAATGCAGCGACAGGTTTCTTAATATGTTCCTTGATGAACTTAGCCGCTTGAATCTCAGCATCGCCACCGATCTCACCGATCAAGATGATGCCTTCAGTCTGCGGATCTTGTTCAAACAAAGTCAGAACATCAATGTATTTGGTTCCAATGATAGGGTCACCACCGATACCAACACATGACGACTGACCGATACCCATAGCTGTTGTTTGACCAACGGCTTCATAAGTCAAAGTACCCGACTTCGAAACGATACCCGCCGATCCCACTTTGTGGATATGGCCTGGCATAATCCCGATTTTACACTGGCCTGGTGTGATTACGCCTGGGCAGTTCGGTCCGATAAGACGAGACTTGGAACGATCCAAAGCTTTCTTAACAGCAACCATATCGAGAACAGGAATGCCCTCGGTAATACAGATGATCAATTCGATTTCCGCATCGATCGCTTCCAAGATTGCATCAGCTGCAAACGGAGGAGGAACAAAGATCATCGTCGCGTTCGCTTTCGCGCGGTCTTTCGCTTCGTGAACGGTATTGAAGATAGGAAGATCCAAAATCGCCTTTTGGCCGCCTTTACCGGGAACAACGCCACCCACAAAACGAGGTGCGTATTCGTGCGAGAGCTTCGTGTGAAACTCACCCGATTTACCTGTGATACCCTGCGTGATAACACGCGTATTGGAATTGACTAGAATAGCCACCTTTAAAACTCCTTTGGACTTACTTCTTTACCATTTCAACAATTTTCTTCGCGCCGTCAGCCATGTTCGAAGCTGCGTAAAGATCAAGACCTGAGTTCTTCAGAATCTCTTTACCCTGCTCAACATTGGTTCCTTCAAGGCGAACCACCATAGGGATACGAAGTCCAAGCTCTTTCGCAGCAGCCACGATACCGTTCGCGATCACATCACAGCGCATGATGCCGCCGAAGATGTTGACGAAGATACCCTTCACTTTAGAGTCCGAGAGTAGGATTTTAAAAGCGTTGGTAACAGTCTCTTGAGTTGCTCCACCGCCGACATCAAGGAAGTTGGCCGGGGTTCCGCCGGCGAATTGAACGATATCCATCGTCGCCATCGCAAGGCCCGCACCGTTCACAAGACAACCGATGTTTCCATCAAGACCGATATAACTCAGGCCGTATTTAGACGCCTGAACTTCGCGAGGATCTTCTTCAAGGAAGTCGCGAAGCACTTCGATATCTTTTTGGCGATAAAGGGCGTTGTCATCGAAGTTCATCTTACCGTCGAGAACAAACATCTTGCCTTGATCATTGATGATCAAAGGGTTGATTTCGAGCATCGAGTAATCGTACTTCAAGAACATTTTGAAAAGGCTCTTAAGAATCGGCGCCAATTCTTTGTGCTCAGCTGCAGGAAGTCCCGCTTTGTAGCAAATTGTGCGAATGTGATGGCCCTGAAGACCGGTCGTAGGATCGACGCTCACATAAACGATTTTCTCAGGGTGCTTTTCAGCGACTTCTTCAATGTCCATACCGCCTTCGGTCGAGAACATGAAGCCAACGCCTGCTGTTTCGCGATCAAGGACGAGAGCGAGATAGTATTCTTTAACGATCTTGCTGCCGGCTTCGACATAAACTTTATGAACTTTCTTGCCTTCAGGACCGGTCTGGTGCGTGACGAGCGTCATGCCGATCATTTCTTTGGCAAGCTTAGCGGCTTCTTCCGGCGATTTTGCTAGCTTTACGCCGCCGCCTTTTCCGCGACCACCCGCGTGAATCTGAGCTTTGACGACACCGATCTCGGTGCCGAGGCGTCTCATCGCGAATTCGGCCTCTAGAGGATTTGTCGCCAGGTAGCCCTCTGGAACGGGAACACCGTTTTGCTTGAAGAGTGCTTTCGCCTGGTACTCATGGATATCCATTTACTCGATTCCTCCCAAAGTATCTGCCCACTGCAAAGAGCTGGCAGAAATTGACTAACAATGTATTCCGAAACTCGGCTCTAAGATCAATTTCCGTGACGAACCATAGTCTGAGTGAAAGTGCTTGCGCCGTGAAGAACAACACCACCCACTGGTGCCCAACCTTTTTGAATGTGGTAGTTCACCTGATCTTCCAATCCACGCACGGAATCTTCCGTGAAAAGCTTGTATTCGGTCACGCGAAGATTCCCTGTTACCACGCCTGTCCCAAATGCTGTTTGAAGCTTGGCAGCCCCTTTATTCTTAACGGCAACCTTGGCCGACTTTGCTTTCACCTTGGAAGCCGTTTTTCCGCGGGTAGCTGTTTTGCTCTTGCTGCTTGTCTTTTTGACGGCAGATTTCTTCGCCTTCTTCGCCATTCTCAGTCTCCGAATTCGGTAAAAAAAGATGATCGCCATCATACACGACCCGCGAGGTGCAGAAAATAAGCGAGTTGTACTTTTAAAAGAGAGTCTCCTCGGCGAAGGGTTGTAAAGGTGCTATAAAGAGGCGCTTGTCAACACAACTGGCCTTTGGAGTTTGTCATGTCCGCCACAGAATCGGGTCGCTATCAGGCTAAACACCATATCCGCATCGTTACGGCGGCATC
>JAZKGL010000117.1:0-4615 GCA_040385935.1 Bdellovibrionota bacterium
TTGGTCAATCATCGCTCAAAGCGAATGCAGACTATGATTACATAATCGTTGGCTCCGGTGCCGGTGGTGGCCCACTGGCCGTAAATCTTTCCCATGCCGGATTTAAGGTGCTCCTTCTCGAAGCGGGAACCGATCAAGGCGACAAATCCGTTTATCAAGTGCCTGCACTCCACCCGCAATCGACTGAAGACAGCGAGATGGCTTGGGACTTCTTCGTTGATCACTTTTCTTCATCCGCAAAAAATGAACAGGATGCAAAGCATGTCGCAGGACAGGGTATACTCTATCCACGCGCCGGAACTCTCGGCGGCTGTACTGCTCACAATGCGATGATCACAGTTTATCCTTTAGCCAAAGATTGGGATCAGTTAGCCGAAGATATTGGTGACGAGACTTACAATGCGGCAACGATGCGTAAATACTTTACGCTTTTAGAAAACGCCGAGTATACCGATAGCCCCGATCGTAAAGCCGGCTGGCTTCCCATTAATCTCCCACTCACTCCCCCTGCGCAGCTACTCGGCGAGAGTGCGATTATCGCTCTGCTTTTCTCGGCTTGGCGAAAGTTTCGTAAAGACGGTCCAAACTCCGATTCAGCCATTGGATCTTTGCTCAAACTGATTCGCAACTCAGATGTGAACGCCGAAGCGTATGCCACCGAGCGACCAGAAGGTCTGATCATGATCCCTACCGCGATCACCTCGGAGGGAAAACGATATTCCACACGCGATCACTTGCTCGCCAATCAAAACAAAAATTTAACGATAAGAACGAGCGCATTGGTAAGTAGAGTACTATTTGATGAATCAGGCGAGACTCCCGAGGCCATCGGCGTAGAATACATCGTCGGTGACAAAATCTATCAGGCTTCTAAGTCGCCCAATCCATCGCAAGCAAAGAAAACCAACGTCTATGCAAAACATGAAGTGATACTCGCTGGCGGAACGTTTAACACTCCGCAGATTCTTATGAACTCAGGCGTTGGCCCAGAAAACGAATTGAAGCGCTTCGAAGACTCACGTTACAAAGTAATTTTGAACCGCGAAGGCGTCGGCCGAAATCTTCAGGATCGCTACGAGGTCGGAATTGTATCCGAAGCGAAATATGGCGTCGGGCTCGCCGATGGCTGCACATTCAAAGGTGATGTCAACGATCCGTGTTATAAGGAATGGCAAAGCGGCGACGGCCCTTACTCATCCAGTGGCGGCATAATTGGTTTCTTCAAAAAATCAAAACAAGCGGTCACCGAACCCGATCTCTTCATCTTTTTGGTGCCCTCCGATTTTCACGGCTATTTCCCAGGCTATTCCAATGTCATCGCCAGTTCACGCGATAAGCTTACCTGGGCGGTTTTGAAATCGCACACCGATAATCACGCCGGAACCGTCACGCTTAACGATACCAATCCCCTGTCAAAGCCAATCATCAACTTCAAATACTATGAAGAGGGTTCAAATCCGGAGAGTAAAGATTTAGAAGCGATGCTCGACGGAATTGAATTCGTACGAACGATCAATTCCAATGCGACGAACACTCTCGATATTTTTGACATTTCCGCTGGACTTCCTGAAGGTGCATCTGGATTTGAATATCCAAATATCGCCGAGGCCATTCCAGGTCCGGACTATAAAAAGCGCGATAAACTGCGTGAGTGGGTAAGACGAAACTCTTGGGGTCATCACGCCTGTGGGACTTGCAAGATGGGCAAGGAAACGGATCCATTAGCGGTGGTGAATTCGAAGTTTGAAGTCATAGGCACCAAATCTCTGAGGATAGTTGATGCTTCGGTGTTTCCTCGCATACCAGGCTATTTCATAGCCTCATCGATTTACACGATGAGTGAGCGGGCGACCGATGAGATCTTGCAAACGCGTGGCGTACAGCGCCGCGTTGAAGTTTAAAAACATCAGGGCTGATCGTCGCACTGATGCTGCACCGCCCAGAACCAAGCCCACGCCGCGGGATCATATCCCGCGTTGTTTTCATGCACGGCTGTATAGAGTTTTCCCTGATGCACAACCTGAGTGCCGAGTGTGTAGAACTTTCCTTCAATAAATTCCGGCGCTAAACAAGAACCTGTGGCTAACTCGCCCTGAGTACCGTAGGTCGGCAGGATTTCTGCCCTTAAAACCATAGTTTCACTCTCTGAGGCTGCGGACTTACAGCCTAAAAGACCAATCAGCAGCCCGTATACACAAAGTCTATGCATGACCAGACCTCGCTCTCAAGAAATTTACCCTAAGGTATATTTCGGCAAAATCTGCTTATTCATTGAGCAAAAAAAGAAGCATTCCTACCGAAAGTAAGAATGCTTCTTTTTCTGAGTTCTTTTCGTGTGATTACATTGCGATATATCGGAATTCCCAGTCGAGTTCCGAGTCGCTGACCCGGGCCGATGCCCATTTCAAAGTTAAGATATTGAGTCCTGGTGGCGAGTCGAACAAAATATCAGCCTGCCCGGCCGTTGGAGAAACGGTATCGATCGCTTTGCCATTCAAAAAGATTTCAACATTGGAATCACGCAGTATCTCGGTGACGTCGATGCGAAGATGAGATTTTTTCCCTAGGAACAGGCTACCCGTGGTGCGGCCATCAAGCAAAATCCTATAATAACCAGAAACGGCTCCCCAATTGAGATCGCCCGGGGGATAAAAGCGGATATCAAATGGATTTTTCGGTTTATCGCGGAAAGGGTTTTCTGTATCAAGGCCTACAGATTCCGCCCAAAGTGATGTCACTTCGGTATTTGATAGATGAGGATTGCCGCGCCGGCTATCGCCTGTAGGAGCCGCCGGCTCGAACGGCATCCAAAGGAAGTCAGGGTGATTGTAACGGCTCGCGCCTACCCATTCACCGCCGATGACGTCACCGTTTTCATCCACTTCGATCACATACTCGTAGGTGATCTCCTTTGGTTTAACATTGGTCCAGCCAGAGTTTTCATTGATTTCGTTGCTCGAGGACCGGTAGGAAACAGTAGTTGTGACTTTATACCAGGACCGGGCTTTTTTATTAAAGACCCAGGAATCAAGTGCAGTACCGAGTTGCAAGGCGGCAATAGCCTGACCTTCATCGAGGGGTGCGCTAAAGCTCGAACGATATTTATAGACTGTGTAGTTCCAGACTTCATCGTTCATGTTTTCGTCGAAAATAACGGGCTGTTTCATCCGGCCGAGAAAATTGACTAAAGCCAAATGAAAAGTCCCGGGATTTACGTCGTCACAGGCGTCTTGCACTTCAGGATCGGATCGAAGCAAAGGACGTTTTCCGATTTGTGCGGCTGTGAGATCACAGCGGCGTCCGGATATGAACTGGGATTTGGCGTTCATGTTCATTTCGGAAAGCAGAGCCCGAATATCCATTGGAGAAAATTCCACGCATCCTGCTGCCCCAGCCGAACATCCCTTTGGTCGTCGAACAGAGGTTCTCGGTGGCAAATAACGGGCACCGGCAACCGCGGTTCCGTTGCAGTGGCCGTACCACGCGGGTGTCGGGCGACTGTGGTTAGCGGCTTCCCAGCCGGCGGCTTTAGATTCGCCGCTAAAGAACGCCTGATCATATTTGGTCAAGCTCTCAACCTGATTCGTGCCGCGTTGGGCTTCAGGGTACCACGTATCGTAATAAGGAGTGCGTACGTCATCCACGCTGCCACTAGAGTACTTAGTGACTTCTGAAAACTTAGCGACATAGACTGGCTCGCCAAACACTCGTCGGAAGAAATCCTGAACATCGTTCATCTCAACCTGTTCGGTTGCGAATAGGACGGGGTTATCGCGAGCGGGGAACGCTTGCGCTACAGAGCCGTTTCGTTGGCATTGGCAGCCGGGTGCCGCGAGCAGACTAGCTGCGAGGAGAAGCTTAAGCTTCAATTTCATGTCATACCCCGAGGTCGGAATGGTCTGCTTAGAGTATATCGCCCTCCGATAACTGCCTGCGTCTCCCCTATTCTGCCTAGCGGCCCAACAAATGATGATAATAACATCAGGGTTAAAGGCTGTGATAACATGGAGATAAATTATTAGGCCCGAGCCATTAACCCGACCCACAAGTCAGGCCGAATGCAGTAGAATATGAATAGATATTCATTCCCAGGAGTAGCGTATGGGTGTTTCAGATCCTGGCAAAGGTGTTGTCCTCGTTGTCGACGACAGCGAAGATATGCGCTCGCTCCTAACCGTGATCCTCGGTAAGAATTACAAAATAGTCCAAGCCGAGAACGGCAAGGTCGCGCTCGATCTGCTCGACAAACAAGATGTAGACGTAATTGTTCTAGACGAAAATATGCCCATTATGGGCGGACATGAGTGTTACGTAAAACTCCGCGAGAAGTCCAATTTCACACCCGTTATCTTTTGTACCGGCGCGCCGTCGGAAGAGTTTTTAAAACGGGAACTCGCTCTTGGAGCCTTTGATTATCTGGCGAAGCCTGTCGATGCTGATAAGTTGCTCCAGTTGGTAGATGAAGCATTTACAACGAAACAGCGTTTGCGATTGATTCGAGCGCGAGCGAAATAAGATTTGCGATATATTCAGGTCAAGCTTGCAATGTCTTTCGTTTGAGTCTGGGTTGCTTTATATGGTGCGTATTCCCTCGGGATAGCGCTTCGCTGGTGCC
>JAZKGL010000118.1:0-16121 GCA_040385935.1 Bdellovibrionota bacterium
CTGACGGTCCAAATTCAAATGTTTAAAGATCAGATCACCAGCTGCGGGTGATGAGGCAGGATAGGATCAGGCGGGGAAGTTTTCTAGACGTCGATTCATGATGCGCTTACATAGGTTCGTGTTCTGCAAAACAACCGAGACGAAATCCTGAGCATAAGTGGATATTATGCGTGACATTTCTGTTCGAAACCTCGTAGCCCGGAAGCTGTTACTATTGTATAAGGTGGATGAATTTAAGTTGTTAGCTTTGTCAGGGAAGTTCCTTATCATAAACTGATGACTCTCTAACGTACAAATTCGCAAGTGGCTTTTATACTTTCACCATCGAGAGCGAGCTATGAGACGTTTTCTTCTACCAATGTATTTTTTGACAGTTATAGCTAGTTGTACCACAGGTCAGAAGATTTCTGACTTAAGCGACCAGCCTGGCCTTGAAAAAGCTGCCCCTTCATTAACTGGATCAAAGGTTCCGGGTAATGGTGTTTCATACATCACATACAATATTGACGAGACCGGTAATTCAACAAATGTAGAACTTGACCCTTCAAAACCAAGAAGTGTTTTCGACCAGGAAGCTATCAAGGTCATCAAAAATTGGAAGTATAAACCAACCATTGTGAATGGAGTTCCCATTCAAGTCAAAAATAAACAAGCGAAGATTTTTTTCACATTAAGGAATGAAAAATAACTTGATGGTAACGAATGACGGAAATTTGAGTGTGGATTTGAGTAGTGCTTAGGCTCAAAAATGTTGAGCCTAAGCACTAGGAATGATTAGCCGATAGACAATGGGTTGAAACTTAATACTGCTCGATGACTTTAGAGAAACATTAGATTTTGTGGATTCAGAAGAATAGAGTGGAGTTTCCCGGATTTCGTAGAGTGTTTTCTTAAGCTGTCGCTCTTTGATTTGTCAAGTTTTCATAATCTACAGGATTCAAATTTCCTGCTGACGAGTGACGCCTCTGTCGATTGTAAAAACACTCAATCCATTCCACGATCGCTTCCCTTACCTGCTGTTTGCTTATCCATGACTGCCTCTCAATGAACTCGCGTTTGATGGTTGCAAAGAATGACTCCGCGACGCTGTTATCCCAGCAATCACCTTTTCGGCTCATGCTCTGAATAATCTCGATAACCTTTAGTACAGATCGAAATTCATGGCTTGCGTACTGTATGCCTTGATCAGAGTGGATAATCATACCTGCCGATACCGAGCGTCTTCTAAGGCCCATTTTGAGCGCGTCGTTGACCATTGAAGCTTCCATCGTGTCTTCAATAGAATACCCGACCACCTTTCTCGAAAAGACATCTAGAAAAACGCACAAATACATCCACCCTTGGTGGGTTCTCACGTACGTTATGTCCGTCACCCAAAGCTTGTTGGGAGCGTGCCCGAACTCATCGAACCGCCGTTCGACTATGTTTGGCGATCGCGATAGCTCATGGTCCGATATCGTGGTCGCCTTGAATCGTTTGGGCGCGCTAGCCTTTAGACCAACTTCTTTCATTATTCGGGCCACTCGATGTTTTCCCGCAGCAATGCCCTGAGCATCCAATTCCAGCTTAATTCTGGGGCTTCCGTACGTCTCACGGCTACGCTCAAATTCCGAAACAATGCTGACGGTGAGTGCGCGATCGACCTTCTTCTTCGTCGATTCGGGACGTTTTAGCCAAGCATGATATCCAGATTCCGAAACTTCGAGAATTTCGCATAGTCTGCTGATAGAATATTCGGTCTTCTTCGAGTCGATAAAGGCGAACCTTACATCTGTTCCTTCGCGAAGAAGACCGCCGCCTTTCGCAAGATTTCGCGCTCCACACGAAGTTGTTTAACTTCTTTTCGTAGGGCTGAAAGTTCTTCTTTCTCAACGGTGGTCAAGATGTTGGATTTACCTGCGCTATTGTCGGCGTCTGATTGCTTAATCCAGTTTCGTAGGACTCCATTAGCAACACCGAGATCTTTTGCTACTTGTGCGATGGACTGACCAGGTTCTCTACTCAGACGAACCGCCTCCGCCTTGAACTCAGGTGAGAACTTTCGGCGATTACGCGCTGATTTACTTGATGATTTAGACTTCACTTTAGGGCTCCATAAGTTTCCGACGACATCTTACCAGATGACTCCATGAAACCCGGGGAACTTCACCTCGTTAAAAATGTCTGATAACTTCAAACAGCTGGCAATGTAAGTGGTTGTATATCAGAGGAAAAAAAAGGAGACGAGTGACCAGCGAGGCTCGTACTTTTACCGCCGATTTCATGGAACAAAGCTTGAGTAGGAGCCCTAAGGTAACTCTGATCAAAATAAAAGAGGCTTAGGTGTAAACCTAAGCCTCGGTTTCAAATTCAATCGCAACGTGTCTTTAGCGAATCCCGTTGCGATGAAAATCTTGCGTATCAAGCGATTCAAGAGTTAGTCAGAAATCCGTGTCTCGCCTAGATTTTTAAAGGCGTAAGCCTCTAAAATCTCAAGCAGAAATCACATCATACCGCCCATGCCACCCATGCCACCCATTCCACCCATACCGCCGCCCATGCCACCAGCAGGAGCGCCTTTATCATCCGACGGCTTATCAGCAATCATCGCTTCTGTTGTAAGAAGCAACGAAGCAACCGACGCCGCGTTAGCAAGAGCAGTCTTAGCAACCTTAGTCGGGTCGATAACGCCAGCCTTGTAAAGATCTTCGTAAACTTCAGTCAACGCGTTAAAGCCCTCGCCGCCTTTCGACTGCTTAACTTTATCGACGACAACAGCCGCTTCCAAACCAGCGTTATACGCGATCTGGCGAAGAGGCTCCTCAATCGCACGGCGAATAATAGCTACGCCGAACTTCTGCTCGCCTTCAACCTTGATCGAATCAAGAGCCGACTGACAACGAATGAACGCTGTTCCGCCGCCAGGAACGATACCGTCTTCAACCGCTGCGCGTGTCGAATTCAAAGCATCTTCTACGCGGGCTTTCTTTTCTTTCATTTCGATTTCGGTGGCTGCACCGACTTTGATGACAGCAACGCCGCCCACGAGCTTCGCAAGACGCTCTTGGAGCTTCTCTTTATCGTAGTCCGATGTCGTTGACTCGATCTCAGCACGGATCTGACCGACGCGCGCATCGATATCAGTCTTTTGGCCCTGACCGTCAACGATCGTTGTGTTGTCTTTGCTGATCGAAACGCGTTTTGCCGAACCCAATTGAGCTAGCGTAACACTCTCAAGCTTCAAACCAACGTCTTCAGAAATCACTGTTCCGCCAGTAAGCGTCGCGATGTCTTGGAGCATCGCCTTACGACGATCACCAAAACCTGGCGCTTTAACAGCAGCGATTTTCAGTGTTCCACGAAGGCGGTTGACAACCAAAGTCGCAAGCGCTTCGCCATCCACGTCTTCCGCGATGATCACGAGAGGACGACCTGATTGAGCAACTTGCTCAAGAACAGGAAGGAGTTCCTTCATGCTCGAGACTTTCTTCTCATGGATAAGGAAGTAAGGAAGATCGTACGCAACTTCCATGCGCTCGGCATCCGTTACGAAATAAGGCGAGAGGTATCCGCGATCGAACTGCATACCTTCGGTGAACTCAAGGGTTGTTTCCATACCCTTAGCTTCATCGACCGTGATAACGCCGTCACGACCAACTTTATCCATCGCTTCTGCAAGGATATTACCGATGTCTTTGTCGTTGTTCGCAGAGATCGCACCGACTTGCGCAACTTCTTCGCGAGTCTGTGTCGGACGCGAGAGCTTGTCGAGAGCTTCAACGATCGCTTTGACAGCGAGGTCGATACCCTTTTTGAGTTCCATCGGGTTGTGACCAGCAGCCACAAGCTTAACGCCTTCACGGAAAATCGCCTGAGCAAGAACCGTAGCCGTCGTTGTACCGTCACCCGCGTTGTCCGAAGTGCGCGAAGCAACTTCTTTCACCATCTGGGCGCCCATGTTTTCGAACTTGTCTTCGAGTTCGATTTCTTTCGCTACCGACACACCATCTTTGGTGATGTTAGGAGCGCCGAACGAACGGTCGATCACAACGTTACGGCCCTTAGGACCAAGAGTTACTTTCACTGCGTTCGCAAGAGTATCCACACCAACGAGGATCTTTCTGCGAGCGTCTTCACCGAAGTTAATAATCTTTGCCGACATGAATCACCCTTTATTTAAAACATCTAAATCGAATGGAATTAGAAAAATTAAGCAAGAACACCTAAGATGTCGTCTTCACGAAGGATCAAAAACTCTTCGCCTTCAACCTTCACTTCCGTTCCCGAATACTTGCCGAAAAGGACGACGTCGCCCGACTTGACATCTGGCTTCTGGACTGTGCCGTTATCGAGAGTTCGGCCGTTCCCAACCGCAACAACGCGGCCTTCAACTGGCTTTTCTTTCGCTGCATCGGGGATGATAATTCCACTGGCAGTTTTTTGTTCGGCTTCAACCCTTTTGACAAGGATACGATCCTGTAAAGGTCTAATCTTCATGCTGAGTCTCCAACATTCGCGAGAATAATACTTGAGATGATGGATGCTGGTATGACTGGAAAACTAAAACCGCCAGCCCGTTGGTCTGGGCGGCGGATTGGCCACTAGCCACCAACAACCATAGATTCGATTGGAAGATAAGTAGCGCTTTTTGATTGTCAAGGGAAGGGCAAAAAAAATTGCAGGGGGCTTAGAAACGAAGGTGATTTTTCGAGTTTACGAGAACCTGACTCATCGCTTCATGACGAACCGCAGGATAGTAGTCCACGATCTCCGCTAACACATGCCGACGTGCTGCGATAGTCGTTTGACCTGGGGTAATATCCAGCGAGACAGATGGCATCGCCGTGTCCTTAGGCTTCACGATAAGAGTCAGTTTCCCTGTCTCCAAATCGTCCGAATGGCCAAGAATCAACTGATCGATCTCTTTCCAAGGATACATTTTCTTTCTGAAGCGCGTGGCAAACTCAAGCCCATCACGGGTTATCGAGATGGAGTGAAGATTCACATGAAAGGCATAATAAATCAGTCCCGAACTCATTAGAGTAAGACCAAAGAACGTGTATAAAAGAAGGTACGGCGAATTCACAAAGAAGTTGAGACCGAGGCGACTGATTCCCAAAAAGCTAGCTACGATCAGAAGACCTGTCCAACTTGCCGCGATCAGTTTGCGATTCAAAGTGAGATAACGCGCTCCGCCATGGGGCAGGGGATCTCGGAAATAATAACGTTCACGGTCTTCCAACTGAAGACCTTGGTAGTACTCAATGGCATCTTCGTCTTCGTTATCGATCTCGATAACACGGCGCCACGCGTTCTCTTCATCTTCAAAACGTCCCACGTGAGCAAACAAAGCCGCCTTGAGCTTGACCGCTTCGATATTACCCGGGCCCATTTCTAAAAGATCCTCCAAAGCCGTATGGGCTTCGGCGAACTGGCCGTCTGATACTATTTTTTTGATGGTGTTTAAATTTTTCATACCCAGCGTATCGGCTGGGCGGCAGAATTCTTTAAAGCCCGATCTATTCTAGCTCATAGGCTTTTTGACAAGTTTCATGCAAAATCTAAGCTTATTTTACGGGCATAGGCGGCGTCGAAGTTTTCGGGAAAGGTAGATAATGGCCCCGAAAGCCTTGTGGGCAAAGTTTGCCGGCAATCTGGAACGGGTCCTTGCCACAGGTCTCTGGCTTACAGTCTTTGGTCACGTAGTACTCAAGAAGCTTATCCGAATCTTGCTGCCAGGCCGCGCACACTAAGGTGATCTGACCCTTGTCGTTTTCGACCAGACTTGAATCGCAGTAGCAGGGCACGGCGCTGGGCTTGGGATATTCGACAGGTTCATATGCCCACATTTGCATGCGCTCACACGAGCTTGAGAAATTTTTACTGCAGTCCTCAGGCGTACAGGTGTTCTGCTCAACGGTGCCCAGAGCATTGTGCGGGACATCGAGGCGTTTGCGATCGGCCCAGATCCCGCAGTAGTCCTTGTTGTCGGGACCCTTCATAGCTCCGCAGTAGCAAAACTCATAAGGTTTCTTCAGCGTCTTCGGATCGGTCGCGCAGGCCCCAAGAAATATAAGGAGACTCGAGAGGAGGAAACTTGCGCGAAAAAAAGAACGAAGCGTCGCTGACATATTTTTTGACTCGCTTTTTCTGGTGAACTCAGCGTCACGAGGTGTTAAATCGTGAACACGGCGAACTCTGACTCATTCTAAGTTTATGCGCAAGGATCACAAAGATGAACTTGAAACTAAACGTCGAGAAAACTCTTCCTGAACACTTTTTTGCTCAGGCCGCGGCTCAAGAGGCTGCTACGGCTTTTATGTATTGCCGACCTGGCGAAGATACGTTCGTCACGATGAGTTGGACTCGTTACCGTGACGAAGTCTCCATGCTCTCGCAATGGTTTCTCGATCAGGGCCTAAAAAAAGGCGATAAGGTCGCTCTTTTGTCTTCCAATCGTCCGGAATGGATCATCACCGATCTCGCTATTCAAAGCGCAGGGGCTGTGACGATTCCGATCTATCCTAACTCCTCCGCGAGCGACACTCAGCACATACTTGAGCATTCCGAAGCTCGATGGCTGATCGTCGATAAGGTGGAAAGGCTGAATTCGTTCGACACGAGCAAGTTGAACGGCATTCTTGTTTTTAATGCTTTCAAAGCAAACCATGATAGATTTCAATCGTATGCTGACATCATGGTTGATACAGCAGGCAAAATCTCCAATCCTGTTAAAGTGAGTCCCGACGATCTCGCCACTATCATTTACACTTCTGGTACCACCGGTTTACCTAAAGGCGTGATGCATACTCACGGGAATCTTTCGCAAGCCATGATATCGAGTCATCTCGTAATCGAAACGCCAAAAGGCATGACCGACCGCTTCTTTTCCTTTCTACCCTTGAGTCATGTCGCCGAACGAGTTCTGGTTGAGATGGGCTCGATCCGAGAAGGTGCCGAAGTATTCTTCGCAAGAAGCGTGGAAACCATCGCAGAAGATCTACCCCTTGCGCAGCCGACTATCCTATTGTGTGTTCCCAGGCTCTGGGAAAAGATGCAGGAGGGCATCGTCGCCAAAGTGAAGAAAGCGCCCGCCCTCTCTCAGTTTGTTTTCAAAGCTGCAGGTTTTATGGGCCGTAGCCGGACCGAAGGCACACGCATTGATGCATCCGACTCCGCTGGAATCTTCCCGGCTCTGGCGGATAAACTCGTCGGCAAAAAGCTTCGTGCACGTCTGGGACTTTCCCGCACACGATTGTTCGTTACCGGAAGTGCACCGACACGGCCTGACGTGCAAAAATTCTTTATTTCCTTCGGAATGCCTATTCGCGAAGTTTATGGACTCACCGAAAACCTAAGTTGCGGCACACTAAGCTTTGACGAAGAGATACTCGTTGATTCGTGCGGAAGACCATTTCCCCATAACGAGGTTCGTCTAGCTGAGGATGGCGAGATTCAATTCCGCTCGCCGTGGATGTTCACCGGCTACTATAAAAATCCCGCAGCCACACGCGAAGTTCTCTCCGAAGATGGCTGGTTCTCAACGGGCGATCTAGGGAAGATAGACGAGTTAGGTCGATTGTTTATCGTTGGCCGCAAAAAGGAAATGTTGAAGACGTCTAATGGAAAGTACGTAGCACCTGTTCCCATCGAAGATAGAATCAAAGGAAATCCACTTTTTAAAGATGTGATGATGGTCGGCGACACACGAAAGTTCTGCATTGCCCTCGTTACAGTCGATAAGCCAAAGCTCGATAAGTCCGACTACTCGTCGATTACCCATTGGTTCGAAGGCATGAATAAAACTTTAGCGAATCATGAAGCCATTAAGAAGATCGGCGTGCTAACGGAAGGGTTTAGTATTGAGAACGGTACACTCACTCCGACGTTAAAGGTCAAGAGAAGTTATGTGACCAAGGTCAAAGACGGATTTATCGAACGTATTTACTCATCACCTGACTTTATAGTTCTTGAGTAGTCGTTACTCTTTAGCCTCTGCTTTTTCTACGATATGCTTGAAGTCCAGTTTTAATTCGACATAAGTGCCCTGATCATCATGGATGGTCAGGGTCTTGTTCTCGACCTTGGCCACGCGGGGCAAGCTTTCTGTGATGATATCAAACGAAGTCTCGCCGACCTTTGTATCATCTCCGAGCCAGCCAAATTTCTTACTCATCTCATACATCGTCACGACAGCTTTCACGGCCGTTTGTTCTTCAGGCACGGTGTGGGTGCGCATAACTTCGGCTACAAGGGATCGAATCTTATCTCCCGTCACGGCCAGCTGAACGCCAGTAGGCTTTTTTTCCGGTGTCCAATATTTCAAACTTTCGATCTTAAGCTCAGCGAACTTGCCCAAATCCGATTCTGACTTTGGCCTGTCTGCAAAAGGCTTCTTTATATCCTCTTTGCGGATAGGAAGGCCATAAAGCTTGGTTTGAAAGAAATAGGAGTTCGTTCCGCTTTCATCGTGATTGCCCGCACGAAGCGCGGTGAGCGTAAGCGTGAAATCCAGCGTTGAATAATCGATCGGTTTTTCCGCCGCGAATGCCTGGCTGATGAATAGGAAGACGAGTAGGGCATAGGCACGCATAGATCATGGCCTCCGATGTTGCACTCCATTCTACCAATGATTTGCAGGCGTTGGCTCGATAATCGCTAGGGCGCGACATTGGGTATTGTGCAAAATAGTGAGAATACTTTGACAATTACAGGGTGATCCCTTAGTTTTGCCGCCTAAAGAGCAGGCGAGGAGCATCTTGGAATCCTTCGACATCCCCATCCTATTCGAAGACCACCACCTTATTGCGGTTATCAAACCCGCACGACTCCCTGTTGCCTCCGACGCTAGCGGTGATGTGACCTTACTCACCAAAATCCGTGATCGTCATTATGCAAAACAACTCGAGGGCAAGAAGGGCTACTGTGTACCGATTCATTTTTTGGATCGACCTGTGTCGGGCACTATAGTGTTCGCCCTAAGCAGCAAGTCTGCTGCTCGTCTGAACGAGCAATTTCGTAACCGGACACTTTCTAAACGATATTTTGCGCTGGTCGAAGGTCGACCTACTCAGGAAGACGGCACACTGATTCATTACCTTGCTAAAGAGAAACAGGATAATCGGGTTCGCATCGTGCATTCAAAGCACCCCGAAGGTAAGCTCTGCAAACTGAGCTATCGCGTGATCGCAACTCAAGGACATTTAACTTGGGTCGAAGTGCATCCTGAAACAGGGCGAAGTCATCAGATTCGTGTTCAGTTAGCTTCTCTCGGAACACCGATTTACGGCGACGTGAAATACGGGGCTAGCGAAGTTTGGGATGGGCGCATTGCGCTTCATGCGGCAACGCTCACGATCAAGCACCCTACCAGCAAAGAGCCGATGGCTCTGCGGGCTCCCGTTGACGAAGCTTGGCTTAAAGTCTGGGGCGCACCTGCTCCTATGGATTCATAAAACTTTGAAATCTAGTCTTAGCGAATCGGTTTGAGAGCTGAGAGATTGCTTTGAATTTCCTCAAAGCTCGCCATGGCTGGCTCGCAACCTCCCCGTTGATGAACGCCATCCGTGTAGCCATCCAGCTGAATCGGAATCAGTGCATAAGCGGCTGAGGTAATGCTTTCGCTGTTGGCGAGGCGAAATGTTAAATCACTAGCAATACCGGCTATCGTTTTCAAATTGGTTTTATCGAGTTTATCGATCGTATCGGTCGGCTGATGATACTCCTCGTGGAGCTGTGTATGAAAGGTTGCTGTGGGAATCCCGATTTGTTTGAAAGGCATGTGATCGGAGCCGCCGGCTGAGACTTCGCTCAGAAACTTGGCTTTTATGTTGGTCTTTGATATCAATTCCCGCGCAAGCGAATGGCCTTCGATCGTCTTTTCTAAGCCGATCAAATCGAATTCCTGGCGATAGCGGCCGATCATATCCATGTTAACCATGAATTTTACTTTTTGCAGATCAATCGTCGGATTCTTTACGAAGTAGAGCGATCCGATTAGGCCCAGTTCCTCACCGGAAAAAGCAATGAAGACGACAGAACGTTTGAGCTTAGCAGGATTCTTTGCAAAGGCTCTCGCGCTTGCGATGAGTCCGGTCGTTCCCGATGCATTGTCGTCGGCACCCGGATAAACCTTACCATTCATCGATCCCAGATGATCCATGTGCGCGCCCATAACGATAAATTCGTCGGTCTCGCCAGGCAGAATACCAATGATATTTTGGGTGTCTTTGCCTTTGGCATTGAAGGCTTGAAAGTAGCTGCCGTTCGTTCCCCCGGCCTTGAAGCCCAGGGCTTTGAATTCGTCGGCAATCTTCTGTGCCACCGCTTGATTTTCGGCCGAGCCGGTTCCTCGACCATTGCCTTTTGGTCCTGCGATCTCATCGAGAAAGTTGCTGATGAAAGCCGTTTCGAGATTGGCCGATGGCGTGTATTCCACTTTCGGAACATCTGGTTTAGGAATGGCCTGATCCATCTCAGATTCCGATGGTTCGCCCTCGGTGTCTGAGTCCGAAACTTCCGAATCGTCGTCGTCGTCGGTTGAGGAATCAGAAGCAGGATCGACTTTCACTTTTCCAGGCGACTGGTCGGCGGTTTGATCGTTAAGGGACGGGTTTGCTCGTCTCAAAGGCGCCTGAGAGCAGCTCTGCGAGAAGACGGCGAGCGAGAGAAGTCCATAAGTCAAAAGAGTAGAACTTTTCATTAAGGACTCCGCAGGGGTTCTCCCTAAAGATCGGAATTCTCTGGGGATTTCTTGAGGGGCTGGGAACTCTTTTAAATACGCGAGCTATTATGCTAAGTTGGAAGGGTATATCAGGAGGTAATTGTATGTCCTTCAACCAAGGTTCGACGTCGTTTTTCGGCTTAATACTTCTCTTTGCTACCCATGCGAACGCGCAGGCACCCGCATTTGAAGTGAGCGATATTCCAAAGGAGCCGCCTATCGAAGGTCAACTCGGCGAACCCGGCGCTCCCTCTCTCACACAGCAGCAAGAACATCTCGCCCGTTCGATGCTTGAGAAAGGCATTTGCAATGCGAGTTATTACGGCGAGGAGTTTTGCAAAAAGCACCAGCAAAAATCGTTTCGCGTGACCGATGAATTCGGAAGCAAATCACAAAAGCCTGTTAAGAGCAGTCAAGAGTAAGGACGAATATGTTAAGGCGAACTCTATGGCTACTCTTGTTTGCGATAGGTTCACCCGCTTTGTCCGCGGTCCACGCCACCCACATCGGTGGCCGTCAGTGGCAGCTTCGTATGGTCAGTGACGAGGCGAGGCTCATTACCGAGCTTAAAGAACGTCCGATGCTAACCTGGTGTTTTGAATTTTTGAAAGGTCGAGGGATACTCAAAGATTTTACGCTTCATCTGGAGTGGAGAAACAAAGGTCCGGAGTTGTCGATGAGTAAAAAAGAATTGAAGGTAAGCGAGGAAGACCGGCGAATACTCAGTTGTCTGGAAAATACGCTGATAGAATTTCCGCCTGATACTCACGTCGCGGCGGACATTCAGTTTGAATATACAGTCAAACGAGGGCGTTAACGAAGACTCACGCGATAGACAGCATGACCTTTGAAGGCATGAATGATATCGCGATAACACCGTTCACGATCCATCAAATCATTGGGTAAAAGACCGATGATTACGCCCCCTCCACCCGCACCCGTGGACTTTGCAGCCGGAGCCCCTAAGGCCCGTGTTTTGGCGATCATATCTTCGATATTTGCCGGCACCACTCCCGCTTCTTTCAAAAGCTTGCCGCAGTCATTCATCGATTCAGCTAAAAGATCGGGCGAGCCGATTTCTAAAGCCCTGTGCGTAGTTAAGGCGATGGTATCAAACGCCTGAATCCGCCTGTCGCCCTCAGAACCCATAAAATAAGGCTCAGCGATTCGAATCATCGCGAGAGTCGAGGCGCGGATGTTGCTATCGATCAGAACAAACTCAGAGGTGAGGTCGGACGAAATGTTTAGAACCTCTATTTTTTGATTCTTTGCAAAGAGTACCGCCTTTTCGAAAGCAACGACGGCAGTATCAAGGCCCGAAGGATTGCCATGAAAACTTTTCTCAAGCTCATTGGCAAGCTGCGCAAGCAAAGGCTCGGGCAGACTCAGGCCTTTAGCCTGCGAGAGCGCGCGCAAAACGGCGACGCATAGAGTTGCGGATGAACCAAGGCCAGCCCCTATAGGAAGAGAGGAATGAGTTTCGGCGTCGAGGGAAAAGGGTTCGATGCGCAAAAGCTCCATCGCATGAAGAACGACTGCCTTGAGACGAGGCGATCCCTCGTGACCCGCGAGGGTCAGATGAATCTCAGGCGCCGATCCTAAACGCATAGTCTTTTGCGTCATGTTAAAACGAAAACGCATTTGATGCAGAGGAATCGCGACCGCATGCGCCCCATAGACCGCAGCGTGCTCACCCGTGATAATCGCTTTGCCGCAAGCGGTAGTCTCTAGCGATGGCGAGACTTGCGATTTCGTGCGAGACATTAGAGGGTTTTGTGTCGAATTTTGCTCGCTCAAATCATACCTCTCTCTAACGAGGGGCCTTCACCTACCTTATCGCTGAGGAGCGAGAGGTTTGGATAAAACTCTTTTAGCCAAGAGTGAAGGGCTGGCGTCTGAGACGCTTCGTGAATAATGTGGATATTGGGGCCTGCATCAATCGTAAAATAAGCTTCGAAAACCCCGTCTTGCCGTGCGCGACGAAAGGCCGATAGAAACTCGGTGGATTCGGTTGTCAGATAATGCTGAGGAGGCCGAGTCGTCATCATCACAGCATGCATGTCGAGAGCTTCGGTTTCAAGAAGGGGCCCAAGGCTCGCCATATCACGGTGATGAAGAGCTTTCAGCATCGCTTGCAATCGCTCGGGCGCACCTGCAATGCGTGGGCTGAAGAGGGGGCTACTCCAAGCATCGCCATGCGCAGCTGTTGAACTCTTCGACTTTTCATCATGTGAGAAGAGGGCAACGGTATCGTGTAGGTTCCAGTGGCTCGCGCTGTAGAGGGGAATTATTTTTTGCTTGTCGGCATGGGTTCCCGCTTGCCAATGGACATAGCCGCCAAAGAGCGAACGGCCTGCACTGCCCGATCCTATGCGCGAGAGATGAGCGATATGCTCACGCGAAAAGCCTTTTTTCTCAAGTTCGTCGAAAGTCGCAGAGTGAGTCCAACAGGCAATAGCGGAAAGTGTCAAAGCGGAGAGTCCGCTCGCGCTGCTCGCCACCCCAGCGCCTGTAGGAAACGAGTTACTGCTCGAAAAGGCCAATTTTTCAGCAAAGCCAAACGTATCGGACAGGTAATCAAGATGCTTAAACACCTTGTGAAAGCTTTTGTGTTCGCGCGTCAGCGATTCACCCTGAAATTGGAAGAGGTGATCAGCCGCATCGTGAATGTAGGCTGTCGTCTTTGTCGCGAGTGTGTTCAAACTCATGGAGAGTGAATCGTTTGCAGGCCACTGCAAAAGAGGATCTTTCTTCCCCCAGTATTTTAGAAAAGCAATATTGCTTGGCGAGCTCACGCGATAAATCTCGGTCATGTGCCCAAATCCTTCCAAGTGATGCGGGTGCCATGGGCTGTGAACGTGTGCGGAAGCGGTTTCCATCCTCTTTGCTTCAAAGCTTGATCCGCCTCGGTGAGACTGGACTTGAGGCCTAAAAGAAGTATGGCATCTTCGCCGCCAGCGCCGGTCGTTTTAAAGGACCAAGATCGATCAAAATCGGGCAATGACGCAAGTAATTTGTAGATCTTTTGCGGATAAAAAGGTGCGGGTTCAAATAACTCGCGATGGCCCTGATTCGCGCGGATTATGGCATCGAGGGATTCTGAGGCAAAGGCAGTCACCAAAGCTTCACTTCGTGAGTGGAGTTCAGGCCATAAATTTTCGGCATCGAGATAGGTCCGTACGCCGCCGCCGACTTTGCTAGTCGGCGCGCCTTCGCCGCCGATGTAGGGATGCACGTAGTCTTGAAGCCAGTCAGGATCCCGGGATTGCACACGTCCAGGCCATTGTTCAAAGTCGGGCGACCAGTGAACATAACCACCCTGGAGCTGCGTAACTAAGTCGTAACCTGAGGCGAAACCTTGCTGAGTTCTTTGTGCGTGCCAAGCTTCGCGTGCGGCCTGCCATCGTTCGTCAAAAGATAGATTGATCGTCTTTTGTTCGAAGGCGTGGGTGGCGAGATGAGCAGCTAGGCGAATGGCTGAGGACGACCCAAGTCCGTAGGAAACATCAAGTTCCGAAGTGACAGACACTCGGACGTTGTGACTAAGTAAGCGCTGCAACGAATCGAGCAAAGGTTCGTTTTGGGGCTGAGGCGTGAGTAGGCGTGGCTCGGGCCAAAGATTCGACTCTACCCACACGCCTTTTTGCTCGGAAGGCTCGATCGTGAGTGTGAGAAACGCGTCGACGGCCGAGGAGAGTGAGCGACCTCCTTTGAGTACAGCGTACTCGCCTGCGAGCATGATTTTACCTGGCACGCTAACTTCGGTCGCGCGTCCAGCGCCTAGCCGAGACATCAGTGTTGATCTCGCGAAGCCGCGAGACGGATGTTGCCTTGATGAAGACTCATGTGTCCGCGTTGAATGCCTTCGCTGGCCAGAGCACGAAGCGCTGAGAGATTCTGCGCGAGGCCAACGGCAACTGCGATTTCGCTGAGAAGTTGTGCGTTAGGGCTGCCCAGTAATTTAAGGGAAGCCTGTGCGGTTGGGTGTAGGGTCGTAACACCCCCGACCGTACCGAGAGCCATGGGAAGTTCGATCTCGCCGATCAGATCGCCGTGTTCATCTTTGGTCCAGGTCGTCATCGGTTGATAGACACCTGAGCGGCAGCAGTAGGCGTGAGCGCCGGCTTCGACGGCACGCCAGTCGTTGCCGGTTGCGATGACGACGGGATCGATTCCGTTCATCACACCTTTGTTGTGAGTCGCCGCTCGATAAACATCATGCGCTGCGAATAGGTAAGCTTGCACGATGCGTTCGACGACTTCTTCCCCAGAGAACTGATTGTTCGCAAGGGCTTCTTTAGGGATGCGGCAACGGGCTTTCGCCATGCGTTTATCACAAAGATTGGTGAGGATGCGAAGACCCATCTCACAAGGAATAAGTTCGGCTACGCGTTTGGATAGCTTCTCGCAGATGGTATTTATGAGGTTTGCGCCCATAGCATCACGTGTATCGACGTCGATATAGATAACGAGCGAAGCCAAGGCCTCGATATAACGCCATCGAATGCCGCGAACTCCGCCGCCACGCGTAAGGAGTCGCTGCTGGCCGTCGTGTGCAAGCTCGATAAGTTCATCTTTGTGATCATGTAAAATTTTATCGTAGTCGGCATCGCCGATGGGATAGAGCTGAATTTGTCCGGTCCCAATGGGAGCGGTACTCGAAGTGACGAATCCTCCGCCGAGTCGGGCGAGCTTTGCCCCGTGACTAGCCGCAGCGAGCACGCTGGTTTCCTCAACGGCCATTGGAATGAGAACGTCTTGACCATTGATATGAAAATTAGTGGCTACGCCCAGAGGCAAAGCCATGGTTCCGATACCGTTCTCAATAAACACATTTACCAGCTCCGCATTCAGGGTCCCAAAGTCGCCAAAGGTCCCTGACGTCTGACCATCGATACCCGCAAGATCCTCGATAATCTCGCGACGCTGACTCATACTGAGTTCGTAAAATCCCGGTAACCTCGAACTCTTTTGATGGGTTCGGGCTTCGGTCCGCTGCGGAAAATGGGTGCCTGTATCAGCCGTCATAATTTTACTCTGGGGTTGAAACTGCCTTAGCTCTATCAGAATGCATCATTCTTCCCCTCAGTTCAAGCTTTTGTGAACAAAGCGGATGGCTTGCGCTGGAGGGTTTGCTGGGTAAGGGATTTAGTCGTTTGGGGGGTGGTAACGGTTGCCTGAACCATGTTGAATCGGCTGATGCCTGCTTGGAAGGGATGGGGGCTTTCGGATGCTATGTTATTCGTTTGAGCCTGGGTTGCTTTATGTGGTGCGTTTTCCCTCGGGATAGCGCTTCGCTGGTGCCTCCGGCGGCATAAGAGGAGAGGCTCCGCCTGCCCCCCTTATGTATCCCCCCACCGTACTGGCTGCCGCTTCGCGGGGCGCGTTTGTTTATTTTTTTGGTTTATATTTCTTCGTT
>JAZKGL010000119.1:0-1809 GCA_040385935.1 Bdellovibrionota bacterium
CAGAATCGGGTCGCTATCAGGCTAAACACCATATCCGCATCGTTACGGCGGCATCACTCTTTGATGGACATGACGCGACGATTAACATCATGCGCCGAATCCTCCAGTCCTCTGGAGCCGAAGTCATTCACTTAGGGCACAATCGTTCGGCGGCAGAAATCGTAAACTGCGCCATTCAGGAAGACGTACAAGGAATCGCGATTACCTCTTACCAAGGTGGTCACATTGAGTTCTTCAAATACATCTATGACCTTCTGAAGGAAGCTGGCTCGCCTATCAAAATTTTTGGTGGGGGTGGTGGAACTATTTTGCCATCGGAGATCGCAGAACTTCAGGCTTATGGAATCACGCGCATCTACTCACCCGACGACGGTCGATCGATGGGTCTTCAGGGGATGATCAATCATCTCCTATCCAGCTGTGATTTCTCCACGCAAGAGCCGCCGATCGATCATCTTTTGCCCAATGTCGCAAAAAAAGATCCTAAAGCGATTGCGCGTCTCATCTCAGTGGCTGAAAATTTCCCTGATCTTAGAGATGAACTAAAGAGCACTATTCAAAAACTTATCAAGGTCTCGGTCCCGGTTCTCGGGATTACAGGCACAGGTGGTGCGGGCAAGTCTTCTCTGGTCGATGAACTGGTTCGCCGTTTTCTGCGAGTGAATGAGAACAAGCACATAGCGATTATCTCGGTTGATCCTTCGAAACGAAAGTCGGGTGGTGCGCTCCTTGGCGATAGAATTCGCATGAACGCGATTCATAACCCTCGCGTGTATATGCGCTCACTCGCGACAAGGCAGTCGAACCTTGCGCTGAGTAAGTACGTTCAAGATTCTATCGATATCTGTAAGGCCGCGGGCTTTGATCTGATCATCGTCGAGACCTCGGGTATCGGTCAGTCGGATACGGAAATCGTCGAGCACAGCGATACTTCGCTGTATGTGATGACATCGGAATACGGTGCGGCCACCCAACTCGAAAAAATCGATATGCTCGACTTTGCCGATATTATCGCTATCAATAAATTCGACAAACGCGGCTCACTCGATGCGTTGCGGGACGTGAGAAAGCAGTATCGTCGTAACCACATGATCTGGGATGGAGCAGAAGAGGATTTGCCTGTCCTCGGAACGATCGCCGCGCAATTCAACGATTCGGGCATGAATCGTCTCTATGATCGTTTGATGACGATAGTAAATGAGAAGACTAAAAGCGATTTCAAAAAGATTCCCGCCTACGAGGAAAAAAAGGTGTCGCTCCTGCTCAATGCCGACCGGGTTCGCTATCTGGCTGAAATCTCGGAGTCGCACGAGAGTTATAAGACTTTCGTCCTGAGACAAACGGCAATTGCCCGCCAGCTCTATCAACTTCGCGGGACGATAGAAACCCTCAGAAAGAGTGACAAAGCAGCTCAGGTCCCTATTTTCGGCTCTCCCATTGATCCTTCGGACGATCCAACAATTGCGGGATTGATTAAGCTCTCCGAAGAGATGGAGCGGCAGCTCGACCACGAATGCTTCAGTTTGCTGTCGGGCTGGGATAAAACTAAAGCGCGCTACAAAGAGGCGACGTATAAATTTCAAGTCCGTGACAAGATTATTGAACAGGCACTTTTTACAAAATCGCTCTCGGGACTCGATATCCCCAAGGTCTCTTTGCCTCGTTACAAAGACTGGGGTGATATTCTCGAATGGCTTTTGACAGAAAACCTTCCGGGTGAATTCCCTTACGCGGCGGGCGTGTTCCCACTCAAACGCGAGGGGGAAGATCCTGCGCGCATGTTTGCTGGCGAGGGTGGGCCGGAGAGAA
>JAZKGL010000120.1:0-7133 GCA_040385935.1 Bdellovibrionota bacterium
GTATCTGATACAATCCCCTAAGACTTTTAAAAAATGTCTGGGGGAATTTTCAAATTTTCCCCCTATAACGCTAAAAGCAACTCGAGTGCATTGGTCATCTGTGACTCACGCCTTGTGTTTGCCTGTGTTTGCTCTTATGTTAGTGTTGTATGTATTGACAACTGCAAAGGAATTTGTGGCTCAATACACGAAACGTAAACCCCAGTGCTGTAAAAGGATGTTGCAATGGCGCTCATACCTGTTGTCGTTGAGCAAACAAACCGCGGCGAGCGTTCGTGGGATATCTACTCCCGCTTGCTCCAGGAACGTATCGTGATGTTGGGCTCACCCGTTTACGACGAGATCGCAAACGTAATCGTGGCCCAGCTTCTTTATCTCGAGAGCGTCGACCCAGAGAAAGACATCAGCTTCTACATCAACAGCCCAGGCGGTTCGGTAACGGCCGGCATGGCGATCTATGACTGTATGCAGCTGATTCGACCTGACGTACGCACTTACTGTATAGGACAGTGCGCATCGATGGGTGCCTGGCTCCTCGCAGCCGGTTCTCCTGGCAAACGCCACATCCTCCCGAATGCGAGCGTGATGCTTCACCAACCTTTGGGTGGTGCGGGCGGTCAGGCTACGGACATTGATATCCACGCGCAGGAGATCATCAGGACTCGTCAACGTATGATCCACATACTTGCACAGCATACGGGTCAGACCGATGAGCGGATTCGTAAAGATATCGACCGTGACTTTTTCATGACGGCTGAACAAGCTAAAGAGTACGGCGTGGTCGATCAAATCATCGCTCCTTCGAAAAAGTTGCCGAAGAAGTCTTAAATCTAACTGAGCGTGCGTGCGCATTTTAAGGAGATAGCCGTATGGCCAGCAAAGACAGCGGCCTGCATTGCAGCTTCTGTGGCAAGGGTCAAAAAGAGGTTAAGAAACTCATCGCAGGACCGAACGTCTATATCTGCGACGAGTGTATTCAACTCTGTAACGACATCATTGCCGAAGAAGTCGAAAAAGAAGAGCTTCTGAATCCGAGCAACAAGATCCCGAACCCGAAGGATATTCGCCGAATACTCGACGAATACGTCATCGGTCAGGATCGCGCGAAGAAGATACTCTCCGTTGCGGTGCATAACCACTACAAGCGTATCGATCACAAAACGGCGTCCGATGAGATCGAGCTGACAAAGTCAAACATCCTTCTTATCGGTCCTACCGGTAGTGGTAAGACTTTGCTTGCGCAGACTCTGGCCCGTATCCTTAACGTTCCATTCACCATTTCCGATGCGACCAACCTCACCGAGGCGGGTTATGTGGGTGAGGACGTTGAGAACATTATCTTGAATCTCCTTCAGAACGCCGACTACGACGTTGAACTCGCTCAGCGCGGTATCGCCTACATCGATGAGATCGATAAGATCGCTCGTAAGGGCGACAACCCTTCGATCACACGCGATGTGTCCGGCGAAGGCGTTCAGCAGGCCCTCCTCAAGATCATTGAGGGCACGATAGCCAACGTTCCTCCTCGCGGCGGACGTAAGCACCCTCAGCAGGAATTCCTGCAGGTCGATACCTCCAACGTTCTCTTCATCTGCGGGGGCGCGTTTGCCGGCCTCGAAGATATCGTGGCGCAAAGGGTTGAGACCTCGTCATTGGGATTCGGCGCGGAGATCCTCTCGAAGAGAGAGCGGAACGTCACTGACCTTTTGAATAAAGTGACGACGACCGACCTAGCAAAGTTTGGTTTGATTCCTGAATTCATCGGCCGACTCCCGGTAATCTGCTCACTTGCGCAGCTGACCGAAGACGCGTTGATCGAGATTCTCACCAAACCTAAGAACGCGATTATCAAGCAATTCCAAAAGCTCTTTGAGTTTGAGAGCGTGGTGCTTAAATTCACCGATGGCGCTCTACGAGCTGTTGTGCAGGAAGCCCTCAAGCGCAAAACCGGTGCTCGTGGTCTTCGAGCGATACTCGAAGAGAACATGCTCGATATCATGTATGAAATTCCAAGTGAAAAATCGATTAAGGAAGTCGTTATCACAGAAGAACTCATTTTGAACAACGCACCAGGAATCATCGTCTATCGCACACCGGAAGAGCTTCAGGCATTCCAGACTGCGGCAGCCGCGAAAGAAACCAAGGAACGTGATTTCGGAACGGGTGGAAATTGATTTCGCTAGTTTAAAGAGTCGATGCTCTTTTTCGAAAAATTGTTAAAGCACTTTAAAAAAAGGCCCGCGAGGGCCTTTTTGCTTTTTTGACTTCGCAATAAAGACTGTCTTCCAGATTTCGATTCGGATAAGATATTGAGATGGGATCACTATTAAGCACAATCAGCAGCAAACACGAGACAGGTTTGATGCACGAGAATCCTCACGAGGAGGCAAAACCGTATGGCGGATGAGTCTAAAGATGCAATGTCGAAGCCCGATATCGTGAGAATCCCCTTACTTCCGCTCAGGGATATTCTCGTGTTTCCTTCGACTGTTGTGCCGCTGTTTGTCGGCCGCGAAAAGTCCATTCAAGCGCTCGAGCAGGCGATGAACGGGTCGAAAGAAATTCTACTGGCCGCCCAGATCAAGGCCAAAACCAACGAACCCTCTCCCGAAGATATTTATAATATCGGAACGATCTCGACGATCCTTCAGCTCCTTCGTCTGCCCGACGGAACGGTCAAGGTTCTAGTCGAGGGCCAACGCCGCGCGCGTATCGTCGACTTCGTTCAAACCGATGACTACTTTCAGGTGAACGCGGAAACGCTCCCTGAGCAAAAAGGCAAAGGCCTTGAGAACGAAGCTCTCGTTCGCACGATCAAGATGGCCTTTGACAACTACGTTCGTCTCAATAAGCGTATTCCGCCCGAGATGTTACTCTCAATCGCCTCGATGGAAGACGAGTCCAAACTCGCCGATACTCTGGTCGCGCACCTTTCAAACCTTAAGCTGCAAGACAAACAGCGTCTTCTGGAAGAAACCAATCCAGCAAAACGCCTTGAAGATCTCTACGGCTACATCCAGTCTGAGATCGAGATCATGCGGGTCGAGAAGAAGATCCGCGCACGCGTCAAACGCCAGATGGAGAAGACTCAGAAAGAGTACTATCTGAACGAGCAGATGCAGGCGATTCAAAAGGAACTGGGCGATCGCGACGATGGCCGAAGCGAGATTTCCGATTTGGAAAACTTAGTTAAGAACAAAAAGCTACCGGATGACGTTCGGGAAAAACTGAACAAAGAAGTCCGTAAATTAAAGCACATGTCGCCGATGTCTGCAGAAGCGACCGTCGTTCGTAACTATGTGGACACCGTTGTCTCTCTTCCGTGGAACGATCCATCGGAAGATATTCGTGACACTCTCTTCGCCGAAGATGTTCTAAACCGTGATCACTACGGTTTGGAAAAGGTGAAAGATCGTATTTTGGAATATTTGAGTGTTCGTACCCTTGTGGATGAAATGAAGGGTCCTATCCTTTGTCTTGTCGGACCTCCCGGTGTGGGCAAAACGTCTTTGGCTCGTTCGGTTGCAACCGCAACCGGTCGCCGCTTTGTTCGTGTCGCCCTCGGTGGTGTGCGCGATGAAGCTGAGATTCGTGGTCATCGCCGGACTTACATCGGTTCGATGCCGGGCAAAATCATTCAAGCGGTTCGTAAAGCAGGGAAATCCAACCCTGTCGTTCTCCTCGATGAGATCGATAAAATGAGCCAGGACTTCCGTGGCGATCCATCGGCAGCTTTGCTTGAGGTCCTTGACCCTGAGCAAAACCACAGCTTCAACGATCACTACTTGGATCTGGACTATGACCTGTCCAAAGTCTTGTTCCTCGCCACCGCGAACTCGCTGCACACGATTCCACGGCCACTTCTCGATCGTATGGAAGTCATCTATCTTGCGGGTTATACGGAAGAAGAGAAAATTTCGATCGCCAGTCAGTACTTGATTCCTAAAACTTTGAAAGACAACGGGCTTGAAAACCAAGACGTGACTTTCCATGTAAAAGCGGTTCAAGAACTGATTCGTTACTACACCCGAGAGTCGGGCGTGCGTAACCTCGAGCGCGAGATCTCGTCTGTCTTTCGTAAGGTTGCGCGTAAGTATATGCGCAAAGTCGAAGGCGATGCTCACACCGAGCTGAAGAACAAAGAAGCAGCCAATGTTGGCAAAGACAAAGAAAAAGAGATGAAGCCTCTCAAAGAGCGTGTGGTTCTGACCAAAGACCAGATCTCTGAGAAGATCAGCGAAAAATCGGTGAACAAATATCTAGGTCCAAGAAAATACCGCATCGGCTATCAAAACAGCCACAACGAAGTCGGTATGTGTACGGGCATGGCCTGGACGGAAGTTGGCGGTGATTTGCTCGTCTGTGAAGTTGCAGTATTGCCCGGTAACGGCAAGCTGAACATTACAGGTAAACTAGGGTCGGTCATGCAGGAGTCGGCGCAAGCCGCCTTGAGTTATGTCCGTTCGCGCTCGAAATTCCTCAATATCGCAGAAGACTTCTATACCAAGGTTGATATTCACATCCACGTGCCGGAAGGCGCGATTCCAAAGGATGGTCCGTCGGCTGGTATTTGTATGGCGACCGCTCTGACCAGTGCTTTGACCAACCGTCCCGTATCGAAAGATGTGGCGATGACCGGTGAGATCACACTACGCGGCCGGGTTCTGCCTATCGGCGGTCTGAAAGAGAAGGTGATTGCCGCCCATCGCGGTGGCATCAAAAAGATCATCATGCCCAAAGAAAACGAGAAGGATCTTCACGATCTGCCTCGCACGATTCTGAAAGATCTGACTATCGTTCCAGTCGAGCATATGGATCATGTTCTTATGCACGCCCTGGTCTGGAAACATCCCGATGCTGAGGATTCCGAGCAGGATGAGCTGTTTGAAAAGCTCAAGAAAGTCACCGAAGCCGAGACTCATCAGCTTTCGTTCGCGCACTAATATCGCAATGTTTTAAGACCTCAGTTCTTTTTCGAAAGGCACTCACTACCCAGCGAGTGCCTTTTTTTCTTTCGTCGGGGATGCTCTCATGTCGCAAATTAAAAAGACTGCTGGAACGGGAACGGGAACAGGAACGGGAACAGAAGAACCCTCGATAGAATTCGTCGAGAGAATCAAAAAACGGTGGATGGCGACGGTCGATGCCATCATCGATCCTTTGATGCTCATCGATAAGGATTACAACGTTATCCAGGCGAATCGAGCGCTTGCGACCAAGGCTAACAAAGAAGTGCGGCAAGTGGTCGGCGCGAAGTGTTTCAAGATGTTCGCCGGACGCGATAGCCCCTGCCCGGGATGTAAGCTGCAGGATGCTTTTCAAAACGATGACACCAAAGCGTTCGAACTCAATGCAATCTCCGGTGGTCGCAGTTATGAAGTAACGGCTCAACCGATCCACGAGATGTCGGGCAACGTCGAAGGCGTGCTGAACGTCTATCGCGACCGCACGCTCGCCAAACAACTGCAGACGCAGCTGATTCAAAACGAAAAGCTGGCGTCGATCGGCCTACTTGCGGGCGGTATTGCACATGAACTCAATAATCCACTCGCGGGCATACTCTTATTCTCCCAAATGCTTCTGCGAACAGTAGCTAAGGACGCGGTTTATTATCAAGATGTTGAAGAAATTGAAAATGCAGCCAAACGCTGCAAGGCGATCGTCGATTCTCTTCTCGATTTTGCCCGGCAGCAACCGACTGGCAAAAGCAAAGAGACGACGGAAATTATCGTGATCAACGAAGCCTTAGCGTCCGCCCTAAGATTCTCAACCGTGGGGGGGCAGGCCAACAATTACGATGTGAACGAAGAGTTCAATATCAACGAACCGTTTAAAACAGTTGCCAACCGCAACCGCATTATTCAGGTGTTTGTAAACCTTATACGCAACGCACTCCAGGCCATGCCGAACGGCGGAACCTTGACACTACGATCTAGACAAACCGACGATCACATGCACACCGTTGTCGATATCGAAGACACAGGCGTTGGCATTTCGGCGGCGAATCTGAAAAAGATCTTCGATCCCTTTTTCACAAGCAAACCCGAAGGCGAGGGCACCGGCCTTGGGCTTTCGATATGCCACGGGATTATCGAAGAAATTGGCGGCCGGATCGAAGTGAAGAGCAAAGTGAAAAAAGGCACAACCTTTTCCATTTACTTCCCCAATCCTAACGCACTCAGTGCTGCTGTCTAGGGACTCTCTTTTTTCCAAAAAGCCGCCGTTGTGGGAATTCCATAACGGGCTCTAAGCTGAGCATGAATCTTATTGATGTCTTTATAACTCAAAATAATTTCATCATTGCCAGGATCCAGGCGAAAGCGCGCGAATTGCTCGCGACCGGGCTCAGGATTATCCAAGGCTTCTTTCAAATCAAAGAAGCTATGAATCTTTTTCCCATTCACTTCAGTGATAAAAGAATCTTCCATGGAGTGATAACCCTTGTTGTAATCAAGCGGCAGCACTCTTTGCAAGACTAAGACCTTAGTCGCTCCCCCGTTTTCGGGCCAAGAATGAAAAGCATCTTCATAAAGATAGGGAAGCGGCGCGCGTTTTCGCCAGTTGGCTCCCCAGCTTTGTAAGAGCCCTTCGGTCAACTCCTGAATAACCAAACCGCCAAAGATCAGATAACGTGGATTCGAATCGATTACCGACGGCACCCGCTCCAACTCCGGTTGATAAGCGCCGATTGCCCGAGTTACGGTTTTTACGGCACCATCACGCATGTATTTCAAAGTCACCTTGTCGCCCGCATAAATATCTGTGAGCGCACCAACCAAAGAGATACGACCCCAAAGAGGATGCTCAAAGGATCCACGAGCGGAGACCGGGATATCATTCACCTGAAGCAAGATGTCGCTCGGTTGCAGATCTTTGACGAAGGCCGAAGTTTCCTTGACCTCTTGGACCCACACCCCTTCTTCGGAATCATCCGCCTTTGCATAACGTCTCTGCGCGGGACTCAGCAGCGAACTGTAGCTGATACCAAGCTCAGCAAAGGGCCGATAGACATCACGTTTGATCTCATCCACAAACCGTTTGAGTAAGCTCACCGGCATGGCAAACACCGAGCTTCCGCTCTGACTGATCGCTGCGCCCACGAGTTTGCCGTTTCGCATCAAAGGTTCAAACCA
>JAZKGL010000121.1:0-2413 GCA_040385935.1 Bdellovibrionota bacterium
ATCGCCATCGTTTGTAATTCCATATCCACTGCTCGGGATAAATTTGAATGGAACGAGTGATAGCTGTGGCCATTTTCTGCGTGAGACCTTGCTCATCCAGCAGGTTTTGATCTGGCCCAACCACCGTTTCAAATTCGATTCTATATGCCCAAGGACCGGTTCGCATACAGAAAATGGCGACGACAGGGGAGCCGTGGCGCGCAGCAAGCTTTGCAGGGCCTGTGACAAACTCGGTAGGCTGACCTAGAAATTCCACGATAGGACCCACGCGGCCTTCTGGCTTTTGGTCCATGACAAAACCGAGGTTTCCGTTCTCTTTTAAAGTCTTGATCATATCGCGAAGAAGGTTCTTAGAATCCGTATACAAAACTTTGGTATCGGCTTTGCCACGTAGCTTGGTCAGAACGTCCGTGAACTCTGGGAGCTTTGAAGGTTTAGCTAAAGCCACAAAGGTCTTGCCTGTCGCGCGAGCAATTTCATTCGCGACTAGCTCCCAACTTCCGTGATGCGCGGTTATGAAGATAAGGCCGTTGCCGCTCGCCGAAATTTTTTCCATCGCTGCTTTAAAGCGCTCACGTCCTTCGAAGTGAATCAGATCCTTACTAGAGAACTGATGTTTGAAGGTCTCGAGCGCGATAATCGCCTGCATGCGAAAAACCTGGCGCTGAAAAGTCTTGGAGAAGATGCTTTGGGAAGGAAGTTTGTAGACGAGTTCGACATTTCTCTCGATAAGTCCGCGATCCCGTCCGGCGAAATGGTAGGCGATCCACGCGTAGAAACTCGCAAACGCTGGCACAAGCCCGCGAGGAAGGGCTTTGATGAGGCCGAGCAAAAGGCGCAGGAGCGCCTTGATTCCAGCTGATCTCAACGGGAAAGCTCCTGAGCCGACTTCGCTTGGAGAGCCTTTGCATAGAACTCACTCGCGCGATAAGACGAACGTACGAGTGGTCCGGAGGCAACCGACAGAAAGCCGAGTTCCTTAGCGATCGCACCGAGTTCATCGAATTGCTCAGGTGGTACAAATTCTTTGATGGAAAGATGGCGTTTGGATGGACGCATGTACTGGCCGATTGTAATGAAATCGACGTTGTTTTCACGAAGATCTTTGAGCGCCTGGACGACTTCGTCCGGCTTTTCCCCGAGACCAAGCATAATCGCGCTCTTGGTGAAGACTTCGTAAGGCGCGAGTTCTTTCACGCGCTTAAGGACCGCGAGCGATCGGCGGTAGGTCGCGCGCGCATCACGAACGCGAGGCGTTAGGCGTTCGACCGTCTCGATGTTGTGAGCGAAAACCTCTGGCCGGGCCGAGAGAACCATGTGCAGCGAATCATCCTTTTCCTGGAAATCGCCGCCTAGAAATTCAAGAAGAGTTGAAGGACTTGCAACACGAATGGCTTCGAACGTGCGTTTGACGTGAGCTGATCCACCATCTTCCAAATCGTCGCGATCGACCATTGTGAGAACGGCATATTTAAGCTTCATCATCGCAACACTCTCAGCGGTTTTTGCAGGCTCGTTATCATCGAGCCAACCGCCGGGATTGCCGGTCTTGACGTTACAGAAGCGGCAGGCGCGCGTGCAGGTATCGCCGAGTATCATGAACGTCGCGGTGTTGGTGGACCAACACTCAGAGATGTTCGGACATTTGGCCTCTTCGCAAACGGTGAACAGGTTCTTCGAGCGCAAATCGCGTTTGATCTCAAAGAAGGTGTCACCCGTTGGGATTTTGGTTTTAAGCCAAGTTGGCTTATTAATATGAAGGGGCTGGGGGCTGTCCTGAACGATCGGTTCGCTCATGTTTGAACCTCTTATCTCACATTTTTTCCTGGCCTAGACATTAACACCTAAGATGCAGCGGAGCTAGCAAGGATCAGTCGCACTCTACGTCGAAACATGTTAGATGAAGGGTCCCTAGCCGCTAAGGAAGATCTATGCAGTCGCACCACAGTCGTTCAGAACATCGCGAATCCTTGATAAGTACCCGCAATTACAAACTTTGGGGCCAGATGGTCGCGCAAACGGCTAAGACGCCGCGCAATCTCGAAAAGCCGCGGGCTGAGTATTCGGATCTTGAAATCGCGGGTTATGTGATGGCGGAGCACCGTGAGGATATTATCCGTTTGTGGGAGACTTTCACGACGGATCGCGCCGAAGTTTCGCGCTATTTGATGGATCCAAAACGTGAAAGCCTTGTCTATCTCATCGGCTTTCACCTCGCGAACCAGGCGCGTCTTGCGTCGGTTCTCGATCGCACTGAGTTTCGTCATAAACTTCTTTCGCAGCTTAGCGGCGCGGAAGCGGTTCACTTGATGGATCTGGGCTGCGGTAGCGGTGCTCTAAGTCTTCTCACAGCGCAGGAGCTTTGGTCCTATCGCGAAGCGATGGAAATCACCTGGGAGATGGTGGATAAATC
>JAZKGL010000121.1:2513-4595 GCA_040385935.1 Bdellovibrionota bacterium
GAACCAGAAGTAGACTTAGGCAAAATAAAAATCGGCAAGGGCACGATTGAACTCTTGCGTGGTCAGGTCTATCGCGATGTGCCTGTGCGTGAGAAGAAGGTCGATCCCGATGCGGAAGATAAGCCTAAGCGCGGACCACAAAAACCAAGGAACCCATCGGCCATGAAAAAGAGACCGATGAGACCTCGCGAGAGTTAATCGAAGCGAACTGCTTCGAAGAGTCCAGTGAGTCCAAGACCAGATTTGTTTTGTGTGTGAATGCATTCATCCACCACGGAAACCAAGCTGGTCTCATAAACTCCCTTATGACGCCAGCCTTTGCGGTGAAGCCACTCGTGCATGAGTCCGCCTGCCCACAGATAAGGTGTATGTTGCTCGATGAAATCCCTATTGATTTCGATCGTTCCAGTCAAATCATTCACACCATCTTGTCCCACATCAGCCTGAGCCAATCGATCGGGTGGTAAGCTCTTACCTTCGACTAAAAGGGGAATTCTCTGCTGTTGATGGAGTTCAAACATATAACGCAGATTCAACATCGACCAAGAAATCGCCGAATCAAGGTTTTGATATTGCGCTGGGTAAAGCGAACTTGGCCCGAACTGCTCGGTCGGCGGTGTGCGATAGACGCATTTTCCGAACTCAGAGTCATTGACCGAACCATTCGCATGCATGTCGTTCCACGCGGTTTCGAAAAGTCCAATGGCGACCGTCATGATATTGCGTTGCTGCTCGGTATAGCCGCGCAATTCGATGAGAATGTCTGTATCGGGATGGCTGCTCCCGAGCGGGTAGCGTAGTCGCATACAAGCCATTTCGTTGGAATTGAGCGAGGATGAATACTCGTCGCAAGGCCACTTGGTTCCCTCGGGGAAACCTGTGAGAGAGAGACTTTCTGAAGTCGGTGTTGTGGATGGCGCTTGGCCACACGCGACAAGGAGAGACGTTAAACAAATAGCGAAAAAGATTTTCATAAAAAATTCCCCTGAAAACAAACTTATTCAGTTGAACTTAGTCGTTTTGCAGGAGAAATTCTAGGCAACAAAATCTATTTTTTAAGCAGGATTTCTAAGTTCGCCCAAAACATCCGCAAAGTTTTCGCGGTAGGGTGCGGTCACAGTCATGACGTCTACGCCAGGAGCCGGTGAGAAGGTGATGCTATGCGAATGCAAAAGCTGGTATTGAACTTTTTGCAAGAGCGCGTCGGAGATCTTGTGGCGTTTGCCTTCGCCGTAAACTCGATCACCGAGGATAGGAAGATTGTTGTTCTCGAGGTGAACGCGAATCTGGTGGCTACGACCTGTGACCGGACGTGCTTCCATGAGCGACATGCGAGAGGCCGGAAACGTCTCTAGTGTTTTGAAATAGGTATGCGAGGATTTGCCGCCGCTTTGCAAAACGCGGACTTTGCCCATCGTGCCTTGAATCGCTGAAAGATTGCAGCGCTCCTCAAACTCGGGCTCACCGATGCCCCAAGAAACCGCGTGATAGACTTTTTTCACGTCGTGATTTTTAAATTGTTCGGTGATGTAAGCCATCACGTTTGATTGCGTGGCGAGAATCAGACAGCCTGTCGTGTCTTTATCCAGGCGATGGACCAGCTGCAGATCTTTAAAGTCGTGGCCCATGGTCTTCAAAGTCTTTGCGAGCACGGGCACAACGTGATGCACGGCTTGATCGCGCGTCGCTTGCGAAGGCAGGGCTGCCGGTTTATTGATAACGATCACACCGTGTTTGAAATAAAGAATATCCTCGGGAAGAATTTCTATATCGACACGTTTCGCTTCGAAGAGTTTGGGATTATATTCAACTTCGATCTTATCGCCTTTCGAAACTGTTTTCGATGCGATGCGAACGCGTTTGGTGTTGAGATAACATCCACCGATATCGATAATCGCCTTGGCTCGGCGACGAGAAAAACCAGGGATTTCGTCGGCGATAGCGTGATCAAGGCGCATACCTTGAAGTCGGTAGCTGACAGAGATCGAGTGACGTTCCATGGGAAATGGCTCCTAAAGAAACTATGGACAGGGCGGATTCTACTACCATTCTGACTGCCTTTTGACTAGCGAAACTTAGTTT
>JAZKGL010000122.1:0-4525 GCA_040385935.1 Bdellovibrionota bacterium
GCGCTATCCCGAGGGAAAACGCACCACATAAAGCCCCCCAGTCTTAAACGAATGACACTGAACCCGAAAGGCTCGCTAGCTTTTATATAGAAAACTTAATTAGACAAAGCCAAATGCACATGCAAAATTTGAATCGCCGCTGGTGTAATTCCACTGATTCGCGAAGCCTGACCAAGGTTCATCGGCTGATGACGCTTCAATTTTTCAACCACTTCACGACTAAGACCCATAAGAGTTTCATACCGAACATCAGTAGGAATCTTCACCCTCTCAAGCTGATCGGTGCTGCGAATCGCACGCTTTTCACGCACGATATAACCCTCATACTTGATTTCGATTTCAAGACGTCGTAGCAGCGATGGTTCAAAACCTTGATAATACGGAACGTACTGAGTCAAGGTCTGAACATTGACTTTGGGTTTTCTTAAGATTGCATCGAGGCGCACGCCCGAGTTGTCCTTCGAGTCAAGCATCTCTTCAGGCAAACCAAAGGCCGCGATTGGCGTTTCCTTTGTGTACGCAAGTAGCTCACTCAGCAAAGCAAAACGTTCTTCATAGCGTGCAAAGGCTGCATCTTCAACTAGACCGATTGCATGCGCCCGTGCCGTTAGTCGCAGATCCGCATTATCCTCGCGTAGAAAGAGTCGGTGCTCGGCGCGCGAGGTGAACATGCGATAAGGCTCGAGCGTTCCTTTGGTCACAAGATCATCGATCATGACGCCGATATAAGCTTCCGAGCGACTTAGAATAAAGGGTTCTTTGCCCGAGGCTTTGAGCGAAGCGTTTACGCCAGCCATTAGACCTTGCGCAGCGGCTTCTTCATAACCGGTGGTTCCGTTGATCTGCCCAGCAAGAAAAAGATTCGAAAGTTTTTTCGTCTCAAGGTTTGCGTGCAGCTCGGTAGGATCGACAAAGTCATACTCAATCGCATATCCAGGACGAATAATTTCCGCATTCTCTAGACCAGGAACGGTACGAATAAATTCAATCTGCGCGTGGAGCGGCAGAGAGGTCGACAAACCGTTTGGATACACCTCGCAGGTATCATAGCCCTGAGGCTCAAGGAAAATCTGATGACCGATACGATCCGGAAACTTCACGACTTTGTCTTCGATCGAAGGACAGTAGCGCGGCCCGATGCCAACGATTTCACCGCTGTATAACGGCGATTCCTTCAAATACTTGCGAATGACGTCATGCGTGTTTTCATTGGTATGCGTGATGTACATGGGAATCAGCTTTTGCGTGATCGCCTTGTTATCAAAACTAAACGGCACGATGTCTTCATCGGAATGCTGAACTTCACAGCGATCCCAATCGATCGTCTTCCCATCGAGACGCGGGGTGGTGCCGGTCTTCATTCGGCCTACGCGAAACCCAAACTCGCGGATACATTCTGCAAGCCCAATAGAAGGAGCATCACCCGCGCGCCCTGCGCTGATTTTTTGCGCGCCGACATGGATCAGACCGTTGAGGAATGTCCCTGTGGTAATAACCACCGAGTCGGCGAAGAATTTGCCAAAGAGCTTAGTCTCAACGCCCGTGACTTTAGCCTCGTCGATAATCAAACCTTCGACGCTGTCCTGACGAATGTGTAGGTTGGTCGTATTTTCCAGCACGTGCTTCATGTAGCGCGCATAAAGCCCCATATCAGCCTGAGCCCTTGAGGACCAGATAGCGGGGCCCTTGGTGCGATTGAGGACCCGGAATTGAATCCCGTTCTCGTCGATCGCCTTACCCATCTGACCACCGAGAGCATCGATCTCTTTCACGAGGTGGCCCTTGGCCGTTCCGCCAACAGCGGGATTGCACGACATCGCAGCGATACGATCGACCGACTGAGTGACGAGGAGAGTCTTTGATCCCATGCGCGCAGACGCCAATGCAGCTTCACAGCCAGCATGCCCGCCACCGATCACGATTACGTCAAATTTATTCATAATTTCCTCCGGCCGCCCGCCGATTCGAACAGAGATACTTTAGGCTCGGGCCAAGCAGCTGGTATTAAACTAATAAGTCAATTATGACAAGAGAAGATACGCAGACGATTCAGCGAACCGATGTCCATTATAATCGCTAACGCTTAGTTTTAACGGACTTTCGAGGACTTTCCGGGCCTTGCCTTTTTCGGACCTATCGAGTAATTCTTGTTCACCGTTAATCCTCAGAAAAGCTGATCCTCGTATCAGTTTTCACCCGGGACAATAAGGAAGATTAGGATGGCTCTTTTCGAAGACTTGACCACGATGGGTCATGAACAGGTCGTGTTTTGCCACGACAAGATTACTGGCCTAAAAGCGATCATCGCAATTCACGACACGACTCTGGGACCTTCCCTCGGTGGTTGTCGTATGTGGGATTATAAGTCGGAAGAAGATGCTCTTCGTGACGTTCTACGTTTGTCTCGCGGTATGACCTATAAGAACGCTGTCTCGGGGCTCAACCTCGGCGGCGGTAAAGCTGTCATTATCGGCGATCCGAAGAAGCTGAAAAGCGAAGCGTTCTTTCGCACCTTCGGTCGTTTCGTGAACTCACTAGGCGGTCGATACATCACGGCTGAAGATGTGAACATTCGTGTGCGCGACATCGAACTCGTCGGTCTTGAAACCGATTTTGTTGCCGGTATCAATTCCCGTGCGGGTGGATCAGGCGATCCATCTCCGGTGACAGCTTGGGGCGTTTACCACGGTATCCGTTCGTCGGTTCAATACAAACTCGGCAAATCCTCGCTCAAAGGCGTCAGTGTCGCTGTTCAAGGCTGCGGCGCGGTTGGCGGTCATTTGATCGAGCACCTCACGCATGAAGGCGCCAAAGTCTTTGTTGCCGATATCGATGCTGAACGTGTTAAAGAAAATGTTCGTCGCTACGGCGCTGAAGCTGTCGCTCTTGAAGACATTCACCGTCAGCAGGTTGACGTGTTCGCTCCGTGTGCTCTCGGTGGTTTCCTCGATGACCGCACAATTCCTGAACTTAAAGCTTCGATCGTTGCTGGTGCCGCAAACAATCAGCTTCTCGACGAATCGATTCATGGCAACATGCTTCGTGAACGAGGCATACTCTATGCGCCTGACTACGTAATCAATGCCGGTGGCGTGATCAACGTTTATCAAGAGCTAGCAGGCTACGATGAAAAAATTGCGAAGCAACGCGCAGCGAATATCTATGACACCTTAACAGCGATCTATAAAGAAGCGGATGCCAAAGGTATTACAACCAATCAAGCTTCGGGCATCATCGCTGAAGAGCGAATCAAGGCCGTCCGTTCGATGAGCCCACTGCGTAACACGCTTGGCAATCAAAACTGGACTCACCACGATCTTCTGAAATCACGCTAAGACTTAAATTGGCGAGTCGAGAATATACCTTCTCGCTCGCCAATGACACGTTTCGCTAACTCTCGCCTTCGCCCATTAAGCATCACGAATAATCTGAACATCGCCTTTTTTCAGACGAATCTTTTTGATCGTTTTCACGCGACCATTATTTGTAATCTCAACGCTATACTCACCTGGCTTAACAATTTTTCGCGTGACGTAGACAGCCGCTGGCAAAGTCGTCCACTGCCGCGTATCCGCAGTTTCTGTCACCGCACCATAAACTGTCGCCGCGATCAGACCAGCCGCTCCCAGCTCTTTTTCCGCCTTTTGCGTCAGCTGATTCTTGAGGATGATACGAGCCGCGGATTTAACGATCATGCGGACCCGCCTATCTTCAAGGTTAGCGTAGGCAATAGTATTAAAATTCTGCGCGAGTTCGCCGCTTTCAAAACTGCCTTCGTTCACACGGAAACCGGTAGGCTCGCGAGACGGTGATTTCTTAGGGATGACTGGGAAAGAAAAGCGAAGGACCGACCCGCCCCAAGGCACGACGAAGTCTTCTGCCCGTTTTTCATTGATCACACCGACTTCGTGCACAACGACGATCGATGCATATTCACTAGGACTAGCCAGTTCAGGCTTATTGTACTTCTTCGCTAAAGCCTTAGCTTCATCCTTACGATCTCGCTGAATGAATAGCCGATATAAGGCCGCAACTAACTCATCCGGCGCCTTTACACCGAAGGTTTCTTGATAGTCGCCTTCATAGATTTGCAAAGCGTTTCTATAGTCGATTATAGCGGAATCGAGTTCGCCATTCGCCTCGTAGATCATAGCTGAGAGATAACGAGCATAGGCATCATCGCGATATTTATTCTTATTATCCTTATAAAATCCATTGATCTCATTGAGCTTGGTATTGATACGCGCGGCTTCGACCCGCGCGCTGTCGAGATCTCCCTCGCCGAGAAAAGAGTGAGCGAGCATGGTGTGGATGGCGACCTTTTCATAATCTTCGCCCGGGTAGGCCTGCGCGCCTTCGTTATAAAGGTAAGTCGCGGCCTCCTTGCTCAGAGAGGTTGTGAAAAGTTCGTCGCCCACCTTATCGGCTTTCATCCAGAGATTTCGCGAACTCTCGCGTTTGTCGAGACGATCCTGAATCATACCTTTTTCAAGGTAGTAGAGCATTCGGTTGCGCGACTCTTCTT
>JAZKGL010000123.1:0-3146 GCA_040385935.1 Bdellovibrionota bacterium
AATGGGGATCCTCTAGAGTATACTCCTGAATGCACTCTTCGAAATGACGAAGTGCACTGGGATCGACTTCAAGCAGCCCGTAAGTGGCTTCAGGACTGCGTGACTGAAATGCATTCCCTTCAACCTCGATCGGGACCGAAACTTCCATGCGTACGACTAGCTCAAGCGCAGTCTTGAAGCGGTGTGTAGGATGCCACTCAGCATCCGAACTCGCGCGGTAAAGCGCGTGAAGGCGCCAAAGACCGGTCTCTTCGTTGCTCGAAAGACGACTCTCCGTAACAAAGAAGCAGTAGTCGCCACGCGCTACGAACTCGCCCATTGCCTTATAAAGCGTCTGTATCGATTCATTCGAACGTTGGCTTAAATCCCACGCCTGCTTTGAGCTTAGCTTTACAACCCAGTACTTAGAGCCTTCTTTATATTTAGGCGTCGACAGATTCATAAGACTGTCCTCAAGTTGAAGAGCTGGGTAACCAAGAGTCTGATAGCGGTCTTTGCTACGGTTCAAGAAGTAACGCGCCCGTTGGATCTCATCGGCCTTGCCACCTGATTCTTTGAAAACCGATAGTCCCAACATATGAAGAACGTCCGGGTCCGTACCTTCGGATTTGCGATTGAGGCTCTCGAATTCGTACATCGCGAGGCGAGTATTGCGCGTTAGATAGGCAGCATAGGCGAAGAAGAACTGATATTCGCTTTGCTGAGGAAAACGATCACGAAGAGACTTCGACCAGAGCAAAGCCGCCGTAAAACGTTTTTTGGATAAGGAGTAGTGAAAACCGATTTCCGCATGCAAAGGGTTGCCTGCGAAAGCGTCATCCGTCGCACGCACCGACTTGCGATAAGACTTGGCGAGAAATTCTGAGTGGAAATAAAGTGTGCTGCGGCGAAGGTGAAAGTAGTCACCGCTAATGCGCATCAAAGTGTGAGCGGCTTGCTCTTTTACATCGTTGTCTGCCGATAGAATGAGGCTCAACTCGCGAGCATAAGGATCGTTGCCGTATTTTTGCACCGAACGCCAAAGCATAACCGCCGCTTCGCGTTCACCGAGTTCATAACGACTCAAAGCGATTAGCGCCGTGCCGCTGATAGGTGAAAGAAGGCCGAGGCTAATATTTCTCTCAAGATGATGGATCAGCTCGCGTAGACCGGCATCCGCTTTGTCTTCGGCTAGAGTTTCGATCCAGAGTCTATAGTAAGGCTCAGGCGAAGACACAACTTCTTCACTCAACTCATCGCTCAATAGAGATAGCGCACTGTTCTTCTCGCCTTGCCAGTAAAAGCGCAAGGTCTTGAGATAGGTCGACTCAGGTTTTGGTCGGTTTAGAAGCCAGCTTTTTGATGGGCGCTTAGTCATTGGAGGAATCCTTCTATCTTCGAGCGAAAGTCCGAGTCGCGAAATAGTGCGCTCTACAACTTCCTATCGACAGAAGCTCCAAAAACTTGAGGCTAAAGCTATGATTTTCTAGGAGGAAATCTTTGCCGGGCTTTGACTGTAATTTCTGCCTACACCCGGTTTTTCGAATGAAATCATGAAACCTCAGCTGGCAATTTGAGTCTTGCTTGCGATTTCAGCGCCGCGAAATCCTGCGAGATCATGAACTGCCGCAAGATCGCTTTGGCTGGAAGCCGCATAGAGTTCGACTTCGTCCGCACGGTCAATCAAATGCTCGCGGAATTCTGCATAGCAGCCATTGCACATAGCCTGATCTTTCGAGCCGGACACTTCGCCCCAAACGGTGAGGGCAGTCCATGCGTGAGCACTGAATTCGCGTTGGCGAACTTTACGATCTTCGAGACAAACAGCGCAACAATTCTGGGGGGAAAAAGACATGATATCCTCCGAACGGCGTTAGTTTCCCGGCAAACCCTTCCAGCAAATAGAAGGTAATTTTGCGCGTTACAGAGATCGCGTGGAGTACCGAAGCAAACACAAAGGAGAACAGATCCTTCATGTAGAGAGTCGGCGCCGCTCGATAGCTGCGTTAGGGCTAAATTGTATGTAGTGCTCGACCACCATTCTCCATATCCGCTTCCGAGTGTCAACTAATTTTGCGGTCGCGAAAAGGAGTGTGCCTCTCCCGAAGTGGGAGAAGCCTAAGAATTAGCAGGACATTTGATAAAAGGGTTTCGGTAAGATAAACCCGGGTAGGCGTATTGATAAGAATAGGTAAAGATATCTTAATTTAAAGCACGATACGGTTTTTGGTCGTAATAGTATTTCATGATCTCTTGTTTGATGTGATGCAGACGGAGGCTCTCCACGGTGTAGGTGAGCAGCGGTTTCCAGAGCGTGTTCGCGTCGGCAGCCGCACCGTTACGGTATTTCACGAGACCTTTGAGATAAACCACCTCAGGATCATCGCCTATCGATTGATCAGCCAGATAAAGTTCGGCCTGCTGAACGCGTCCGAGTTTTAAACAACCGTGCGCTAAAACTTGGAGTGCGCGTTTGTCGGTTTTCAAGCCGAGATCTTGCGCGATCTTGACGAATTCCACAGCCTTCTCAAGCATGTAGTTTCGCCAGATATAGCAATCCGCTTGTTCGAGGTAAGCCTTGGCCCGCTGAATATTGCTGATTTTTGGGAGTCGAAGCATCTGATCAAACCACATGCTGGCCGTCTCAAGCTGCCAGCTTTCGCGGAAGAGAACGCCCAGAGCCCAATAGATATTTGGACTGTCGAAGTTGGTGTTGAGAAGCTTCACAAGCTCAAAGCTTGCTTTCTGTGCATCGTAAGCGATCGCGGCTCTTACAAGGGCATTTACGCTGTCCTCGGCGCCTTCGGTGTAGAGGTAACGAAGTTTGGTCCGCACGTAGACGAGTTCGATGCAGCGCGATTTGCGAAGACCCTCGGTGCGACGATCGAAGTCAGCCCAGTTGAGATCGTCCTCTTTGCCCTCGGAAAGATTCTCCATGACCGAATCGGAGACCTCGATATTCAATTTTGCTTTGGCCACTTCGCCAAGACTTCGGGCATGCAGCAAAAGATAGGTGAGGCCCCAGGGCTCGCTTTCGAGCAGAGTGCGAAGACGCGAGGAGGCTTCTTCGTAATGTTCTTTACGGAAATCGTAGTTGGCATTTAGCCAGTGAAGTTCGATCTGTTCATCCGCTTCGAGTTTGTGCACTTGGTCGATTTTCTCCAATA
>JAZKGL010000124.1:0-9599 GCA_040385935.1 Bdellovibrionota bacterium
GCACCTTTTAACTGATCATACATTTGAAGTGCTTGAGAAAGATAATTGGTAGGTAAATTAGACATATCGATTCTCCGATTCCTCGATTTGTGCGCGAGATCGAGGGGATTATCACTATTTCAAATCAATAGAGCAATTGTGAGAAACTGAAAGTTTTGGAAGATACTTTGGTGTTTTCAAATGCGGTCCCAACAGGAATCGAACCTGTATCTGATCTTTAGGAAAGACCTGTTATATCCGTTAAACTATGGGACCACACGAACTCCCAAACTACCCGATCCCCAAGCGAAGAACGAGAAAAAAGGCGAGGCCTACACAGCCCCGCCTCAATTTTTCAAACCTAAATCAAGTCAAAATCGCCAGAGGATCCTCAAGGAACCCAACTAGCGTCTGAAGGAACGTAGCGCCAACCGCGCCATCAATAACCCGATGATCACACGACATAGTCATGGTCATGCGCTCCTGCACCTCAAGCTCACCCGCCTCATTCACCCAAGGCGTCTTAATCGTAGCCCCAACCGCGAGAATCGCCGCCTGCGGAGGATTAATAATCGCCGTAAAGTTCTCGATCCCCATCATCCCAAGATTCGAAATAGAGAACGTTCCGCCAGCATACTCATCCGGAGAAATCTTCCCGGCTTTGGTACGACCAATCAAATCCTTCGTCTGCTTAGCAATCTCACGCAAACCAATCGCATGAGCATTCCGAACAACCGGAGTAATCAACCCGTCCGGAATCGCAACCGCAACCGCAACATGAGCCGCCTTATAACGACGAATCGTCTCACCTTGCCAGCTCGAATTCACTTCCGGATGACGAATCAAAGCCCGCGATACAGCAAGAACGATCAGATCATTCACGCTGATCTTCGTATCCTTATCCGCGCCCTTATTCAGCTGCTCACGCCACTCAGAAAGCTTCTTCATATTCACAGAACGAGTCAGATAAAAATGCGGCGCATCATTCTTCGCAGCCAACAATCGCTTAGCAATCGTCTTACGCATCATATTCACCGGCAGATCTTCGTAATCTCCCGCCGAAGACGCAGCCGCACGAGGCGCCTCCTTCTTCACATCCGCCGCAGGCGACTCCTTACGCGAAGCCTCCGCCCCTTCAAGATCACGCATCACAACGCGACCGCCCGGCCCCGAACCCTCAATCGACCGCAGGTCAATCTTCTTATCTTCAGCAATCTTCTTAGCCAACGGCGAAGCCCGAAGCCTCTCATTGTCCGCCGACGACACATCCTTCTTCTCAACCGCCGGTTTCTCAGAAGCCTTAGCTTCCGTTTTACCAACTGGCTTCTCCGGAGTTTTCTCCGAAGCCTTAGCCTCTACCTTCTCCGAAACCGGTTTCGCACCACCGCCCACCGCACCAAGATCAACCTTCTCACCCTTCTCACCGACTATGCAAATCGGTTTATTCAAAGGCGAAGTCTTACCAGCCGGCACCAATATCTTAAGCAGATAACCTTCAACCGGGGAGTTATACTCCATAGTCGCCTTATCCGTTTCAATCTCGACAAACGCTTCACCTTCCTCGATGAAGTCGCCCTCTTTCTTCAACCACGAAGCAATACCACCTTCTTCCATGGTATCACTAAGCTTTGGCATCTCTATAACTTCAGCCATCTAAAGGCCTCCTTAAGCAATATAAAGAACGTCTTTCACAGCCTTAACAATGCGATCGACCGATGGCATCGTACGTTCTTCCTGCGCTTCATTATAAGGCATAGGAACAAATTCATTACACACGCGATGCACCGGCGCATCCAAATCATCAAAACATTCTTTGTGAACACGGTCCGAGATCTGCGCACCCACCGAACCAAACGACCACGATTCCTCGATAATCACTAATCGATGCGTTTTGCGAACCGACTCAAATATCAAATCCTCATCCAGCGGCTGCAGTGTGCGAGGGTCAAGAACTTCAGCAGAAATACCCTGCTCGTTCAACGCTTCAGCCGCTTCCATAGCCTTATGCAAAGCCTTGTTCCAAGCGATCAAAGTAACATCTTTGCCTTCGCGCTTGATGTCGCCTTTCCCAAGAGGAATCAAATACTCCTCTTCCGGAACTTCACCCTTCATCCCGTACATCATCTCCGATTCCAAAAACAGAACCGGATTATTATTACGAATCGCCGACTTCAAAAGCCCCTTACCATCGTAAGGCGTCGAGCAAGTCGCAACGATCAGCCCAGGAATATTGGTAATCATCGACTCATAGGCCTGACTATGCTGAGCCCCAAGCATATGCGCAGCGCCGTTAGGCCCACGAAAGACCATAGGAATATTGAACTGACCGCCCGACATATAAAGCATCTTCGCCGCATGATTCACGATCTGATCGAAGGCTTGAATACCAAAGTTCCAAGTCATGAATTCAATAATCGGCCGCAGGCCAACCATCGCCGCGCCGACGCCAAGCCCCGCAAATCCCGCTTCAGAAATAGGCGCATCCCAGACGCGTTTAGGACCAAACTGATCCAAAAGCCCTTTGGAAACCTTATAAGCCCCATTGTAGAGCCCGACTTCCTCGCCCATCAAAAATACATTTGCATCACGCGTCATCTCTTCGGCAATCGCCTGACCGAGAGCTTCACGGAATGTTATAACTGCCATCGTTTCATCCTCTCGATTAATCGACCAACACGTGATCCCAAAGTTCTTCTACCGGCGGCTGAGGCGATTCGTCAGCAAAAGCCTCGGCTTCCTTCGCCTTCTCTTTAGCCTCGTTATCAAAGCCTTTAAGCTCTTCTTCCGTCGCAAACTTCTGCTCTAACAAAAAACGACCCAGTCCGATAATCGGATCACGATTCTTCTGATAATCCTCAACCTCTTCCTTCGTTCGATAGCTGCCCGGATCTGAGACCGAGTGACCACGATAACGATAGGTCAACGCTTCCAGAAGATGCGGCTTCTTATTCTTACGCATCGATTCCACTAAGCTGTTTACATGGTTATAAACAGTAATGGCGCTCATACCGTCGACATCCGAGTGAGCCATATCAAAGGCCAGAGCCCGCTTCCACAGCGCATCCACAGACGTAGTGCGTGTGATATCGGTGCCCATACCATATCGATTATTCTCGATGATGAAGAGCACCGGCAGATCCCAGGTCGCAGCCATATTCATGACCTCAAACACCTGACCCTGATTCGTCGCCGCATCACCCATGTAACAAATCATCACGTTATCTTCGTTGCGATAGCGAATCGCAAACGCAACCCCAACCGCCAAAGGCGCCTGGCCACCGACGATACCATGACCACCGAGGAAACGATGTTCCTTCGAGAACATGTGCATCGAACCGCCTTTTCCGCGGCAGCAGCCATCGACTTTGCCAAACAGTTCAGCCATCACCGCGCCAGGGGCTATGCCCTTGCCGATCGCCTGGGTGTGGGAGCGATAACCGGAAATCATATAGTCTGTAGTGCGCAGAGCGGTTTGAACACCGACCGCTAAACCTTCCTGACCGATATGCAAATGGCAAAAGCCGGAAAATTTTTGTTTCGTATAAGCAAGACCGACTCGCTCTTCGAAGCGTCGAAAGAGACACATCTGCTTATACATGCCGATAAGAACATCCCGATCGACTGCGGATTTTTTCGGGGGCGTCATAAGCATCTCCAGAAGGAAATCTTGTAAGTTTACTAATAAAAGAAAGCCAAAATTACTGATTTCGACCAAAATGCCGCAAATAAATGCGGCACTGAGGTCTTACACCATTCGTTTTGATGAAAACATACAATTTCGAATCAAGAAAACCGGCGTATCGCAATCGTCGCGTTCGTTCCACCGAATCCAAAGGAGTTGGACAAAGCGACGTCTACTTTGAGTCGACGAGCCGTGTTCGGAACGTAGTCGAGGGTACACGCAGGGTCAGGAGTATGATAATTCGCGGTAGGCGGAATTACACCGTCATATATCGCAAGAGTCGTAAATACAGCCTCTAGCCCACCAGCCGCACCAAGACAGTGGCCGGTTACGCCTTTGGTCGATGACACCATTAATTTTTTCGAGTGGTCTAAGAACAGATCTTGAATCGCTTCGGACTCATACTGATCATTGATTGCGGTCGAGGTTCCGTGGGCGTTGATATACTGCACATCGGTAAGATTTAGCCCCGCGTTTTTAAGCGTAAGAGCCATGCAGCGATAAGCACCCTCATGACGCTCTGGAGGAGCCGTGATATGTCCGGCATCACCCGATACACCGTAGCCTACAACCTCAGCATAAATCTTCGCGCCGCGGCGGCGAGCATGTTCGAGATCCTCAAGGACGAGTATGCCTGCGCCCTCACCCATGACAAATCCATCCCGATCCTTATCAAAAGGGCGAGAGGCGGTCACAGGATCATCGTTGCGCGTGCTCAAAGCTTTAAGAGCCGTGAACGAAGCGATACCGAGCGCACAAACCGTAGACTCAGCACCACCACACAAAATCGCATCCGCTAGGCCGGAGCGAATGTAGTTAAACGCCTCACCCACCGCATGCGTACCGCTTGAGCAAGCCGTGGTTGGACAGAGGTTAGGGCCTTTAAGATTAAACGCGATCGAGACATAACCGGCGGCCATGTTCGGAATGGAATAAGGAATAAAAAAAGGAGAAATGCGTTTTTCGCCCTTTTCTTTGAGGATGCCCGCGTTCTCCTCGATCTCCGGCAAACCACCCATCCCGACGCCGATGATGCAGCCGTAACGCTCAGGGTTTTTCGAAGTATCAAGACCACTGTCTTGAATGGCATCGTAGGAAGCCGTAGTCGCAAGCGCAACAAAACGAGCCATGCGGCGTTCGTCTTTGCTGTCCAAGATTCCACGAGGTGTAAAACCTTTCACTTCACCGGCAATCTGGACCTTTGATTGACTGGCGTCAAAGTGAGTAATCCGAGCAATGCCAGACTGTCCCTCAACAGTCGCACTCCATGCATCGCGGAGGTTGTTGCCTGTTGGAGCCACCATTCCCAATCCAGTAATTACGACTCGTCTCATGCTGTCACCTTCTTAAGTGATCCTAAAGTAGAACCCAAAAAACTCGGGGATATAGCGCATTCCGCAGCGTCCATATCATGCCCTCATACCTACCAGCTATCGGGGTCTGATTCCAGCGATCAGTTGTAAACTTTCAGTGAATAAACCTGGGCAAAGTACGCACTTAACGTCGCAAACGAGCCACAAAGGGCAGCCGTTTGAGATCAAACACCGATTCTGACGGAGGCAAACGATTTCTTTGATAAACGAGAAAGACCGCAAAGAGTAACATGATTCCCTGAGGAGCCCAGGCGCCAAGGGGAGCCGAAAGAGAGCCCTTCTCTGAGAGATATTTGAACGACATAATTAAAACATAACCCAAAACGATCACTAAGCTAGAGAGCAGATAGGCGTGGCTCTTGCCCTTTCGCTCATCCTGTATTCCAAACACCATAGCCATCAAGGCAAAGGCAAAACACGCAAACGGCATTCCAAATCGTTGATGGAACAAAAACCGAGCTTTCAGATAGGTCTGCTGGTCTTTAGGATCAGGGCTCGCCTTTATCTTATCGATGTAATTCCAAAGATCGATCGGACCGTAGTTTCGATAGTCATCCTCTTCGCTGTCCGCTCCAAAAATCTGATCGCGAAAGATTCGAAGAAGGTCGAGATCGAGCTTTCGAAACTTCATGATGGAAACATCGGTGGAGGCAGGTTGCGTGGAATACATCATTCCGTAAGAAAAAGTCATTCGAAGATCGCCGGCTTCAACCGAACCATCGATCGAGGCCGCTGGAGCGAGCAGAGTGAAATGCTCTTTTTGACTTTCGCGACCGGGCGCAAGCATCACGTTTTCCATATGCGTGCGATCGGCGGAAATCTTCTCGGCGTAGAGCACGTACCCTAAGAAATCATCCTGAAAGACGCCTTCCTTCATTCGATATTTGATCATGTTATCGAGTTCAGTCTGAGCTTTGCGATGGTAGAACTTGAGCGTCTCCCGGCGACCCCAGGATTCAAAATAGACGGACGACATCACGGCAATCGCATAGGCCGCTGTTGCGACAAAGATCACGGGGATCATAGCGCGTTTGAGAGAGTATCCCGCAGCCACCATCGCAGAATATTCGCCGTCCGCCGATAGTCGGCTAAAGCCGAGAAGGACGGCAAAGAGCAGAGCAATCGGGACTATAATCGATACAAAAGGCATGAGGATAAAGAGAAAGGGCAGAAAGACGTTTTCCAGTGAGAGCCCAAACGTGACAAGGATTTCCGACAGTCTTACGAGCTGGGAAATTACTATCACGGCGCTAAGTATGCAAAATACCGTGATGAACTGTGGAATCATTTCCATAATGAAATAGAAAAAAAGAGTTATGACACTTCCCCTTCTCGCTGAGACAGTTCATAATCAGGCATACAGCAAAAACTTTCCTCTCATCACCCGAACTCGATTCAACGTTTGTTTGAACGGGCAACTCCGTGTAAAAAAGAAGCTGCTTCCTGTATAGTAAGCTTTTGCCAATACACGAAAAAGTCCGAGAGCTCGCTCATCGTTTATAAAGACAGAGGGTTAGAGTGTCAAACTCCCGAGTACCTTACCGCAACTGGCTTTTCGCCTCGCTTGTTAGCCTAACAAGCAGCATGCTTGCGTGTAGCCAGTCTATCGCCCAAAAGGCCCCCGACTCGCCTAAGAAAGCTGCGCCTCAAAGTCTTCCTATCATCCCCAAGGAACTGCCTGAGTGGAATGATGACGAACAAAATCCCATGATTGCTGGTCGTCCAGTAACCATTATCCCGCAAATACAGAACCAAGTAACGCGCTTTGTTCGGAATAACGGGAATCCCATAGCGAGCCTTGTCATTACGGAAGTAAAGACAGGCAAGATTTTGGCGTTGGTGCAAGGCAAACAGCCCGAGCATTGGGGAGCTGAAACCCATACCTCGCTTCATGTTGGCTTCCCATCGGCCTCACTCTTTAAGACTGTGACTACGGCCGCAGGCTTTGAGGTAGGCCAGCTTGATCCGGAATTAACATTAAGTATGTTCGGCGGTTGCTCACGCGTGAATCCACGCGGCATATGGCCGCCTCTCGAAAGCCGCAGGCCTAGTGATGGCCTCTCCCTTCGCCGCGCTTACGCTCACTCCTGCAACGGTTTCTTTGCTAAGTTAGCTGTGAACAGCATAGGCCTCGGTCCCCTGATCAACATGGCCCACAAGCTCGGTTGGAACTCTTCGACTCTGGCCTCCGACTTCTTTCTTTCGCCGAGCCCACTCCGTGAGCCAAGTGCGACATCTTCAAGCATTCACACGATCGGCAAGTTTGCGGCGGGTTTTGGTTCGGTCGGGATCTCCGGTGTCCATGCAGCTTGGCAGTATCAGACCATCGCCAATGACGGGATTTCCATTCCGGTTCATATCTTCAAAGACACGGTTAACCCTGACTTTCAAAAGGATGGCATTAAATCCATCGAGAAGGAAACCGCGCAGAACCTTCGCAGCATCATGGAGAGCACCGTCCTTGCGGGCACGGCGACCAATGCCTTCAAACGTGGTCGTATGAAGCTCCTTCGCAACGAAGTAGGCGGCAAGACGGGTACGCTTACGGGGAGTAATCCTCAAGGTCTTACGACACTGTTTGCAGGTATGTATCCCCTAGAGAATCCAGAAATTTCAGTTTCGGCCATAGTCCTATTGGAAAACCTCTGGAAGTTTAAGGCGAGTAACCTTGCAGCCGAGGGCTTTATGGCCTATTACGACTATAAACTTCAGACCTCGTCCGCTTTGAATGCGTCTCGCAAAAACGGTTCTCAGGTCACGACTCACTAAGTTCATGAATCGCAGCAAAGGCCGTTTCCGGGAGACCGGAAACGGCCTTTTTCATTCCCTTTTCCCCCCTGCCGCAGAGATTCTTCAATTATTCGATAAGCGACAGCGAAAAACGCGTCTTGCAGGCGTAATGGCTGTCTGTTAGCTATTGGCCTACAGAGTTGAAAGATTTTCTCCATGGGAGGCCACCATGAATTATTCGATTCCGGTTGTAGATCTAAACGATTATCTGTCAGGCGACAAAGAGCGTGTGGAGAGTTTTGTCCGCGGCGTTGGCTCTGCACTGCAAGAAATCGGGTTCTTCGCATTGACGAATCACAACGTCGATACGCAGCTCATTCATGACTCCTATGCCGAAACCAAGAATCTCTTTACTCTTTCGACCGAAGCTAAGCTCAGCTATCAGATTCCTGGCATTAACGGTCAACGCGGTTATACAGCGTTCGGTAAAGAACATGCCAAAGGCTCGAAGTCACCCGATCTCAAAGAATTCTGGCACGTCGGTCAGGAGCTTTCCGAAGGGCACGATCTCCTCAAAACTTATCCCGAAAATGTTTGGCCTGACGGCGTGGAAAAGTTTAAAAAAACCACTCTCTCGGTTTTCAAAAACCTTGAGTTTGCAGGACTCAAAATTCTTGAGGCTTGTGCGCTTTTTCTCGGGGAAGAGAAGAGTCGAATTGCGGATACAGCAGTGGATGGGAATTCCATCCTTAGGCTCATCCATTATCCGCCCATCCCCATGGATCGTGATCCAAACAGCATTCGTGCAGGCGCGCACGAAGATATCAATCTCATCACCTTGCTCATCGATGCGACTTCATCAGGACTTGAATTGATGGATCGTGCGGGGAATTGGATTCCCGTTGTCACACCTCGTGGCTGTATCATCGTCGATGCGGGTGACATGCTCCAAAACCTTACGAATGGTTTTTACAAATCGACTACTCATCGCGTAGTGAATCCAGACAATAGTCGGGAAGCGCGTTATTCGATGCCTTTCTTTATGCATGCCCGTGGTGAAGTGGATCTCAATCCACTTCCATCCTGTGTCGCAATAACAGGCGGCAAACAGCTCTATCCTGATATTACGGCGGATGCCTATCTTCATCAAAGACTCAAAGAGATTGGTCTCGCGTGACAGCGGGCTAGTTCTCTAGACGACGTATTCCTTTAATGCCCTAGCAGTTTCGTACTGCTAGGGATTTTTTTGTTACAAACTGACAGATCTTTTTGGTTGGTCTCAATCTGATTATTTGTTAAAAACTCAAAACACACTTTGGCAATTGCTCAATTTGGAGACAATCGAATGAGTAGAATCGCAACGACAGTAGGCGCATTTTCCGCCGCATTTCTCATGACCCTGACGTCTTGCAGTCAGCCTTCGCAAGACAGCAGCAAACTGGACGGTCACTACGAGAACGCAACAGCGAATAAACTCAACACCCTTGCAGGTACATTCCGCGCAGTCGCAGAATACGAACCAAGCCAAGGCGTAATCATCTCTCTTCCTCTCCTTGAGACTTACGGCAAAACTGATTTCGCAGCAGCGATTGTCAATTCGGATGTCGATACTCTGTGGATTACAGTTCCTTCGACATTCACGGGCAACGTGCAGACAAGCTCAGTATTTGCCGGTCTTCGTCAGGCGCTTGGTAGCAAAATCTCCAAAGTTAAACTTGTTCGTCAGCAAACGCCTGGTTCATTAACTGTCTGGGCCCGTGACTGGTCGCCGCAAAGTTCGGTGAACGCAAATGGCGAAATCGGTTTGATCGATTTTAACTACTATCCAAACCGCG
>JAZKGL010000125.1:0-1302 GCA_040385935.1 Bdellovibrionota bacterium
TTGCTCTTTGCCTTACTCACTTGATACTCCCTGTGCCTAGAGCATTTTCCCACGCGGCCTCGGCCGTTACATAATCACGCTGGCTTAAAATGTGCGCCTGCTGCCTGGATATCAAATCGCTTTCGATGAGATCCCAATCATCAAATGAGAGTAGACCGTTGTTATAGCGACCGCGACCGATTTCTGCACGCATCTCAGTCGCTTTGAGGAAGCTGTAAGCGACTTCCAGATTCTTTTTCGCTTCGACGAGGCGAGCGAGTGCTGTGCTTAAAGTGGTGACGAGTTGTCGGTCGAGATCCTCGCGCGTGCTGCCTACTGCAGCTCGATTGGAAATCGCACTCTGAGTCGCGTAGTAGTCGCGGCCCCCATTGAAGATAGGAACGTTGATCACGAGTCCTACGGACCAACTGTCATCACGAGGGAAAAATTCATCATCCTGTCGGCCGTAAGTCCCGCTTACTCCTAAAGTTGGAAAGTAGCCCGACCGGGCAAGGGTAATGGTGGTGTCGGCTGATTTTTCCCTAAGAATGGCTTGTGTTCGTTGGGGCGTGGCAATCGCCAAAGCTTCGAAATCGACCGACGCAGGCGTCGTGATGTTCGGAATCGATTCATCCACCTTAAGAATCGTGACCTCATCTCGGCCGATCGCTCGCGCGAGCTGGCTGTTTGCGGTCGTAATGCTATTGCGTGCTTGAATGATATTGAGATCAGCTTGATCAAGATACGCTTTGGAGAGGAGTACAGAACCTTTGTTCTCCGAACCATTTTCAAAACGAAGATCAACGAGAGAGAGGTTGGACTTTCGTCGATCCCGAATATTTTCCTGAAGTCGAATCGCGCGCTGAGCGTATACGAGGTTTGCGTAAGCGGTTTTTAATTCAAAGCTCGTCTGCGCTTTGGCAATCGTCACCTGTGCTTCAGCAATGGAGGCATTGACGTCGGCCTGTTCGATTCGGGCTTTATCCGCCCAGCCGTTGAAAATGTTTTCGCTCACGGAAATCGAAGCTGAATAACTATCGCCCGCCTGGCTTTGGGGGATCGCCATATTGCGGCCGTAGTTAGCTTGAAAAGATGCGCCCACTTGAGGAAGATAGGCGCTTTCGTTTGAACGGACATTGGACCTTGTGGACTGCCAACTCTGAACTGCGGATTTGATGGCCGCATTATTTCGCGCGGCCTCGTCAACACTTTGCTGCCAATTGAGAGTCTCAGCAGAAAGCTGACTCGTCAGGCTGAAGGTGAAAAAACCAAGGGATAAAGCGAATCGTCGCATGAATGGGCCTCAGGTGATCAGCTAATTAC
>JAZKGL010000126.1:0-2334 GCA_040385935.1 Bdellovibrionota bacterium
GCCTCATGCTACCTCATGCGGAAGAATCGCTGTGTAATAGTCCTGTAAATTATTCAGGGAAGTACTTAGTCCTAAGTTCTTTTATCTTTGCACTCAGTGAGTTGCGCTGCTCGCGTCCCGATACAGAAAAGGCCATGACGACTCTGCGATTGGTGGCGCGGGCCTCGGCGGTATCTTCTTTAACCAGTGGTTTGGTCGGACCATAACCTTCGGCAGTGACCTTATTGCCATCAGCACCTTGATTCATCAAAACCTGGCGCACTGCGGCTGCACGATCCTTGGAAAGCTTCATGTTATAAGAGAGCTTGCCGTTAGCATCCGTGTGACCTTCGATTTCGATCGTGTTCCAAAAAGTCGGGTTAGCCTTTAAGAAATCACCTAAATCACGAAGAAAGGGTAGGGCAGCACCTTGAACCTCGGAACTGCCGCTTGGAAAGTTGATAACTTTATCAGCAAGGATTTCTTCATAACGATCGTCAGGCGGTGTTGAGGTCAATACAGTTACCGTTTCCGATGCTTTTTCGAACTTAAAGCTACGGCCTAAGGCAAATCCTGCGGTGAGTAGATAAACCCTGCGATCGGGAACATTCAAGTCGGTCGTCAAACTTAAGTCGATTCGTTTGAGATAATCAGAATCACGATCCATGCGAAAGACGGCTTGAGGTCCGATAAAAATTTTCGTGCGTTCGTCTTTCTTTTGAGCGAATGAGAGTGAGGTTCCAAAAAGAGTGCGGACCACGAGCCCCGCTTCCCAAGGACCGGTGAGGCGATAGCGACCTGCAAATTCTATATCGCCCGCGCGCGTTTCGATGCGAAGATTCTTCTGCTTTCGAACCGTCTCCTCGGTGGAGCCGGGAAAATCCTTTTCTCCGTCTGAATAAATGCGGCCGTAGAACAGACCGCCACCGGCTTGCCAGACCCAATCACTTCGCGTGATTTCAGCAAAGGCTGTGAGAAGCAAATGGTAACCATTTTTGCTTGTCTCGCCACCATCATCGGGTTTTAAATGGGTGTATCCGCCTTGTATCTCGCCGAAGATATTCACTTCCTCGACGCCTTGAGCCAACGCAGTCTGGGGATGCAAAAGCGCTAGAATTATAGCGGCGCATCCCAAGGTAGAAAGACGTCTTGCAGGACCAAACCGTCCCTGGTCATTAGAAAGCCGATCCATGGCTTCCCTCCTTTAATTTCTCTAAATTACGGTGTCACGTATCGAACATTGAGTTTCAGATTGATCGCTGTGTGGCGACAGTCGGAATCATCGTTATCACCCGTCGTAATCCAGTCGAAAGTGAGCTTTCGATCACTTTGTAGGGAGCGCGCGAGGTTTGCCTTCATTGTATCACTAAATTCGAGTTTGATCTGACCATCGGTTTCCGTTGGAGGAACACTGCAGCTCGAAAGTCCTTGTGCGCCACCGGCACAGTAAACGCCTCGGCCGCTTGAAGGGTCATAAACCTTATCCACGAGACCGTTCCAGGCGAAGCTGTAGAAGCCGTTCGTTTCCGGCAGATATTCGCTGTAGTCCTGTGTCGAGAGCAGGAGGCGATTATTCACCGAAAAGAACATTTCATCGTCGTAGCGCATCGCGCTGCTGTCGTGATCCACAGAGAATCCACAAAGAGTGGCTCCTTCGGGAAGCGCGATCTCCTGCGATTGCTTCAGATACGCTCGGATCTTGCCGTTGACGCGCGAAAGGTTTTCACCGGTCCCGAACTTACACGTCGTGCCTGCCGGAATTTCCGGAAAGCTCAGTGTTTCATTCTGAACGATGACTTTGTCAGAGTGGCAAGCGAGAGGAATCCCGTCGCTGCCAATGACAGGGGCCATTGCGTTTGGATCAGATCCATTGACCATTTCATCCGTTACAGTCGATCCTTCGGGATTCGAGATAGCGTCACCGCCGCCCGTTCCTTCGGGAGCACTTGGCCCGGGTGCGGCCTCAGCTCGTGCGACTTCTGCCGCCGTAGTCAGCTTTTCCTGAGTGTCGAAGTTGACCGTTTCCCCACAAGCTTGCGTGAGCGAAACTAGGCCTAGAACCATTACGTGAGGTAAGCAATTTCTCTTGAACGTTTTCATTTTCATGGGCGTCATCCTCTAAGTTTCTTCCCAATAAAGGCTATCGGCCTGATGCAATGAAATCTGAAATAGGAAATTGGGTGTGAGTATCTTCCTTGATATTCAGGCTTATTCAGGTAGATTTGGCCGTTCTTTAAGTGCATCCCCACTATGGCCTAATGTTCTAGGTCACTTGCGGGTTTTTTAGGGCTGGAGACTTGGGCCATGGACCGCAATTTTGATGATCTGTTCGAACGTTTTCATAAGAATATCAAG
>JAZKGL010000127.1:0-53403 GCA_040385935.1 Bdellovibrionota bacterium
TCGTTTTTCTGGTTGGGCAAATTGTCTGAGTCTTGCGGAGTCGACTGAGTAATGGTTATCGAAGTCTTTCATAGTGATGAATAGACTTTTGATGGTGTTTTGAAGGGAGTTAATTTTCTTTTATTAAAAACTTCGCCCAGGGTTTAGATTTATCAGTATCGAATTAAGGAAACAGAACGAGTTAAGATGGATTTCTTATTTTTGACATGAATTACCGTATTGGTGTTATTTCCGGATATATCGAATTCGGACCGTAATACTCTAACCATGAATTCTTCGCAGCCTAGATTTGAGGAATTGAATCGGTAGAGATTTATTTTTCATGGCGATGACCGATTCGATTTGCGTTTCCGGTCGGATGATAACTTCATCCGGATCGAGTTTCCCGGCATGACCTAACTTACTCTGAGAACTTTGAAATCCAAAGCTTGACAACGAGGAAATTCCTAATCAAATCAAGGATAAAAAAAGTCTTTAATAAAAGCGCTATTATTTTCCTTTACTTTACCTACGTGCGGCCGATAATAAGGATATATAATATCCTTAATAAAGAGGCGCCTATGAGCACACGTTTAAACCACTTCCAACAATCAGCCAACCATCTCTCTGACCTTATGAAACTCAGCATGAACTTAAAGGAGAGTGCGATAGAACTCGGTCTAAGAGACCTCGTTAACATCAGAGCGTCACTGCTGAATGGTTGCGCATTCTGTCTTGATATGCACGTCAAGGAAGCGAAGATTCATGGCGAACGTGAGCTACGCGTTCACCATGTGAGTATCTGGCGGGAATCGACTCTCTTCACCGATCGCGAACGAGCGGCGTTAGAATGGACAGAAGTTGTAACCCGCTTGCCTTCGGGTGGTGTGCCAGATAAAGTTTACGAGGATGTGCGAAAGCAACTTTCCGAGAAGGAACTTTCGGATCTCACGTATGTAATTGGTACCATCAACATGTGGAACCGACTGGCAATCAGCTTTCAACCCGTCCCGGGATCTTCGGATCGCGCATTTGGACTGGATAAATCAGGACTGAATTGATGATCTTAGGTAATCAGGTTGAATGGGCGCTTCATTGCTGCGTTATCCTCGCTTCCCAACCGAAGGAGAGTTACGTCGCGACCAAGTATTTAGCCGAGTTTCATGGAGTTCCCAAAGAATACTTGTCGAAAGCTCTTCAGGCCCTATCCAATGCAGGAATTATCGAAGGAACTCTAGGACCCCGTGGGGGATATCGCCTAGCGAAGCCAGCGAATCGGATTAGCTTTCTCAGCGTAGTAGAAGCAGTTGAAGGTACGTCATCGACTTTTGTGTGCAAAGAGATTCGCGAGAACAATCCCTGTCTAAAGAAGAAGGATCGACCGAGCGCCGTTTGCGCCATAGCTAAGGCGATGTATAAGGCCGATGAGGCTTGGCGAAAGGAACTCCGTTCAGTATCTATATCCGCGGTATCTGAGGAGCTAACCGCTAAGCTTCCGGCCGACTTGCTTAAAGCGACAGAAGCTTGGTTTTCGGAACGGGTGTAATTCGATGATTTTTTACATCAAAAGAACTTCATCTGGCGGTAAACTTCTCTTCCACTGTCATTCTTTGTTTGATCAATATGACATTTTTATCTGGTAGAATTTGCTGCCACTAAGTCGAGTTGGCATCAACGAGACGACGTAATCTTGGGAGTTCAATTTTTATAATTATCAATCCAAGCCTTAGAAATGAGGCTTTTTTGCATTGTTGATTTTTCGCAAAGTTTCGTTTTGAAAACTGGAAGAACCTGCCCTTTGGGCTTATAACGAAAATTGTTCTTAAGTCGCAAAGCGACTTGGCAATTAGTCTATATTGAGTGTAGAAGAGCAGTCTTTGCTCTGGGTTTAAAATTAGGGGATTGCAATGTCTAGATTTCATTTAGCACTTGGTGCTTTTTTGTTGGCTAGTTCTGGAGTGGCTACGGCGGATCAGTTCGACTGTAACTTTAGATCGACTGATACTACTTTTGACTTTTCACCGAAATCAGTTCCCTACACTACTAGTCAGTTTCGATTGGGATACGATCCGCAGTATCCTACTCGTCCCGACGCCTACGTGGTCGATTTCTATTTTCCAGAGTTTAGCGCTTTTGGGCATTTTTTCACCTTTTCGCAGACGGACAAAACAACAGAGTTTAAATGCGATGTGAATCTCGATATCAAAGTCCAGCTACCTTTTTACGGACGTTTGAAAGGTAAGATTACCGAAGTTATCTCAACCATGGGTGGCTACGACACACGTGGGCAATTGAAATGGAACGGCAGCACTTCCGCAAATGGCAAAGAAGATTATTTTTCAATCGATCAGTCTTTTGACAAAAATAACGACACAACCAAAATTTTCGGATTGACGGACGCAAGCCGCGTTGAATGGTTAGACGAGAGACAATCCGTTTGTGGGAACGAAATTAATTTACGTATTAAAGACATTCATAACTGGGTGGCGAAACCCCTTCATGACAGCGCGGACTTGTATGAAGCAGGTGCCTCGACGGGCTTCAAAGTTAAATTTGTACGTTTCGAGTTTCACGCAATTAACGATGGACAAGGCTGTATATGAAAGTGTTTCAGATCATTCAGATAGCCGTGTTGGCATCAGTACTCCTAGCATGCGGAAAGCTCTCTAACAGCATTTCGCAGGTAGCGCTTGATTGCGGCCCAGATGCAGAACGTGGGGCGTCTTACGTTAAGGTGCTAGATCCCCAAGGCCAAAGTTTAAGCGGCTCCGAACTTATCGGAACGGGTCAAAGTCCGAATGATCTGAAATTCACATCGAGAGGATGTGTTCGTGTCGAATCCGATTTGGTCATCGCGCAACCGGAGCGAGGACTAGGGTTCATTCTCAATCAAGATTCGATCCCTTTATTGCGACAGATTAAATTACAAAATGTTCGGGAAAAAGATCTAAATTTTTCGTGCAATCCCGAAACTTATCTTTCTAATCAACTTGTGAATCCTATAGTTGCACCTGAAGGCGAAGGATTGGCGTTTCCCTTTGCGACGACTGTAACAACTCAGGCGGCGCAGTGGTCTCTGAACTCCTTGAGTTTGCAGGATTCGGCTGTCGTTATTCCTGCTGATGTTCCGGAAGGCTCAATGGAGCTGCGCGTCGACTATAAAAACTTGTTCAACGGCACTACAAATCTCAGCAAAAGCTGTGCATACATTTTGGACCGAACCCCCCCAATCATTTCTAGTAGCGTGCCGAAACCTGCAGATGCCGATTCTGAAGTGAGGGTCCGGCCTGGCGAAGTAATCAGTTTGACGATCGAAGATGCTCATCCAGAAGGTGTGCGGCAATGCTTAAGAGCTGAAAATGAGATCGATCGCTGCACTCTCGATTCAGAGTTTGAAAGCGGATATTCCCTTCAGTCTCCTGATCAAGGAAAGTGGTGTCTTAAGGCTTACGCCTTAGATAAGGCTGGGAATCGTTCAGAAACTATCGAACGTTGTTTTATTGCTTGGCAGGATCTCAAAATCGATCGAATTGTGAGTAACGGCAAACTCGCACAATCGGCAACTAATGATCTGGATGCTGGGATTTATCTCATTCATGCTCTCAAAGACTATTCAGAGATCTCGACAGTTGAAGAAAAAGAATCGGTGCGAGGGATGTTGATTGGGAGCCTTGCGGATGCTGCTAGCCGAATTTTTCAGAGAAATAAGATAAAAGTCTTAGGTTCTTTTCAGGACATGAAGCCCATAGGAAATTTTTGGGTCTCAATCGGCGATGCCGGACTTAAACTCTGGACACCTGATGCTCGCTTGCTCGACGGAGTAGAACTCACAGGTGGGTTTCAAGTTAAGCTCTTCTCGATTGGAACCCGTTTAGTTGTCGGATCGGAATCAGGGCTTCACGTTTATGAGACTGGTTCGGGAAAACTTCAGTTGCTGCAATCTGACGTTTGGCCAAGTAGTTTTCGTTTCGGTCATATGCATGTCTCGCCCGACGGACGAGATCTCATAGCAACCGAAAATAATGGCCAACTTCGCGGGCAATATTATGCCTGGTCAGAAAATAGATATCAATTTGTTCAGACTTTAGAAGATGGTGCGGGTCGAGTCGGTGAATGGTCCGAAGACGGTCGGTTTGTGTTTCTCTCCGATGTCGAAGTCACCTCGCTTTGGACCAAAGGGAATGACGGTAAACTCCAAAAGGTTTGGATCAACTACGACACCGCGGTTGGTCGTCAGGCTGCTTTTGTACAAGCAGAAAATCTGGAGCTTTTGGTTCTTACCAATGCAGGTAATTGGATGCGTTGGCGCGAAGGGGATACCGCTCTTACAGTTATTGAAAGTTTACAACCGTTGCCACTCCTCCCTCAATATATTGAAATATCCGAACTTATTAAGCGGGATTCTAAATCTCTCTTCGTTCTTCGAAACGAAAAAATGTTTAGTCTGCGACTGGATGACAAAGGCGAGTGGACGGAATTACTATTAGCCGAGTCCTTGCCTAAGAATTTCACAAGCTGGCAATGGAACTCTCGCGACCAAAGCATGACGTTTGCCTCGCCTGAATTAATTCACATCTTGAAGGTAGATCCGCGTGGGCTTTCGTTTTATCGAGACCAAGTTATTACTTCCGATTTCAATGGTTTTAAAAAAGTGCTTCATTTACCTTCGATGACCCTTGCGCTTGACGGGCTCAACCAACTCTCTGCTTTTGCATCGCAGAATATTTTGGGAAACTTCACGATAAGTAACTCGTTGGCTACGCGCGCGAAGTGGATTGACGAGAACAGAATTGGAGTCGCCTCACAGGGTGGTTTTGGTGGAATTTGGAATTCTTTGGGCGAGCGACTGGTTTCATTCGTCCACTCTCTAAAGGCTATTGAAATTAATGATATCGTTTGGAATTCAACTCAATCGCTTTTCGTAACATCCGGTGAAGATGGGCGCTCAATGGTCTGGAACGATAAGGGTCTTACTGTCGGTGAACTTGACGATTATAAACTGAGCGGGAGTGCTACGAACACCTTTTGGCGAGGCACTGCCGCTTTCTCGTCAGACGACAAAACCATAGTGACAGCAGGCGCAGGGTTCTTCGGCGTTTGGGCGCAAACTGAAAACCAAGGGACTCTTCAGTTCGGGCTCGAGCAGCATCTACTTTCCGAGATGTCGCTTGACGCTGTGCGAGCCGTGCCCGGTGATCTGAAAGTCTTTCCATGGGCTGGCCAAGATCATATCTTTGCCTATCGAAGTCACGGATCGAGACCGTCCTTTCAGTTCTTAACTCTAAAAGGCGAACCATCACCAATATGGAATTCAACGACTCTGCCTGCGCAAATTTTTGTGCGCCGTGCCCTCCTCTCAAACGACGGGAAGTACCTCGTTTATGTGGATCAGACACAGAACCTCTACGAATTCGAACTGACCTCACAGGGATACTTACCTCGAGGCACCGTTGAAAAAGTGCCGGCAGGACTTCGTGAGCTTAGCTACAGTCCTGATGGTCAAACTCTGGTCGGATTCTTCGGGGGCAAGAAGCCCTTGTTCTGGACTTACAAAGAAGGCGTCAGACAACAGCTTCCGGAAACTAACCTGCCGGCGGTGATCGATTCGATTCCCAAAATCGCCTGGTGGGCTGACGGCCAACAACTCGCATTCAGTCATGTAAACCAAGTTCATGTAACAGGCGCAAATGGCGAACCTCGCTATTCGGTAAAACCGTTTGGCGAGAGTAAGTCGGTGCAGAATATATCCCTACAAGGCAACCGACTCGCAGTCCTAGGCTACGCAACAAAAACCTTCGACTCCGGAGCCGACGTTCGTTCCGAGGTGCGAATCCTCGACCTCGATCTAACAACCTACGCCTCTAAAATCTGCCAAGGCCTATCCGCCTATCGCGACCAACTAAGTCCCGAAGATCAAGCCTTCTGCGCCGCTCAATAAACCCAATCCAACTCACACAAAAGGCTCCCCATCCAGCGATGAGGAGCCTTCACCATCCCAAAACTTAAAGAACCTCACTTCGCATCCAAGTCGCCGACGAATAACTCCGAATCGGCTGCCATTCCCCAGCCGCCCCCTGCCCAAGCACACAAAGATGAACGCGCACCGATCGCGGCAAAGAACTCAGATCCAAAGTCAAAATCTGAGAAACCGGCTGGCTTATCCCATAAGCCGATTCAACTAAACATTCCCGAGCATCCGTAGTCACAAGCATCCGATAAGCCGCAATGCCCTGACCGCCCACAAGAAAATAAGCATCATCCGCCGAACTCATAGCGGCCCCGCTTCCAAACAGAGTCGCGATCGGCTTAGAATAATAGTCACTCAAAACAGCCACATCACCATCCGAAAGCACCTCAACATTTCGGTCACGGCAATAACTCATCATCGACTTCGAATCATAAGGCCCCAAAAGCAACGCTTTCGCCTCACCTTTCCCCTCAGTCTGATCCTTCTTGCACTCGTCATGATCCGGTCGATTCATCTCATGAAGCAGCCCAACGGCATGGCCCATCTCATGAAGCGCGGTATTCGTCATGCACTGCTCTGCGCTCACATCCTTACCACACGATTTCCCCCAGTTCAGATACATCCCCGACGGAATCCCATCCAGCATCCTGCCGATCGCCTGGGTTCGATCCAAACCTTCATATCCCACCTTAATACGAATCCCCGAACTTGAATCCTCACACTTTTGCCAACCCGTTAAATGAAGACCCGCCCTCGCAAATTCTGCCACCACTTTCGTCTCAACCACCTTCCGACTTTCATCCGTCGGCGGAAAAATCCGAGTTGCCCCTTTACCATCAACACCTAAAGAAAAATCACTTACGCGCAGCTCAAATTTCAATCGCTCAACAAAATCCGCATTCCGACCTTCCAAACAAAGAGTCACTGCATCCAGTTCGCCCAGCTCAACGACTAGCGAAGAACTCTCAAGACTCACATACCCATCAACCCCCTCACAGGAAGGATCCTCTGCCGAAGCAAATTTATAACGAACGTCCGCCGCATTCAAAGCCCCAACCGACACGCTATACGCCTTCGGCAATCCACCCTCCGACAGCGATAAAATAGGTGCAAACGAAGGCTTATCAAATGCCTCCCAACACACCGGAATATGTCCAGCATCCGGCCAAAGCGTGAAGTCCTGCTTGGCATTTACATATCCCGAAACAGCACTCAGCGGTTTATGTAACCGACATGAGTAAGTGCACACGCTCAAGGCGAGCAACAAAAATTTTATAATTACTGAATAAGCCATATTGTGAGTCAAAATCTATTCCTTCGTAATTTCGGCTGTTTGTGCAGCCTATTTTAAGGCGCTAAGCCACTGTGTTTAGAAATCTGATCATAATGAAAACCGAAGTTGATTATCCCAGATGGATATGGCATTCAACCGCTTCCTCGAGTCTCGCCCATTTATACTTCAGAGAAAGGATTGCTAATGATATTGCGAAAGCGCACTGCAAATGTTCTGAAAGCGTTGCCTCTATTCGCTATCATGCTGACTGCGTGTGACACGCAAGAGAGTTCTACTCTGAAAACTTTCTTTGGGGCTCACGATGTTCAAATTCTTGAAGACAAAGATCTAAGCACCAGCCTCGAACGTAGTGTCGGAGCAATTTACATTATGACTGTGGATGAACAAGGCAAGAGCCTTGCGATCAATAAAACCTGCACAGGCATTCAGATCGGTCCACGCTTTGTCCTGACCAACGCCCACTGCGTGAAGATGAAGTCAGAAACCGATTATGTTGATCTCTACTTCAGCAAAGACTTTATTGCAAAGGAAGGCGAAGGCCAAAAGCCGATAAAAGCGGTTGATCTCGCGGGCAACCTCTACCTTCAATTCGATGGTAAAACGAGGATGGACGACAAGCCGACGAAAGGCTTGAGTGCTAACCTTGAGGTTCGGTATGTCTCGAAGACTCTCGATTTTGCTCTACTCGCACTGACCGACGATTTCTGCGATCGCACTCATATGGATATGAACCTGGTCGAGGCTCCCGCTATCGGTCAGCCCTTAACACTACTCTCTTACCCCAATGATATGCCGCTCACCCGTTCGACAAACTGCTCAGTTGAAGCCCTCGTGCCAAATGAGATGAAACATACCTGTGATTCGGCGGGCGGTTCCTCGGCCGGCCTCTTGATATCCGCAGCGACCGGCGTGCCTGTAGGTTTGCATCGACAAGGCGTCTTCGAGAATTCAACAGCCTTTTATAATGAACATGGTCGTAGCGAGACTACGGTTGAACTTGCTGAGAGAGAGTGCGCAGAGAAATATAAAATCGAGATCGGCACTGAGAAGTTCGTCGAGTGCGTAAAAGTACGGTCGACAACTTTTCTCTTCAATCGCGCTATCCCTTTAAATGAAATTCAAATGGAATTGAGTGCTCAAGGATTAGGCTCTGACGTTATCAATGCGAATTAGCAAAACTAATGCGCCAATATGATTTCATTGAGTTTTTTGAGAAAATAATTGATCGGCTTAGCAATAATTCATCCGGTCGTTACACCTCTTAGTATGAGACGAAACGAAGACAGCCACTGGCTAAATCTGAGTGAGTCGCAGAACAATAGATCGCTGCCCAAAAGGCACAAACAAGGAATCTCGAATATGAAAACGCTTTCGAAACTTGCTTCTCTCGCTCTCTTTGCTTCAGTCCTCTCGACTCAAGCCTCTGCGCATGGCTCTAGCGCAGAAATTTTCAATCCAGACAACGGTCACTACGAAGTTGTTCAAAAACTCAACTTCGCTAGCTCCGTAGCGAACAGCCTCGTTCAAGATCTCAACAACGAGATCGCGTACATTCAAAACCCTCAAGTTGCTGCTCCGCAAGGCGACTGCTCGTTCTGCACAGATGAAGGCACTGTTGAAGAAAACGACAAGTTGGTGGTTCAACACCTACTCGTTATCTCGCAGAAATCGGCAGAAATCGGCCGTCTCGGCCAACTAGCGGCTGGTCAAATTCCTTCACCAGCTGGCTACGACTCGGCACGTCTAGCTTGTGACCTCACAAACTCAGTTTTGGGTGATATTCCTAATGCAAAAGCGGCAGTGACATTTCCTGTCATTGGTGTGGCTCGCCCACAAACTTTCGATCTAACCGAAACAAAACTTCGCTTGATCAAAACTTTGCTTCCTTTCTGTTATTAATTCGCAATATTGCGAATCGGTTCGAATCCTTTAAACACAGCTTTAATGTCTCTTCAAAATTTCAAATACTCGGAGTATCTCATGTCTTTCAAGAAAGCGATTTTGGCACTTGGTCTCGTTTCTGGTCTTTCTAACCACGCATTTGCAGAAGACGGCTATCTTTTGCTCAACACGGTCAACCAATCTCAAGGTTCTGTAGAAGAACTTAAACGAGTCATCTACAGCGAAGAACTTGCAAAATTTGCAGGCGAAGCAGGTGGATCAGGTGGTAGCTCAGCACCTGGCAGTTCGGGAGTTCCAAGTTCAACTGGCCCAATCGCTTGTAGCTTTTGTGATGAAGGATCAGTTAATGAAGCTGACGATGGACTCAACAGAGCGTTCAAATACCTAACCGAAGCTTCGACAAGCCTTACTACGGCAAGTGATCACTTGAGTGCCTACGCACAAGGACAGGCGCTTAACTTTAACTTTGCATTCGGCTGTAGCTATACTGGCGATGCAAGCATCGATCTCGCCAGCGCCGACCTCGCATTGGGTTTCCCAAAGAACACCTTCCCACAATGGCGAAGCAAAGTTGATGCTACAAGAAAGGATCTTAAAGATTCTCGCTTCGAAGCTGGCTGCCCTTGATTTGAACGGAGTGAGAGGAATATCCCAAAGGATGTTCCTCTCCTTCTTTTTTCGTCACTCATTGCTTGTTCTCAGAAACCAATCATTTTCTTAAGGGATAAATCCAATGAAGTTAAAACGCATCGTTTTTTCGACTATGGGCCTTGCTGTCCTAAGCAGTCAAACTTTTGCCTTCGCAGCAATCAAAGCATCGGCTGCCGAAGAGAGCGCACACAAGGTCGTTCGTTCAAGTTTTGCGCTTGAAGCTGTTAAAGAGTATGTGAATCAGTTCAAGGCAGTTCCTCAATCAGTTGTCAACCTTGATACTCGTCTCGCCTCGCTTGAGAAAAGCCACGCGAGCGTCGTCGCTGCTCTGCCGACTCTGCTGGATGAAGCTAGCACTGTTGCAGCTGCCAATGTAGCTCGCACAGCCGTGGCTGACGTCGTTTCCGATCTAACGTCGATAGAGTCTTTCGTCACTGCTGCGGGCAAAACCTTGCCGGCCGCTGAGAAATCTCACTTTGCTGATGTGGTCGAATTGCAGAAAGAACTAGGCCCGAAAGTGGCAGCTGTTTCCGTTTCCAAGTTTGCACCTATCCATGCCGAAGCAAAAAAGATCGTTGCCACTCTCAATACATTCCTAGGTACGGCCGCAGTTAGCGCAGCCGCTGTTGCGAATGACGAAGAAAATACGCCAGAAACCGAAACCTGTAGCTTCTGCGATCAGTCTGTCGTAAATGAAGGCGATCGGGCGCAAGCTGCTCTCGTCTTGAAAGATGTCTTGAAAGACTTCTCGTCCGCCAGCGATTATTTCGCGGGTTTTGACAAAGGCGTGGACACTCAGTTTAACTTGGCCTTTGGTTGTTCCACTCTTGGCGACGTGAGCATTGACCTTGCGTCAGCTGACCTCGCTCTTGGTCTACCCGATAACAAAGCCACCGCGTGGCGAACAGGTATCGATTCGCTCAGTCGCCTAGTGAAAAAAGCGAAGCAAGCCTACGCCTGTTCTTAATTCAACACTGCCGGGACTTTAGTCCCCTTTAATAGCTCAACTGGAGATATAGAATGTTACTCGGTAAGAAAATTTTCGCTGCACTTTCCTTGGCATTTGCTCTGTGCACAACAGCACAGGCGCAATCAGGTGACGAATACACACGTTGGCTTGAGGCCACCAAAGCTTCAGACGAAGCGGGCCAAACAACCAACGAATTTGTTAGCGCTTTGGGATATGCCGACTCAAGTCAGTACGGTGTAATGTCTGCGGGTAACATCGTTGCTCTGAGCGGCGAAGGGGACAATCTCGTTCTATACGTTCTTCAACAAGTTCAGTCGCGCCAAAACCAATCCGCCGCCCTAAGCGTCGAAGCTTTAGATAACTACTGGACCAACTACCCATACGCCCGCAATCTTCAGAATCAAGCGTGCACCGTTTCTAAAGATGCGCTTTCATACGTTTCCATCGGCCTAAGCCTTGTTGACCTCGACAAGACTTTGTCAAATGCGTGGGACTTTAAAAACCGTTTCCAAACAATCCAAGGGAAAATCAATCGCTTCCGCGAACTTCTTGGTTGCGATGCTCCTCAAGACACAGGCTTTAGCGGTCGCTACGGTGCTCACCTCAAAAACGCGGGCTCGAACTTCTGTTTGAACCAACAACGCTTTGACTGGGAACTACCGAACTCGATCTACACCTGCGATAACCACCCTGATCAAATCTACGACATCACTCGCATCGAAGGTAACTACTTCCAAATCCGTAGCCCTAAGTGGAACAACTGTTTGAACGTCCAAGACAGCTACGACTTCAAGGAAACCAACGTATACGGCTGTAATGTTCACCCTGACCAAGAGTGGAACTTCCGTCCTGCAGCTGGCGGCAATTACCAAATCGAGAGCCGTCGCGCTCCGGGCAAATGTCTCTCGCTCAATCAGTACTACAACGGCGCTGCAACTGTTATCAAGTCCTGCAACGGTAGCGACTACGCTCAGATCTGGACTATCTATTAAGTCTGGGTTTTAGAAATCTGTCTGAATCAAAAAGGCCTCTTGCATCCTTTGCAAGAGGCTTCTTCATTTTTTTACCAAAAAATTAAACGGCAAACGGTTTCACATCTTTACCACCGATAGGACCCAGGTCGGCTTTACCACCGCCCATCACATCCGCGAAGTAACGCCAGAGCTGACGAGTCGTCGCATTTCCGCAGTCCAAGGAACCCGACTTACTGATCGCCCCACCTAATTTACCCACGATCACGGCTGGAATCGTCTGCGAGGGATGACCGGTATCCCACTTACCAGCTACATTGTGCGCGCCACCATCACTTAGATACATAATCGCGGTGCGATCCAAAACTGTGCTGCCACCGGCAGCAAGTCTATTCGCCATCTTTGCAATACGACCCTGGGTTTCGGCAAGAACTTCGCGGAACGCAGCTCCACCATCACCAGGCTTTGAGTGGATCACGCCCGAATGTTCGGGCTCGGATAGGTTATCGAGATAGGCGACTGTAACGATCTGCGCTAAATCACAGGCCAGAATCTGAAAAGCCACATCAAGCATACCTTGATGCATCGCTTTTTTATCGCCCGTCGTCGCCATTGCCGCGCGATCACACGAGGGCGCCTTATTCGGTGTGCCTGGATCCGGCATATTTGGATCGGGGTTCATAGGATCAACGACAGGATCCGTTTTCTTAAAGCGCTTATACATCTCTTGCAGCGACGCAATATAGTCGTCAAACATCACGCCGTCTGCGCCCAAACGTTTTTTGATAGCCTTAACATCGTCGAGGTTTGGATCAAGAATATTTTTCTTGCCCGCATCGATTAGGGCGAGATCGGTGTTGTTCACATTAATAAAATTATTTCCGAAGATCGAACGCATAGCAGCCGCAGGGTCTTGAAGGGAGGGGAGTATTCCTCCCGCCGAATCACGGGCCAAAGCCTGACTCACTTCTACCGACATGTGAACTTTCTTCAAATTATTCAGACTCGCAAAAAATGAAGCGCCATCGCCTTTGCCGTCTCGAAAGCTCAACAATCCACCTTGGGCTCCGTGCCAATCACCGACGGATGAGGACGTTGAAAATGTCTGAGCGCTATTGAACTTATCGAGGCTCAAGACATACTTATTAAAGACGGCTGCATCCATATTCGATTGAAAAACACCGCGAGTTGTCGCTGTATCGAAGTGTCCGTTTGGACTCGTGCAAATCATGAGCTTGAGCATACCCTCTTGTCCGAACGCTTGGGTTTCGGCAAAAGTTCGCATCAAAGCAGCGCCGATCATTGAGTGACTGGCATAACGAGTAAACGTCCGTCGTGAGACCTTCATACTGCTCATTTATCACCTGCCTTCTTGCGCTGAAGAAAACTGCTTTCGCTGAGGAGCGACGACAGTACTTTGTTAAATTTGAAATTTCCTTCGCTGGCTGCCTTGTGAGCACTCACGATCGTGCAAGAATCTTCTTCTCGCTCCATTCGCCCGTAAACCATGCGGAACGCTTGAACAACCATACAGAGTTCGATTTCTTTATTACTCGCCATGAGGGCCCCCATGGTCGCGGGTGTACTAAATGTTCCCAAAGATTTGCCGCTGACCGAGAAGAGTTCACCAGCACCGGAAATCGCTTTCTTGTGATCATCTAAGGATCGCTGTAGACCAGCTGCACCAAAGCTTTCGAAGCCGCCGCCTATACCGTCGATGACCTTGTGACATTCCGCGCAACCGGTGCGATCGGTGACGGCTTTGATAGCCTCGACCTTACTCAAGTTCGTATCAAACTTAGTCATAGCAACTATGGTATTGAGGTTAGGAGGTGTGATGAGAAGATTACACATAAAGTGCGATAGGATTTCTTTACCTCGTTTGGAAACTCCAGAACTATCGGGATTACTCATGCTTATGATCTGACTCGGTTGAGTCAGAATTCCCGCTGCGGAATCTGCCGGATGAATAATCTTTTTCTTCTGAGCATTCAATCCACCGAGAGCGGTGGCCGGAATCGCTTCCGTCTGAAGGCCGTAGGCCTGTGCAATGACGTCGGTGCCCACCGAGAAATTCGATGTGAAAATTCCCTTCATGGTATCGCTATCATTGCGAACCAGATAGTAGAAGAAATCGGCTGTTTCGTTCAAAAGGTCGGTACGAACGTTATTATCGACCTTTGCATTTTCAGCCGTGAACGATTTGGTTTTCAGAGCTTGTGTGCCAAGCCAGCTATCGACAAAACGTTTAATGCCATCATAGAATCGTTTGTCCTTGATCATCAAAGCGATCTGAGCCTGAATATCCGCTTTCGACTGTAGCTTATTGCTTTTCGCCAAAGCAGCAAGCTCCGTTGAAACAGGAGCGGCCCAAAGAGTATCGGAAAGAGCCGAAGCAACTTCCCAACTCGAGAGTTGACCTGCCTCACCGATAGAGCGGCGATAGAGGAACTGATAAGACAAGAGCAGGCGTTCGACCATGACTTGCAAGGCTTCTGCATTGCCTCCGTAGGTCATGAACTGGGTGCCGTGAGCAACGACGTCGGCAGATGAAACTTCCGTTCGCCAAAGCACCGGCAAAGCTGCCGTCAGCCAAGTCTCAAAACACGCCTTCGCGGTGCCGCCGTTACACTTAAGAACGGTGTCGCCTTTTTCCTTAACGAATTGTTTTGCGACAATTTCGTTCGCGTTGATATAGCTCTCGATTCGTTCCGGAGAGAAAACGTTAAAGTCACGAAGATGATCGTAGCCAAGCTTTGGCGTTTCCACTGGCAAGACGCTTTCCATGACAGCCGAATCGAGTTTGAGGCCGAGGGAAGCCTCGGCGGAGACCTTGTATTCAACACGGGTTAAAATACGAATGGAAGGCCGACTTTGATTGTCACTTGAGCAGGTCGAAGCATTAGCTGCTTTGTCCACAATGCCAAGGAAAACCTTGTTCTGTGTGTCTTCGTTTAAATCACTGATTTTTGTCGGCGCAATGTCTTCAGTTTCCCCATTCTCGTCATCGCCTTGCTTCGAGTCGGAATTTGAACCTGTATTCTTATTCTTCGTTGAAACGCGCTCAGGTGCGTTCGTACACTGCACAAGGATCAAAAGGCTACTCATGGCCGCCGCGGACAAGGCCTGATTCAACCCGTGGCGAATCCATCTCGGAGATAACATCGAAACCCCTTTTAATGCTCTAGTCTGTGAATGGTAGACCCTGCTGAAATTGTTCAGATTTACTGTAAAGGTCGCAGTCCACCTACTGCCTAATCGGTACATATGGACAAAAAGTTGAGAGAAAAAGCTGTGGTTGCCTTTACCTCCCGAAATCTCGGAGGGTATTACGTAACCCCGTCTCGTCTAATAGCGCCAATGTTGGCTATGTCATGAGTTTCTTTGGAAGACCCTTTTCCGGTATCTCCAAGTAATTCTTAACAACTGCTGCGGAAAGACATTTTCTTCGCGGCCGCTTCTGTTTTTTAGCAAAAAAAGTTTATGTTCTGTCACCATACGAATATGCGGTTTTGTTTACTTATATAGCTCAAAGCTCGATGGTGATAAGGCTTTCGGGCTCTGCAGCCCTATTGCCCCACTTGGACATCAGGAGATATTTTGTGAACAAAAAGCCAGAGGCAAACGCCTCCGTCTCACGTCGTAATTTTATAAGAGTATCGGGTGCCGGTGCCGCGGTTTTAACCGCCGACCGCGCCTTTAGTTTTGGCTCAGTTCCTGAGCGTTTTCCGACTGAAGAGCATGAAGTCGTGATCATCGGCAGTGGATTCGGTGGAGCCATCAGTGCCCACCGTCTCACCGAAAAAGGCGTTTCGGTGCTGATGATCGAGCAAGGCCGTCGCTGGGATCAAAAGCTGGCGAAAGGCGAACGCCGGTTCTCCTACAATCTCTATCCCGACGGACGAAGCACCTGGCTGAGTTACAAAACGGTAATTCCCTTGGGCCCGCCTTTGCCTATTCCTAAAACAACGGGTGTTCTTCAAGGTCGTCAATTGGCAGGCAAGACGATTGTGAGTGGTGCGGCTTACGGCGGAGGCTCTATCGTTTACGGTGGGATACTCGCGAAGCCTGAAGAGAAAATTTACAATCTCGTGTTTCCTAAAGAAATTCCTTTTGCCGAACTTCAGCCTTATTACGATATCGTTGCTGAAAAGCTTAATCGCGGCACGATTCCCGCCGACGTCGAAGCCTCTGATCCGTATCGTCACGTGCGTGTGGCGAAAGCGCAGGCTGAAAAAGCTGATCTCAAATGGGAACATTTGAACACAGGCACGAACTGGGACACAGTACGCGGCGAACTCGATGGTAGCGTTGAACCTTCTCTCATCCATGGCGAAGCCGTTTATGGCGTAAACAGCGGTGCGAAATCCACATTGGATAACAGCTATCTAAAAGAAGCGGAAGCGACCGGACGTCTCGACGTTCGACCTTTGCATCAGGTTCAGGATATCGCTGAAAATGCCGATGGCACTTACCTCATTTCAACGCATGAGCTTAATAAAGACGGCAAAGTTATTGCTTATCGAAGCTTTAGCTGTAAGAAGTTGATTCTGTCGGCGGGAACGATCGGCACAACGAGTCTACTCGTTAAGGCTAAAGCCAAAGGTGGCCTGACTCGACTGAATGATGAAGTCGGTAAAAACTGGGGCAACAACGGTAACGTTTACGCTCTTCGTCTAGGTGTTGGAGAGTCGACCGGTCGCTGGCAAGCAGGTCCTCCTTCGGTTGGTATCAGCGATCTCGATAACCCTTTGGGCCCATTATTTATCGAACATCCGCAGCTACCACTCGGTCTCGATATCTTCGGACTCCTCTACTTCGGAATCGGTATCTCGCCGACTCGAGGTCAGTTCGTTTACAACGCGTCGAGCGATAGCGTGACTATCGATTGGCCTAAGAACGATCCAGGGCAAGAGAAGATCAACGAAGCTCTTATGGCGACGATGAATAAGATGAACGAGACGAGCGGTGGAGTTACGACTTCTCTCCTCACTTATCTTAAAGACAAAGTGAAAGACGATATTTGTTATCACCCGCTGGGTGGCGTCGTCATGGGTAAGGCCGCAGATTTCTACGGCCGCGTGAAAGGCTACAAAGGTCTCTATGTAAATGACGGCTCGTTTATGCCAAGCAGCTCGGCTTGTACGAACCCTTCGTTTACTATCTCTGCGTTGGCTGAACGTAATATTGCTAACATCATCGCTGAAGATTTTGTGTGAGTGTTAAAATATGATTTCTCAAAAAAATAGTTTTGATCGTTCCAAGAATCGTCGTCAGCTGATTAAGAATACAGCTTTGGCCGGTGCAGCCGTTTCCTTCTCTCGCTTGCTTTCGGGCAAGTTTGAGAGCGAGGCAAAGGCGGCTGGCGAAGATAATATATACGATGTTATCGTCGTCGGGTGCGGTGCTGCGGGTATGACGGCGGCTTTAACCGCTTCTAAACGCGGTCTGTCAGTCCTTGTCGTTGAAAAGGCCAAAGTCTTTGGTGGATCGACGGCACGTTCGGGTGCAGGGATCTGGATTCGAAATAATGAAGTTATCCTTTCTGAAGGGGTTCCCGACTCTCCTTCGAAAGCAGCGATTTATCTTGAGAAGGCTGTGGCGGGCGAAAGCTCTAAAGAAAAGCAAACGGCATTTCTAGCTAATGGCCCTAGCATGATCTCGTTTGTGATGAACAATAGCCCTTTGAAGTTTCGGTTTATGGAAGGGTACTCGGAGTACTATCCTGAGCTTGAGGGTGGTCTTCCGAACGGGAGTTCTCTTGAGCCGGAGCAGATTAACGGTAAGATTCTCGGCGATGAGCTGAAGAATCTGAATGCTCCTTATATACCGACGCCTCCTGGCGTTGTCGTATTCGGAGGCGATTACAAATGGCTGAACCTCGTCGCTGTGAGTGCTAAAGGCGTTGGTGTCGCTGCACAAAGTGTAGCGCGATTTGCTCGTGCTCTTTTGCTAGGACAGAAGCCTTTGACTATGGGTCAAGCTCTGGCCGCTGGCCTTCGTAAAGGTTTGATCGATGCAAAGGTTCCTGTTTGGTTGAACACTCCGCTGGTCGATTTTCAATTTGACGATGCGGGTCGTGTGACGGGTGTTACGGTCGAGCGCGATGGCGAGACGCTTTTGCTGACAGCAAAGCGAGGGGTTATTCTTAGCTCGGGTGGATTTGATCATAACCTTTCCATGCGTAATCAGTATCAGAAGCAACCGATTGGAATCGATTGGACCGTTGGTGCGAAATCGAATACGGGGGATGGCATACTCGCAGGCGAACGCGCTGGCGCTGCCCTTGATTTGATGGATGATGCGTGGTGGGGGCCTTCGATTCCTCTGCCTGATGGACCTTACTTTTGTTTAGCTGAGCGGTCATTGCCGGGTAGTATTTTGGTTAACGGTGAGGGCGTTCGTTTTGTGAATGAGGGTGCGCCTTACACCGATGTTGTTCATACAATGTACGATCAGAATAAAGATCCGGCGTCGATGCCGGTTTGGTTGATTACAGATCAGACTTATCGCAACCGTTATCTGTTCAAAGATGTGCTTGCGGCTCTTCCTTTGCCTAAGGCATGGTTTGAAGCCGGGGTTGCGTTTAAAGATCGATCAGTTGAGGGACTTGCCGAGCAAATCGGTGTTCCTGCGGATGCATTGCAATCGACGATAGATCGCTTTAATGGATTTGCCCGAGCAGGTAAGGACTTGGATTTTAAGCGTGGCGATAGCGCTTACGATCGTTATTATACGGATCCCGCGATTAAACCGAATTCGGCTCTTGCGGAACTCTCTAACGCGCCTTACTACGCGTTCAAGATCGTTCCAGGCGATTTGGGTACTAAGGGCGGTGTGCGTACTGATAGTCGCTCTCGCGTGCTTCGTGCGAATGGATCGGCTATCGAAGGTCTCTATGCAGCGGGTAACGTGAGTGCCTCCATTATGGGGCATAGTTATCCGGCAGCGGGATCGACTATCGGACCGGCTATGACCTTTGGTTACATCGCAGGGAATGATATCGCTGATTCTGCTGGTGTTTGATTGTTTAGACGATTGACATGATTTTTGGAGGCGGCACCTTAGTTAGGTGTCGCTTTTTTCTATTCAAAAAAAATTTCTGGTAAATTTATTGCGAGTCAGGTTTTCTACCGCTAGTAGAAACCTCTTAGAAAATAGGACAAAATATGCGTAAATGGTTGCTGTCTGTTTTGTTTAGTAACATGTGTTTGATCTTGGCGACTCACGCGTATGCAGAAGTCGCTGATCCTACGGTGAAAGGTCCTTATGCGTTTTCGAAAGTAACGACGAGCCTTACAAATGCAGGCTACCAATCCGCTGTTGTTTATTTACCGAAAGGTGAGGGGCCGTTTCCTGCAACGACTCTTTGCGGTGGTTATAGCAACAGGAAAGAAGATATTTCTTGGCTCGCTGAGCGTCTTGCTAGTCATGGGATACTTACGATAGCCTTTACGCCGATCGATCCGGTTGCGACGGAAGCAGGGAATTGGGCTAAGGGTCATGTTGGAGCGATTGAAACCCTTACGCGAGAATCGTCTAAATCTACGGGAGTGTTGGCGGGGAAAGTAGATTTGAGCAATCTGGCTTTAACAGGTTATTCGTTTGGTGGGGCAGGGAGCCTTATCGCAGCGAAGCAGTTAGGAACTCGGATCAAGGCCGTTGTGCCGATGAATGCTTATCGTCCAATCGTTAGCGCAATTGAGGCACCTGTTTTGTTTATTACGGGAAACAAGGATACGGTAGCTCTTTCGCAACTGGTTCTGTCGGCTTTTCAAGGACTGTCGGGTGATTATCCGCGAGCGTTTGCCAATATCAATGGTAACGATCACTTCGGTCCGCTTAATATCGGGAACAAACATCAGGAGATTTCTGCGCTTGTTGTTCCTTGGTTGAAAGTTTTTGTTGGGAACGATGCCGCTTATGAGACTTATTTTCGCGGGGAGAAGATTGATCAGATTGTTGAGGATGGGATGATTTTTGCCAGTCCTGTGGATTATGTTTATCTTGCTCCGCTTTAAATTTTGAGCATGACCCCCAATTGAAGTTGACACTTTCATGCTAATTAATAGTTAATTTCAATTGGGCTTATGCTCATCTCCCAGATCCGATTTCTAAACGTCAAAAAATACGATCCCATAACACAGCCCGGGTATCACAAAAATCCAACGTTAATATTTTAAACAACCATCAGCTCCTCATCCCAACCTCACAACAAAAAATTGACCGACTCACGAATTCTAAACTACCTTGCATTGCACACTAGTCTGTGATAGAAATATTGACGATCAAATAACCATTTGATTTCGTTCATATAAAGGCCCCAGATTATGCCGTTTCCCGTCGCCTTCCTTCACAAGTTAAAACGTCACCCCGCTAGGACGGCTATTGTTTTGGTTGCCCTTATAGTGGCTGGATATTTTGGATACAAATCCTTCGGGCCTAAGGTCGATTCCACTATCAAAACGGCCGTAGTTACCAAAAAGAATATCGTCCAATCGCTTCAGCTCTCGGGCAAAGTTGTACCGGAGAAAACTATGGTGATCACGGCCCAACAGTCCGGTCGCATAGTGGCTCTCGATGTGAAAGAAGGCGCTAAAGTAGGTGCCGGCGATCTACTCTTTACGATGCAACTTGAGGCGAGTGGACAAACCGATCTCATGCAAATGCGCTCGGAAGTGCGAACGCTCGAGCAGAGTCTCAATTCAGCCTCGCGTCTCGTTAAGAACAAGAATCTTGTCAAAGACCTGATCGGTATCGATCAAGTTGCCAAAGAAGAGAGCGATGTCGAGAAACTTAAGATCGAGCTTGTGTCAGCTCGCGAGCGACTCGCAGTAGTCGAGGCCAACCTTGGCCTGAATGCCAAGACCCCTAAGGCCCAAACCGGCCAAGAGAAGAACTCCGGCATCGTCTTTGTCCGAGCGCCAACAGCGGGCATCGTAACACTCGTCGACAAAAGACCAGGCGACTTCGTAATGGGCGGCGCCGGCCTTGGAACAGGAGCGTCCAACCCCGCGGAAATCGGCGGAAGCAACGAGCGCATGGTCATGGTCGTTGCCGATATGGATAAGCTCCAGGTTCGAACCAAAGTGATGGAAACCGATCTGCGTTTTGTCAAAAAAGGCCAACCCGTGAAGATTCGATTGGATGCGTATCCCGATGTATCTTACGAAGGCAAAGTTGAGCAGATTGGAGGGCAGGGTAGGGCTGAGCAAAAAGCGGGCTACACTTACTTCGATACTTACGTGGCCATCGATCAACGCGACAGTCGGCTCTTGCCCGAAATGAATGCGACCGTCGATCTCATCTTTGCTCAGCAGGACAACGCGCTAACGCTTCCCTTGTCATCGGTCCTCATGCTGCCAACCAAATCTTATGTTCGCATCGCCGATGCGAAAGATTCCAAAGGCTATAAATTCATTCCCATACAAACAGGTTCGGTCAGTGCCACCGATGTTCAGATTTTATCTGGGCTAAAGGAAGGTGACATCGTTCAGGAGATCGACTTCTCCTCGCCACAAATCTTTGATCCTCTGAATGAAAAGAATGGTGCTGAGGCATCGGCTGATCAGAAGGCGGCTGCCAAGTGAACCAGCAGCGTAGCGAAGGCAAAACTCTGATCGAGATTGAAAACCTCAATTATCGATACGGAGAAGAGGAAAGTGCGTTCTTAGCCCTTAAAGACTTGACCTTAAAAATCGATCAAGGTGAATTTGTTGCGATCACCGGAGCCTCAGGCTCAGGCAAATCCACCCTGATGAATCTTCTCGGCACACTAGCCACAACACGAGAAGGTGTGTTCAAGATCGAAGGAACCAACACCTCCGATCTCGATCCCGATGATCTCTCGTCTCTTCGCAACCGACGCATTGGCTTTGTTTTTCAGCAGTTTCATCTCTTGCCCCGCTTGTCGGTGCTTGAGAATATTCTCATGCCCTCCAACTACCTTCAGCCGCGGCTCGATGCCGAAGGGCGTCATCGCTATTACACGCGTGCTCTTGAACTCATGACAAGGCTTGGAATCGCCGATCAGGCGGAAAAGCTGCCTGTTCACCTCAGCGGCGGTCAAAAGCAAAGGGCCGCGATCGCTCGATCACTCTTGCTCGATCCCGCGATCGTACTCGCAGACGAACCAACAGGGGCTTTGGATTCAAAAAGTTCGGCCGAAGTCATGCGAATCTTCGCACAGCTTCACGAAGAAGGCCGCACCGTGATTTTAATCACGCATGATCCCGAGGTCGCAAAGGTTGCCAAACGCCGAATCGAACTCAAAGATGGGCGCGTGGTTCTCGACACAGCGCAAGAAGGAATAGCCGCGCCTAAAGCTTTGCCCGAGGTGAATGCGAGCGATCTTTCGCCCACGCTTCATCCCCACATATCTCTCCTTTCTAAGTGGCAATGGACAGCCCCACTCAATCAAGCCTGGCAAGCTCTGCTCACGGCTAAACTCCGCACGGCCTTAACCTGTCTCGGTTTGATTATAGGCGTAACCTCGATCACGACTATGCTCACTCTCGGAACGGCAGCGCAGGATGTCATTCTCAAAATATTCGACACGGCCGGTGCGGATCGAGTTTATGTGGGACTTGATTATCAAGCCTCACGCACCAACTCCAACGGCTACTGGCAAGGCCTTCACGTCGAACAAGACTTGCCGTCGATGCAAGCGACCTTCGCCCCTTACGGCCGAATCTCGCTGCTTTGGCAAGACTTTAGTCAAAATGCTATAATCGGCGGTCTCTCCTCAGAAATTAAAGTGGATACGCTCGGCACGATTACCGACTTCATAGATCAAGGTCTCAAGCTGGGCAGCGGTCGGATGATAGCCCCTCACGAATTTCAAAAAGCTGGACTCGTGGGAGTTGTCGGTTCCGATTTCGCCGAATCCATGTTTCCCAAGCAGTACCCGAATCGATTCACCAACCCGAACTTTCCTATCGGTGAGCAGGTGGCCCTTCGTGGAAGACTCAATTCGACTATCACCATAATCGGTATATTAAAGAAGCGAGATACAAGTTTTAGCGACAACGATTTTAACTCGAAGTTGTTCATTCCCTTATCCACTCTTCTGAATTACACCACCGAAAAACGAGCAACCTGGATCTCCGTTGTTCCAAACAAAGGTGTCCCTCAACGTTGGTTAGCGGACTCTGTCGCAAATTATCTAAAGCTTAAAACCGGTCTCAAGTATCCGTTTCGAGCAGAAGTTCCCGAAGAAAGCATAGGCAAGGTCATGCTTTTCATAACCATATTTCAGGCTTTGACAACGCTTATCGGTGGTCTGTGTATCCTCGTCGGCGGTATAGGCATTATGAATATCATGCTTGTGACGATCGCCGAACGGATCAAAGAAATCGGGTTGAGAAAAGCGCTCGGCGCGCGTGGGCGGGATATCGTCCGGCAGTTTTTAGCGGAATGTATGATGCTGTGTGTGCTCTCAGGACTGGTCGGAACTTTTATAGGCGCCGTGTTCTGTAACATCGTTGCTGCCCTCGGGCATTTAGCAATACCCGATATCATCCCTTCGCAGCTCCTCTTAAATCCAACCGGTTTAATACTAGGACTCGGAACAGCCATCCTCTGCGGGATGACCTTTGGAATGATGCCTGCAATTCGAGCCTCGAAACTCGATCCGTCTGAAGCTTTAAGGAGCGAATAAAACGCATGAAGAATATATTAGTTATCCTCGCGGCTATTCTGATGGCCGAGGCTTCGCTAGCAGACACCGCGCGAATGGAAAAGGTCGCCGAGCAGTTGGGCATTGATAGTGCCTCGTCCAGTCAAGGTTCGACTGAAGCTAAGGCCGCTGTTGAGCGTTTGGTCTCGGTCGGTGTCAAAACTTATCCTACGGTCAAGGAGCGAGAGGCCGACGTCGCGGCTCGCCAATCCGAAAAGGATGCTGCGGTCGCAAATTATCAGCCTTTGCTCTCAGTGAATGCCAATGCCTCTCGTCAAGATGGCAAGGACACCGACACTAACGTGAAAAATCATTCGGACGGTCGCGATCTTAGTCTTACCCTTCGGCAGAATCTTTATCGCGGTGGGATCGACTCGGGGCGCATCGGCATCAGTGAGCAAAATCTTTTTATTTCTGAAAACAACCAAGCATTCGAAAATGAGAACCTCGATTTCTCTATCCGCCGGGCAGCGCTGGAGTTCAACTTTAGATCCTTGAGACAACTGATCGATGACGTTTCGTTTGAAGATGCAAGAGACTTGAGAAACTTAGCACAGAGAAAGCTCGATGCCGGTCAAGTCGGAAAAATCGACCTCTATACGACGACGATGCGAGAGAGCACCGCTAAAGCATCGGCCGCCCGATCGGCTATCGAAAGTAGCCAAGCACGCGAGCGACTCACGACTTTGCTCGGTCCTTCCGATCAAAGAACGGAACTCAATAACGATGTGGATCTTTTGAAAAACCGCATACTCCCTTATCCAGAGACGATGCCTAACCTTACCCTAGAGAAGGTCAAAACCTTTGAAGAACGAAACGCCGAAGCGGTGGCCAAGCGCGCGGATATCACCCTTGATCAAGGCTATCGCGAGCGATTTTTGCCATCGCTTGATTTCGTAGCGCAGCTCAGTCGTTCAAAAAACAGCACCTACTATAGCTTTGAGAATGACTTTGACAATCGTGTGAACAGTTCGGGTTCGTCTATCCAACTTCAATTCAACTGGACGCTATGGGATCGTCGACTCGATCATTTAAATAAGGCGTCTGCTGCAGAAAAACTCATGGCTGATGCGCAGAGTGCAACGGCCAAGTATACGGCCGAGGCCGAGGTCACGCGCATCAAAGTTTACATTCAGGACCTCTATAATAACCTCGGTGCAGCAATTGAGGCTTACAAAGCTTCGGGACAGCTCTATGATGCTCAAAGACGGCTCTACGAGACGGGAGTCATCGGCATCCAGCCCTTGATCGATGCTGAAGCCGAAAAGCGGAACGCAATCGCCTCGTGGCATCAGAATGTTTATGAGTTGCAGCTCAATCTTCTGATTTGGGACGCATTGAAAAAAGGTTTTCTACCAAACGTTTCACAAAGGAGTTTTTGATGAAGCTGACAGGTAACACTATACTTATCACTGGCGGTGGTTCAGGAATTGGTCTTGGTCTAGCGGAAGCATTCAAAGCTCTCGGCAATGAGGTCATCGCCGTTGGTCGGTCCGAGTCAAAACTTGAGACGGCCAAGAGCAAAGGTCTGCACATCCTCAAAGGTGATGTCGGTAGCCTTGAGTCAGTGCAGATTCTCGCAAAGGAAGCGCTTAAGCGTTTTCCCGCCTTAAATGTGGTGATCCACAACGCCGGTATCATGCAAAACGAGAAGCTCACGACACGTGACAATTCCAAAACGGCAGAAGATACGGTACACACAAATCTACTTGGACCGATTTATCTCACCAACGCTCTTCTTCCACACTTACTCAAACAGCCCTCCTCGACGATCATAACCGTGACCTCGGGCTTAGCCTTTTTGCCTTTGTCTATGACACCGACTTATTGTGCAACGAAGGCTGCAATACATTCATATACACAAAGCCTAAGATTTCAATTGAGAGAGACGAGTGTCGGGGTTAAGGAAATTGCACCACCTTATGTCGCCACAACGCTTATGGGCGAACGTCAGGCGAGCGATCCCCATGCAATGCCGCTGAAAGATTTCATCGAGGAAGTAATGAGAATCTTTAAGGAGGCGCCTGAGGCCGAAGAGATTATGGTCAAGAATGTGTTGCCTCTGCGCAATTCCGCCTTTCAAGGCGCTGCCGCCTACAAAGAACTTTTTGAGCAGAGAAATCAAGGTTTTCTCGCAGCTCGGCGCGCAGAGTGGGATAAGCTATGATGCGGAACTCTTGAGTTCGATATAAAGATTCTCGACCTTCTTTCTTGCCCACGGAGTCTTACGCAAAAACGTAAGACTCGACTTGATACTTGGGTCTTTTAGAAAGCAGTTGATCGGTACCGCCTGCCCCAAAAATTCCCAGCCGTGATGATTCACAAGTTCAGTGAGCAGCTTTTCAAGGGTTACACCTTCGAGAGGATTAGCACTCATTTCTTTTTCCAAACATCTTCCTGATACTCTTTGCGGCCTGAGTTCTCTTTGTATTGCTTATAGTTAGAGGGATTCTTTTTATAATAATCTTGATGATAGTCTTCGGCTTCATAAAACTCCGGTGCCTTGGTGATCGGAGTTACTAGGGGCTTTGTAAACCGACCCGACTTTGCCAAAGCTGCTTTGCTAGCCTCTGCAATCTTCTTTTGCTCTGGGGTGGTATAGAAGATCTCGGTGCGGTACTGGCTACCGCGATCGACAAATTGCCCGCCGCCATCCGTTGGGTCCGCTTCACGCCAGTAGAGATCAAGCAACTTTTCAAACGAAACTTTCTTAGGATCGAATATCACCCGAATCGCTTCGGCATGACCTGTCTTTCCTGTTCCGACTTCTTTATAAGTCGGATTTTTGTTCGAGCCGCCTATGTAACCTGAGACGACGCTCTTTACGCCGTTGATTTCTTGATATTCCGATTCCAGACACCAAAAGCAGCCACCTGCAAAAATTGCAGTTTCTTCGCCGGGTATAGAAGTCTTGACTGGGGCGGCATAGAGCGCGGGGGTGAGGCTTAACAACAAAGCGATGAGATATTTCATGAGCATGCTCCAAAGCGTAAATTCTCGGAAAGATTAGCAGATCGCTTGTGTTATCGCAAATCTTTCGTTAATGCTCTGAAGAGCCGTCATCTCAAGTCTTTAAGGAGTTTTTATGCGTAGATTAGCACTCATAAGTATCTTTCTCTTGACCTCTATCGCCACAACTCGGGCTTCGGCCATGGGTCATCCTGCCAAAGTCTTCGAAACTTCGACCTCGGCTAGCATCTGGGATCACGGTGAGGAGTTTTACCTAAGACTTGATTTAAGCGATCTTGGCCTGCTTAAGAGCCAAACATTTCTATGGGCAGGTTTTCATCAGACAACGAAAGGAAACTTTGAAGGTGAGATTGTGTCTGACCAATTCGGCTTTGCCGAGACTCATTTCCCGGCACGCGCAAAACTCATGGATACAACCGAATCAGCAAGTTATTACCGTATCGAGATCCTTGGCGATAAAGGCGAAGTGATCAAAGAGTTGTTCTTGAAGGGGCCAGCTCGCCCGGATTTTGCTGATTCGGTCCGAAAGTGATCTTTCTTAGCGATCGATCATAGGGACAGTAGAAAGCCATTTATTCAGAGTGCGCTGCAGTGATTTTGATTCGATAGGTTTAGAAATATAATCGTTCATGCCCACTTCAATGCAGCGCTCCTTGTCCCCTTTCATAGCGTTGGCCGTCATCGCTAGGATGAGGATATTTGGATTAGGTAAAGTTGTGCTTCGGCGAATTGCAGACGTCGCTTCGTAACCATCCATCTCAGGCATGTGGCAATCCATTAGAATGAGATCGTAATCAGCTTGATAAAGGGCATTCAGAACCTCTTGGCCATTGCCGACCACGTGAGCGACGTGCCCTAACTTCTCGATCATACGTATGGCCACGATCTGGTTCACAGGAATATCTTCGGCGATAAGGATATGTCTACGGCCGATGGTTGCCACTGACAGTCCATTGTCATTTACTGTCGGCAAAGATTCTTCTGCCAACTCGGCTTCTGTTTTCGGCTGAGTTTTTTGAAAGCTCGCTGTAAACCAAAAGGTAGACCCTTCGCCGACGACGCTTTCAAAGCCCATTTCACCGTTCATTCTTTCAACCAGATGGCGACAAATCGATAACCCAAGCCCGCTGCCACCATATTTTCTCGTTGTCGAATTATCAGCTTGTTGAAAAGGTTGAAATAAACGAGCACGCGCTTCTTCGGAGATCCCCACGCCGGTGTCCTGCACCTCAATTCGAATTTTGACACTATCCGCTTCTTCCAGGATTTTACTGACGCGTACACTGACTTGACCTTCGGCCGTGAACTTCATTGCATTGGATAACAAGTTCGTCAGTACCTGCTGCAGGCGACCTGGATCACCCATAATCGATAAGGGAATGGAAGGATCGATCTCACATTTATAGAGCAGGTTCTTTTTCTCCGCTTCATAGCGAACCGAGACGCGCGCGTCATCCATGGTTTGACCAAGCGAAAAAGGTATTTCTTCAAAATCAAGTTTGTTGGCCTCGATCTTAGAGAAGTCGAGGATATCGTTAATCACCACAAGTAAGGACTGACCCGATCGTTTGATAGCATGGGCGTACTCTTGCTGTTCGAGCGACAGACCCGAGTCGAGCAAAATGTTCGTCATTCCCATCACGCCGTTGATAGGTGTACGTATCTCGTGAGACATATTCGCGAGAAATTCTGATTTCAAACGAAGCGATTCCATCGCTGCCTTTTCGCGAATCTCAAGCTGCTCTCGTTCCTTTTTTACATCATGTACGGAAGTCGAGTCATAGGTAATCCCTCGGTGGTGCGTGATATGTCCGAATTCATCTCGTTTCAAGCGAACCATGACGCTGTGCCAGTGAATCGAAGAATCGGGCCAGACGACGCGATATTCCATTGCGTAGCTCAGCGTTGTTCCTGCGAGTGCTTCCTGAGTCCGGGCGATAAATACCTCTCGATCATCGGGATGTATCGCGTTGATTATCGAATTTAGCTCCCAAAATTCGACCTTCTCTTTTACACCGTAGAGCTGATCGTGGAAGTGCGTGCCGATGACGATTCGATTGTTGATATCAAAATTCCATATACCGACTTGAACAGCATCTTCAGCCATCTCAAGAGAAAAGCGTGTCGACTCCAACTCCTCATCGTTTTGCGACTGCTCGCGGCTATCACGCCACAGCAGTATGAGAAATAAGGATAGAGTGCTCAGTACCTGGAAAAGAGTTCCATAGTCGATATAATGATCGGAGATCATATTTATTCCCCCCGGTTTTGTGTTCTTCATAATCATTCGGTAATGTCGCCGCAAATCCTGAAGCAAAAGCCCTTAAAACACTTGATTAAAACGTAAGATCAGTCGAATTCTGATCGGCGGATCAGGATCGTAAACTCAACGCGTTGATCTCGCTAACAAACATTGTATGCAACTTAGCTTTGGTAAAAACTTTGAAAGGGAAAGAAATGGCCATAAATTCTATATATTAATGAGACCTTCAAAAAACAATTCTGTCAGCTTTTCGTATAAAGGATTATTTTAACAGAATAATATCCTTTGGGAGTCAGACTATGAGTTTGCAATCCATAAATATAGATTTTAGTGGTGAGATGAAGACAATTCAGGGTGATGTTCGAATGCAGGGGTTTGGCGATGCTTTTAAAAAGGCAGTCATTGCATGCCTTGTCGTCTGGCTGCTCGGCGCGTTGTCGGCGATCGTTCCATTTATCGGTTGGACCGCGCCTTTTATCTTCTTTGCCTTAGGGCCTCTCGCCGGAGTCGCGACCTATTTCATGGATCGACATGAAGTCAAACGAGTCGAAACTCAGGCCATCTGCCCGCAATGCGATACGTCCTTTGCTATCAATGAATCGAATTTTAAACCACCGATGTATGGATGCTGTCCGGAGTGCCGAACGTCTTATCGTGTGGATATTTGACTGAAAAAAAATCGCTCCTCAAGGAGGAGCGATCAAGGACGGATTTTATTTCTGGCTCGCAATAAACTTTTTGAGGTTGGCATCGTTTTCGAAGTATTCAACCGCTCCGTCGGGGCCTGCTGCTATAGAGGCCTTCGCTTTATCCACTGTCTTACCGCTGATCGGATCGACCGCTTGTCTCACCGCTTCGTCTTTTCCGAGACGTTCTTTGCAATTCTCACAGCACCCATAGTAGGTCGTATCTTTGACTTTTACTGGTATTTGATCGCGCGGGAATTCCATATTCGTGACCATGCACACACGCTTAGGGTCAGCTTTGTGCCAGCCTGCGTCTGCTTGAACCCGTGATTGATTTGCCGAGGTGTTGGTCAGAGGGGAAGCAGCCATAGCTGACAAACTGAATAAGCCAAGGAAGCCGAAAATGAAACGTGCAACGGTCAATTTTAAGGCCTGTTTCATGGGATAACCCTTATTAAAAAGTTGTGGCAAATAATTATCATAGTCGAAGTCTGAAAATCCTAAGAAAGAGCATTTTCATTTGACTCAAACCGCAGAACAGTTTATTGATATGTCAGTTTGTCGAGACCCTGTAACCCGCAGTAGGGAGCTTTTTCATGTCGCACTTTGCATCTTTGGTCGAACATCTTTCGGAGAAAGGCGTGAGCTCTGCCGTCGCGCGCAAAAAATTGGCCGAAGAAATGATTCCCGAAATGCAAAAAGCCTTAGACGAACTCAGGCGTAAAACGGGTGTCTTCGCTTTTCGTATTCATATGAATGAATTTGAAGAGGGCGAAGAATTCGAATGCGACTTTCAGGTGAAATGGGCGCTTAGCGAAGACTGGCGAAGCTTTGACGGCAATCTGCCGCCCAAGTTCGAGACTTACCGCGAAGACATCTATGAAATCACCGACGCCATGGACACGCTGGCGCCAATGATGCAACAGAAAGTTAAGCTATCTAGCGAAGCTAAACTTAACGGTTAAATCAAAACGAGTAGCGATAGGTTCCTCCGACTTCGGGCACGAGGAATTTGTCCTGCACATGCATCGACTGTGCGATCTCGCCAATTGCCCGCCCGGGCTCATCTCTCGCTTCATCTGTCAGCTGCCAGCAACCAAAGTGCATGCCGATTCCAAATTCCGCTTTAAGATCGACAAAGGCTTTCATCGTATCGTCTGGATTCATGTGCTGATATTCCATGAACCAACGAGGCTCATAAGCTCCGATAGGCAAGAGTGCCACCTGCACATTAGGAAACCGCTCAGCGGCTAAGGTGAAATGCGGACCATATCCTGTGTCGCCCGCGATGTAGATAAACTTTTGTTTGTACTCGATTAAAAATGATCCCCAGAGACTTCGGTTTTTATCATGAACTCCACGCGCCGACCAGTGCTGGGCGGGCGCAAAATAGATATTGACCTCATCGTTCAAAACCCTTTTATCCCACCAATCGAGTTCGGAAATGTTTTGAACGCCCGATTCGCCTAACCATCCCTTGTCACCCAGCGGAACAAATATAGATGGCTTATCGCGTTCGCTGAGTCTTTGCAGCGTCTGCACGTCCATGTGATCGTAGTGGTTGTGGGAGACGAGTACCGCATCGATCTTTGGCAACTTTTCAAATCCTATACCCGGTTCGTGAACCCTTTTCGGACCTGCAAAACTAAAGGGGGAAACGCGCTCTGACCAGACCGGATCCGTTAGGATATTAACTCCTCCGACCGAGATGAGAAAGCTCGCGTGATTGACAAAGGTTACACTCACATCTCCCGTCTGATACTGAGAGGGAATTACGGGGGAAGGCTTATTTTCCACCCATTTCGGCCAGTCTTTAGCCGCGTCACCTAATATTTTCCACCGAAGGACATCAACGAGTGAATTGTCTTTAGGTCCCCAGGGATTGCGAAAGACCTTGCCATCAAAGTGATCGGAAACCGGACCATCATAGGTTCGGCAGGCGGAGAGGAAGAGAAAGCTCATTACGGATAGGAAATTTTTCAAAGGTGCGTTCGCCTTTTTGGGAAAAATAGAGAAAAGGTTAAGACAATACCTAAGCTTATACTATCTCTTTGCGAGCTTTCGAGTCAACCGGACGAAGGTTTAGCGTGAGACTGATTCTGCCGATAAGAAAGCCTCGTCCCAGGGAGTCTTTCATGTTTGGAAAAAAGTCGGATTCAGCAGCCCAAAAACCTAGCGCATCCACTGAAGAATCGCTAGGTCTTTGGCAAAGTCTCAATCGGAAAAGCATCGACTTTTTGAGCGAAAGTCGCGTTGAGCTTCGGACGCTGCCGGTCTTCAATCTCGGTCATCTCCTGAGCAATGCGATAAAAAGTTCGACGACCCAGTCCTTGAAGGAGTCAATCGATAAGCTATTTGCTGGATTCGAGCAGGCGCGAGGCGACGAGGTCAAACATCTCAATCAGTACATTCTAGGCCTTCGCGGACTCTTTTGGTCGAGCCTCAATGAGATTCAGGATCAAAGAGGGCATGTGCACCAAGAGTCGATGAAAATGGAGACTCTGCGAGAGAAAATGGTGACGGCTTTGGACAGCGATGATCTTATGCAGCTTAAAGTCGTCGTCAAAGACTGGGTCGTTCTACAAAATCAAATGGATCTTGAACGAAAGAAGCAGATGCAAGAAAGCGAGGCGAACTTTCGCCGGCAGCTTTCCCGTCTGCAAAACGAACTCTATCAAACCCAGACCGAACTCAAGCTCGATGGCTTAACCCAGGTCTACAACCGTAAAGCGTTTGACAGCGAAATCAAAAAGGCTCTGCAAATTGCCCAGCTCAGTGGCAACTCGTCGACCTTAATGCTCTTTGATATTGACCACTTCAAGAACGTCAACGACACCTACGGGCATCCCATCGGTGATAAGGTTCTTCAGCACTTCGCAAAGATGATCGTTCAGAATTTTCCAACGCGAACCGACTTCGTGGCTCGTTATGGTGGCGAAGAATTCGTTGTCCTGATGAGCGATTGCGATCTGACTGAAGCGAAAGAAAAGGCCAAGAAGTTTGTGGCTCAGGTTCGCAAAGAAACGATGATGTTCGGCTCCGTTTCTTTGAAAATCACGGTCTCGATTGGTGTCGCAAGCTCGACACCCTTTGGCACTGTTGACGATTGGATCAAACGCACCGATGTTCTCTTGTATCAAGCCAAGGAAGAAGGTCGCGACTGTTTCATCATTGATGGTAGCGCCGCTTAGGTCGCAATAAGAAAAAGATCTTCGGAGCTGGGTGGTTCCGAAGATCTTTTTTATTTGGCAGAATTTTCTTAAGTACCGAAATCTACTCGGTATATCTCAATATGAGGGCGTACTTAAATAACCCCTGCTGGCATTTCATGCCAAGGTAGTTTTAGAGCGACTGTGCTTGCCAAACATAAAGGAGTCTCCTCATGGAAAACCGAATAACCAATCCAAAATTGGATGAACTTATGAGCGAAACCATCGTCGTACGTGCTGTGGATGATGGCGACGGAGTGCTTCTCGAAGCCCCGACCGAGGATACGCGTGGGCCCTATGAATCCAGCATTCCTTTCGAACACTGGGCTGAAGGCCAAGGGTCAGAATCTGCTAGCCACCGTTCGAGTCTGAGCCAAGGTTCGGTTCAGGGTGCCAAGGCCAAGCTTCGTGCGGTCCAAGGGGAATTGAAACATCGCTTTGAGGGCGTGAAAGACGATCTTAAATACCGCGTTGAAGGTGTCAAAGATAAGGCTTACATAGCCGGTGATCAGGTAAAAGCCAAGGTCTCAGCCGCTGACGAAAGCCTCCGAGCAAATCCGTATCTTTATGCTCTCGGCGCAGTGGCACTCGGCTTTGCCATTGGACGCTTGATCATGTCTTCGAAAAAACCGAGTGTGAGTTACGATGTGAGTGACTTCAAAGACAACAACGCCGAGCACACGGGCGTTCATATTCGCCACGAAAGCCGTTACGCAACTTATTAAGTCGTTAACTGTGTACGTGATCCGCAGATTGCGGGTCACGTTGACCCGATGAAAAATCAGCGCACGTCATACCGTCAGATTTCCCTCAGCTTTTCTAGAAATTTCCTAATTAATCAGAACACATTTAGAAACTAAGACTACACGTGCCGGAGCGAGACTGGTAACTTACCGCCTAATCAAGCAGGAGGTACGCATAATGCGTCAGACTATTCTGGGATTTACCCTATTTTCGCTCAGCCTCGCAGGCACGGCCTTCGCAGTTGAAGGTATGTGGCAGCCTGAGCAATTGCCTCTAATCGAAAAGGATTTGAAAGCGAAAGGCCTCAGCCTCAAACCTGAGAGCATTTCCAACCTTACCGCCTTTCCGATGAACGCCATCGTCAGCCTCGGCGGCTGCAGTGCTTCGTTTGTCTCCGACATCGGTCTCGTTGTGACAAACCATCACTGTGCGTACGGCTCCATTCAATTCAATTCGTCGCCCGAAAAAAATTATTTGGAAAACGGGTTTTACGCCAAGACTTTGGAAGAAGAGCTTCCGGCGGCTCCCGGCTCACGTATTTTTGTCACCGAGAGTATCGAAGACCTGACGAAGTCGCTTTTGGGCGGACTCGAAAAAGTGGATGGTCTTAAGCGATACGAAGAAATCGAAAAACGCAAAAAGTCGGCGATCTCAGCTTGTGAGAAAACACCGGGCTATCGCTGCCGTATCGATTCGTTCCTTGGGGATTCGAGCTATCGATTGACCAAACAAATCGAGATCAAAGATGTGCGCCTCGTACAGGCTCCCCCTTCGGCTATCGGTAAGTTCGGTGGTGATATCGATAACTGGATGTGGCCTCGTCACACAGGTGATTTCTCGTTCTATCGCGCCTACGTGAGTAAGGACGGCAAGCCAGTTGAGTTTTCTAAAGACAACGTTCCGTTCAAGCCGAAAGGCTTTTTGAAAGTTGACGCCAAAGGCGTGGACGACGGATCGTTTGTTATGGTCGCTGGATATCCAGGTCGCACCAATCGTCACCGCCTCGCGACTGAGGTTGGTTATGCGTTTGAAGTTTCCAACCTTCGCAGCAAAGATTATCTCGATCGCCGCATTGCTCTGGTCGACAGCTTCGGAGCGAAAGATAAAGAACTCGGTCTAAAATATGCTTCGGCCCGTGCGGGCATGGCGAACCAATCGAAGAATATCGAAGGCAAGCAAGAAGGCTATAAAGCCATCAACCTTCTCCAGCAAAAACAATCGTCGGAAAAAGAACTGCTTGCGGCCTTCGAGGCGGGCAAAAATAGCGAAGGCAAAGCTTCCTATGAAGCTTTGAACAAGCTGATCAAAGAAGATCAAGACGCGGATGAATTCAACCTTGCTCTGCGCAAGTCGAGTGAGTCGGATCTTCTTCGCACAGCGACTCGTCTTTATCGCCTCGCGCGCGAAAAAGAAAAGCCGGATGCTGAGCGTGAGTCGGGTTATCAGGACCGCGATCTTACCATGCTTAAAGAAGGCCTAAAATCTCTGAGCCGACGCTTTGATCCTAAGGTGGATCAGGCTCTCTGGGAACTTGGCCTAACCGATGTTCGTAAAGCCGATAAGGCACTCGTGAACAAATTGCCTAAGCCTTTGCAAGAACTCGCGGCACTCGATGCGAAAAAAGGCTCGGACAAACTTGCTGGCTTTTATAAAGCCACCGTTCTTCAAGACGAGAAGAAACGCCTCGAACTCGCGGATGCAAACCGCAAAACGCTTGAAGCGCTCAATGATCCGTTTATGAAAATGGCAGTCGCCATGTATGACGCCGGTATCAAAATTGAGAACGCCGAGAAGGACAGAGCGGGACGTTTCCAAAAAGTTCGTTCGACTTTCATGCAAAACATGGTGGCTCAACGCGGCAAAGAAGGAACGGTAGTTTATCCTGACGCGAACTCAACGCTTCGTATCACTTACGGAACAATCCAAGGTTACAAAAATCGTCAGGGCACCGCCCACACATCTTTCACCAAGCTTGAAGAAGTCGCTGCCAAGAACACTGGCAAAGAACCCTTCAACGTCCCTGCCAAAGAACTCGATCTGATCAAGAAGAAAGATTATGGCTCGTACAAGCTCGACAGCATCGGCACCGTGCCAGTCAACTTTCTTGCTGACCTCGACATCACAGGCGGCAACTCAGGTTCGGCGACTTTGAATGCTAAGGGCGAACTCACCGGCCTCGTGTTCGATGGCACGATTGATGGTTTGATCTCCGATTGGTTCTTCGATCCAGCTTACACTCGTTCGATTCATTTGGACGCGCGTTACATGCTGTGGGTCCTTGAGAAGTATGATGGTGCGACGCGTCTTCTCAATGAAATGGGCGTGAAACCAGGCTCGGTGACACCGGCTCATCATTGATTCTTTTTTGAACGAATCTTGATCCGACGCTCCCGATTGATTTCGGGAGCGTTTTTTTCATTTGGATTAGGCTTTTCCGTTTCACTTCGATAGAGTGGGGGCAATGTACGGAGGAACCTATGAGTGAGATTAAGATCAAGAACTTTTCTGAGATTCCCTACGAGCAATTGGAAGAACTTAATCTTCAGGCCAAGCAAAAAATGGCCGATGGAAACAGCGATAGCAGTTTGCAGGAGCACTACCTTCGTTACCTGAGTGACGAAAAGCGACTGAAAGCCGTCACTGTGTGTTTTTCGGACCTTGAAGGCCGATTCCACATGCTCGACTACGATAAAAAGTTTCTTATTCAATCCTACGACAACCTAACCTTCGATGGTTCGTCCATCCGCGGTTTCTCCGTGCAAAGCGAATCCGATCTTCGCCTCGCTATCGACTGGGGCACACTTCGTTGGCTTCCAAGCGATGTCTTTGGTCCCGGTAAGGTCATGGTTTTCGCTTTGATTCAAGATCGCAACCGTAACTACTACGACGCGGATATGCGCGGGCAACTCAAGCTTTTCAACGAAAAGCTCCGTGCGGATAAAGGCATCACGACCAACTTTGCGGTTGAGACGGAAGGCTTTTTGTTTAAGGGTCTGAACGCTGAGCAGCACTACGCGCAAGATTCCGACTTTCAATTCGTCTCCGAAGGCGGATACTTCAACACTCTTCCGACCGCTCCTCTTCGTCAATTCATCGATCGTTTTGCTGAGGCTCAACGCGCGCTTGGATTTGAGAACGAAAAGGATCACCCGGAGGTCGCGCCTTCGCAGTTCGAACTCAACTATAAGTATACCGACGCTTTGATCGCAGCTGATCAAGTGCAGACGTATAAGCTACTCGCGCGTCTGATCGCATCGAACATGGGTTATACGGCAAGCTTTTTGCCTAAACCCAAGGTCGGCGTGAACGGCAGCGGTATGCACACGAATATTTCCTTGTCGAAGAACGGCAAGAATATATTCTGGGATGCCAATGGCCCTGACCTAATCTCGAAAGAAGGTTGGAATTCCATCGACCGTATCCTCGGGGCAGCGGATGGCCTTTGTCTCATCCTCAATCCGTCGGTCAACTCTTATCGCCGTCTAGACCCGCATTACGAAGCGCCGAATCAAATCCGGACCTCGGCTGTGGATCGCTCTGCGATGATTCGTATACCAATCGGGAACGAGAAGTCGGCGCGTATCGAGATTCGTTCGGTCGCTCCCGATGCGAACCCGTATCTGACCTTCTACTCAGTGCTCAAAACCATGACGGCTGGTCCTTTGGATGACAAGCTCATCGAGAAGAACAGAACTCGTCAGGACCGCATTTTGCCCGACAATATTCAAGATGCTATCCAGAATTTTGAGAATGATAAGTGGATGGCCGAAGTTATGGGTGAGCGCATCCACCGCAAGTACGCGGAAATCAAGCATATGGTCGCTGACCGCTCGCCGAAAGCTCTTGGCTCACGCGTTAAGATGAGCGAAGTTCTCTTCCATCACGAAGTCACGAACCAGCAGCTCTGGTCGTTCTTTTAATCGTTAAAAGATCAAGGCGGGGTCTGGATTCAACATCCAGATCCCGCTTTTTTTGCGTTTGTTATCAGGCTCAGTTTTCGTAGTTGGCCGCTGCGGAAATCTTGAGCTGTTTGAGGGCATAGAGCAGAGCGCTCTTTGCCTCGTCCGGGTTGGTTCGAGGGAGTATTTCAGCAATCTGATCCATAAGTTCTTTGAGATCCACCGTTTCGATTCGCTCGTTGGTCGGCATTTTCCCTCCTCCAGTCTTTCATGCTAAGTTATAAAATATTGATATTAATAGATATTTTAGAAGTTTGTCAAATGTCCAACTTCCCCCTCGCGTTTGTGGGCTCTTACCATTATGTTCGCCCTCAGATGGAGCCCCGGCGCTGTCGATGAAACTGGAATCAAAGAAGGTAATGAACTCATGTCGAATCGTTTGCATCGTGAAATGGAAGCCGCGTTGATGGAGCGTATGCTGCCATTTGCTGAAGATGTTTTTGGTGACGAAGCTATCAACGAAGCTTTGCTTTTGTTCCTCGATGACGATGATGCCGGCGAATTTGATCTCGACGATCCTCTCAATACCATCTTCATTCCTTGGTTTCTCTTCACGTGGCGCATCGAGAGCGAAGACGAAAAGCCAATACCAGAAGCTCCTTTGATGAAAACCGTCGCGGAAGCTTTTTTGGAAGCCAAACGCAGCGAGCTTACGCCCGATATGGTTGCGCTTATTGAAGCAGCTATTCGCCGCCCTTTCAGTTTCTATCAGGTTTTGGAAACCGTATCCGGCAAAACTTTGAAGCTCGAAGATCTCCTCCTCGGATCGATCGTCGATGTTGTTGAAGACGCCGCATCCACGAGCTTGCGCCAAGGCGAGATCATCATGGGTTCGCTCCTTCGTCCTATGAACGGTGTCGTTCGTCCTTTGACTCTTTCGCCCTTCGCGTTGGAAAAAGGCGAGAAAATCACAGTTCAGGAACTTAAAGACGAGATTTCTGCCAATGCGGCCGTAAGCGAGCTGTCCGAAGAGATACTTCTTCAACAGGAGGCCTTTGTCATCGGTCTCTATCTCGATATCGTCGATGAAATGCTTGATGAAGAAGACTCTGAGCCGTCTACGCCTCCGAAACGTCGCTAAGGCAACGTTCTCTTCTTTTACACTCAGCCAGGGAGTAGGCTGTGTTTATTCATCCTGCTAAGTCTGCGTTACTCGTTCGCCTGGGCCTTTGGATCAGGCGATCGCTTCTTCAGATCGCGGACCGCATAGTTCCCGTTCAGTATGCGCTCTTTGAACGTTCGATTGGATTGTCAGAGACTATGATGATCTCGGTCGTCTGTGAGGCGCAAGTCCCTGAGCTTGTGAGCGAAGGACCGATCTCCACACGCGAACTTGCGCGTCTCACTCAAATGAACGCTGATGTCATGCACCGGATCCTGCGCGCCCTCTCGGCTCGCGGGATTTTTCACATGATGCCGGGCACTGAAGGGCTAGTGTCTCATAGCAGACTCTCGCGCGGGCTCTTGAACGAGACAGCTCACGCGAGCCACGAGTGGGCTCAGTACTTTGGTTCGGTTGGGAACGTGGGAGCCTGGGCCGATCTTCGCACATCTCTATTAGATGGACGTTCGGCATTTGATCGTGTGTTCGGAGAAACGGTGTGGGAGTGGTTTGCAAAGAATCCTGCAGCTGAAGAAAACTTCGCGCAGAGCATGATGGGCGTGACCCGCATACAAGTGCCGATCATTTTGGATCTCTATGATTTTAGTCAGCACACTCGGCTCTGTGATGTGGGAGGAGGGCGGGGCACACTTCTTTCAGCGATCCTGCGAAGTCACCTAGGTCTGCGCGCTATTCTTTGCGATGGTCCTGGTGTTCTCTCCTCTGCCGAAAGCCTTTTAGCGGCAGCCGGCGTGCGCGATCGCGTAGAATTGATTCCGGGGAATTTCTTCAAGGCGGTTCCTGAAGGCGCCGATTGCTATCTATTGAAGAATATCCTTCACGATTGGAATGATGACGTCTGCATTCAGATTCTAAAAACGGTGTATCGCGCGATGCAAAAGGGTCAGACTCTTGTCGTGATCGAGCAGCTTATTGAGCCCACTCAGTCCAATGCTTTGGCTTCTTTTTCTGATATTCAGATGCTTGTGGCTTGCTCGGACGGACGAGAACGCTCTTCGGCAGAGATCGACGGTCTTTTAAAAGGAGCAGGATTTGCAGAATCTCGAACGCATTTCCATCCCATCACTTGCGTAATCGTTGCTCACAAGTGACCATGAAATCGCGTAACTAGTCGATTTGCATGACAATTGATCTAACTTAAAATTTGTTAAAAATATTTGTAAGCTATGAAAATAATGAGTTAAATTAACCATTTGCTGACAGGTAAATTCAACCAGATGCTTTTCCCACGTAATGGAAACGTGTTAATGTCACGCTCGTATAAGTACTGGTAAGAGTGTGAGACACGTGTCGATCGAAAACGTGAAATTGCGGCAAAAATTTGGTTTTCCTGCCTTTGTCTTTGCGACTTCGGCGCTGCTCACCTATATTCTCTACCCAACATATCTTTTGCAAGTCCCGTTTATGCTTTTCCTCGTGGCTTTAGCCATCAACACGGCCAAGTGCGGGTTCTACACAGGTTTAATCACAGGATTGTGTGCAGCCCTTTTCATGCTGCTTATGAGTTATAGCACGCCGCATGAAATCTCCTGGTTCACGGAAGCATTCTTTCTCGTCGCGGGCTATATCATCGCACATCATCTCGGAAAGAGATTCTTGATCGAACAAAGTCTCAGACTGCAGATCGAGGAGAAGAATCGTATTCAGGCCTATCTCAAAGGCCAGGAGGAGAACCTTCGTTTGGCACTTAGCTCCGAACGAAGTGGGATCTGGGAGTGGGATGTGGTGACGAACGAAGTCACCTGGTCCTCAGAACTCGAGCGGATGCACGGCGTTCCGATCGGCTCCTTTGAAGGAACATTCGAAGCCGCGATGCGCGATATTCATCCCGCTGACCGCGAGAGGGTGCTTTCCACGATTCAAGACTCGCTCAAGTCGGGTGGGCTTTTTGATATCGAATACCGATTCGTCAAATCCAATAAGGAAATCGCCTGGATCGAAGGCCATGGGTCGTTTCGGTTGAATGAAAAAGGCGAACCCATACGCCTCGTCGGTCTATGCACTGAGGTGACCCAGCACAAGCAGGCGGAAGAGGTTCACTCGCGTCTGTCGGCGATCGTAGCTTCGTCAGCCGACGCTATCATTTCCGAATCCATGGACGGGATGATTATCACTTGGAACGCGGGAGCTGAGCGCATTTTTGGATATTCAGCTGAGGAAGCGATCGGCCGATCGATTTCTATTCTTACCCCGCCCGATCGCATGAACGAGCCGAGTTATATGCTTGATCAGGTTCGGAGCGGAAACGCTGTAAATTTAGCGGAAACGCAACGGCTTCATAAAAGCGGCCGAATCCTTCACGTGTCGGTTTCCATCTCGCCTGTCCGTAACGCGCAAGGCGAGATTATCGGTGTGTCTAAAATCGCGCGCGACATTACCACTCGAAAGAGAGCGCAGGAGCGCGAGCACTATCTTATGGAGGCCTCGAACCTTCTCGGCAGCTCGCTTGAATATGAGCAAAGCCTCAAAGAGCTTGCGGCTCTGACAGTTCCCGCCATTGCCGACTGGTGCACGATTTATATATCGAGAGAAGATGGTTCGATCAAACGAGTGGCAATGGCCAACAAAGATGAAGACGAAGTCAGGCGAGCCGTTGAATTTGAGAAACTTTATCCTCATGATCCCGAAGCGACACGAGGCCTTTACCGTGTGATTCGGACCGGCGAGGCTGAGATTTTTGGTCGGGTGTCCGAAGAAAATCTGCGGATGTTTGCTCGCGATGACATTCATTTGAATTACATGAAAAGTCTTAATATACATTCCGCTATGCTCGTTCCCCTCCACGCTCACGGCAAGACCTTTGGGGCCATCCTCCTAACGTCCACTCAAGAGGAAAGAGAGTTTGGCAGTCAGGATCTTCTCTTCACTCAGGAGCTTGGTCGCCGCGCGGGACTCGCGATCGAGAACGCGCGCCTCTATCTTGAAGCGCAAAAGGCTGTCGCGCGCTACGAGGCCGAGTTGGTCGAGCGGACGCGCGTAGAGGTAGAGCTTAGGCGAGCGAAAGAGATTGCCGATCAATCGAGTCGCGCGAAAACCGAATTTTTAGCGAATATGAGTCACGAAATTCGAACGCCCCTAGGCGCAATACTGGGTTTCTCCGAACTGCTCGTCACGACTGAACAAACACAGGCCGATCGTCACGAAAGTCTTGAAGTCATCACACGAAATGGCAACTTACTTTCAAATATCATCAACGATATTTTGGATCTCACGCGAGTCGAAAGCGGCAAGCTCGAGGTCGAGCGCATTCATACGCCTCTCGTCTCACTCTTTGAAGAGACGAGGAGCAGTCTGAGCCTTTTGGCTTCGGAAAAAGGCATAGGTCTTCACCTGAAGTTTGCTGATGATCTACCCGAACAGTTAATCACTGACCCGCTACGGCTCAAGCAGATTCTGATCAATGTGATCGGCAATGCAATCAAGTTTACCTCGATTGGGCAAGTGGATGTTTATGTGCGCACCCAAAGCCGAAGTGAAAAGACTGATCTCTTGCTAATCGAAGTCAAGGATACGGGTAAGGGCCTCGCCGAAGATGAAGTGTTAAAGCTTTTTCATCCGTTCTCGCAAGCGGATGCGAGCACGACCCGAAAGTTTGGTGGAACGGGTCTTGGCCTAATTCTATCACGACAGCTCGCGCGAGCCCTGGGCGGCGATGTTGAGCTTTTGCAGAGTCAGCCTTTGCTTGGCAGTACCTTTGCGATAACGATCGATGCAGGGATATCCTCGGTGGATACGTGGTCGAGTCGCAAGCCTTCGCAACAAGGGGCCCCTTCGAATCTTTCTGGTTCCATGCGTGCGCTAGAAGGTATGAAGATACTTGTCGTCGAGGATGCGCGAGACAATCAGCTCCTTATGTCTCGAATCCTTCGCCTCGACGGCGCGGAATTTGAAATTGCTGAAAATGGTGCAATCGGGGTGGACACGGCAGTGGCCACTCATTTCGATGTTATCTTGATGGATGTGCAGATGCCTGTGATGGACGGGATTGAGGCTACTCTTGAACTTAGGCGCCGAGGCTACGCGAAGCCCATTATTGCTTTGACAGCTCATGCGATGCGCGAGGATAGAGAGCGGTGTCTGGGTCTTGGTTTTGATGATTACATGACCAAACCCGTCGATCGTTCGAAGCTTAAATCCCTGCTTTTGCGCTATAAATCCGCGAATGTCGAAGAAGACTTTGCTCCTTCTGCTGAAGTCGCGCTGACTTAAAATATCGTTTTTTCGTTTCCATTAGAAACGCCCACTCAAGCCAATGGTTGAGTGGGCGTCCTTTAATGTGCTTAGTATTTGTATTCGTCTAGCTTGTAAGGGCCATCAACCTTGACGTTGATGTACTTCGCTTGATCGGCCGTGAGCTGCGTGATTACGCCGCCGAAGCCTTCGACCATGTTACGAGCCACTTCTTCATCCAATTTCTTAGGAAGAACTTTGACGAAAACAGGCTCAGACTTCTTATCGGCCCATTTTTTATCCCAAAGGTGAAGCTGGGCAAGAACTTGGTTGGCAAACGAGCCATCCATGATGCGTGAAGGGTGACCCGTTGCATTACCAAGGTTTACAAGGCGGCCTTCGGAAAGGAGAAGGATGAAGTTTTCTTCATCTTTGCCATCGCGGAAGATCTTGTGAACCTGTGGTTTCACTTCTTGCCACTCGTATTTCTCGCGGAGGAACTTGGTGTCGATTTCGTTATCGAAGTGACCGATGTTACAGACAACTGCGCCTGACTTCACAGCAGCAAGCATGTGCTTATCACACACGTTGATGTTACCTGTGGTCGTCACGATGATGTCTGTTGTTCCTAGAATGTCTTTGTTGATGCCATCGGCTGTGCCGGTATTCACACCGTTTTTGTAAGGAGAAACGACTTCGTAGCCGTCCATACAAGCTTGCATAGCACAGATGGGATCGATCTCAGTGATTTTAACGATCATACCTTCTTGACGAAGAGACTGAGCCGAGCCCTTGCCCACATCACCGTAACCGATGACGAGTGCTTTTTTACCGGACATAAGCATGTCGGTACCGCGTTTGATCGCATCGTTCAAACTGTGGCGGCAGCCGTATTTGTTGTCGTTCTTCGATTTTGTAACCGAATCGTTAACGTTGATCGCAGGAACTTTCAACGTGCCTTTTTCCAGCATTTCCATCAAGCGGTGAACGCCTGTGGTTGTCTCTTCAGTGATGCCGTGGATTTTAGTGAGCATTTGTGGGTATTTGTCGTGGATCATGTTGGTGAGGTCACCCCCATCATCAAGGATCATGTTTGCGTCCCAAGGCTTACCATCTTTAAGGATAGTCTGCTCAACGCACCACTCGCCTTCTTCGTTGGTCTGGCCTTTCCAAGCATACACGGCGATGCCTGCGGCTGCGATGGCAGCAGCTGCGTGATCCTGAGTCGAGAAGATGTTACACGACGACCAACGCACTTCTGCGCCGAGGTAAGTCAAGGTCTCGATCAACACCGCTGTTTGGATCGTCATGTGAATACAGCCGATGATTTTTGCATTCTTAAGCGGCTGAGTTGTGCCGTACTTACGGCGAAGACCCATCAAGGCTGGCATTTCACGCTCAGCAAGTTTGATTTCGCGACGGCCAAAGTCGGCGAGTTTGATGTCTGCAATTTTGTAATCTGGAGTTGCCATTGCTAGTTCCCTTCAAAAAAAAATTTACCAAATTCTATAGCGCACGAAATAGCTTCAATTGAATTTGAAAGCCATTCTTGAGACCTAAATAAAGACTTTGTTCTTCGTGAAAACCTGCCGCCTGCGCCCAGGTTTTTAAATCCTCAGGATCAAACCCGAGCCAGACATCACCGAGTGATGACTTTGCCCATTCCTGATTATGCGAACAAAGATCGGCGATTATCAAAAAGCCGCCCGATGAAAGCAGCTGACGAATCTTTTGCATCGCCTGCTGCGGCGAGGACATGTGATGGAGTACCATGTTTAAGACCACCGCATCGAGGCTCTCGCCCAACACTTTGGTATCTAGGTCTTCCAAAGAATCCTTGATGAACTGGATGCGATCCTCACCGGCCAGCTGGGCCTTTGTAAAGGCAAGCATCCGACCCGAGTTATCCAGAGCCACGATTGAGCGATAGCGTTTACTCAACTCTTTAAGCAGCGCTCCCTGACCTGGGCCGACTTCCATAACCCGACTCTCTCGCGAGAGCTTGGTCAGATCGAGGATCTCGCGAAGATTCGGCCAGTATTGATCGAGTTCGCAGAGCATGCCCTGATTCTCTTCAAACTGGTCGACATGCTTTTCAAAATAAAGGCGCGACTGCGAGGATCGGCCGACGTAAATCTTTTCGATCCGCGCCGCGTACTCGGGCCGAAGGGGGAGATCGGCGATCGCTTTGTGAAGTGCCAAGAGAAAGTCGGCGAATTCGCTCTCTTCACGAATGAGTTCGTGACGATAGAAGATGCTGTTTCCCTGCCGGCGTGTTGCGAGTAGTCCGGCCTTTGATAAGATTTTGAGATGATGGCTCATGCCGGGTTGTGGCATCGCGAAGATCGCGGCCAGCTCCTGCACTCCAAAGGAGTCCGATCGAAGAACCCGCATAATATCGAGACGCAAAGAATCGGAGGCCGCCTTGCACAAGGTCGCAAGCGCTCCACTGTCGCGATCGGCTTCGATCGCGCCCAGGCTTTTCTTGCTTTCTTTGGAAGACGAAAGAGCCATAATCAATCCTTTGAGAGTCCACCCAACCTAACAAACTCATCGGCAGCCGTCCAATCTATATTAAAGAAATTATATATAGAAAAACTTTTATGTTTGTAAATGACTGTCATTAATGGCTTATGTGGGTAAATTTTGTTTAAAAATATGCCTTTATGTATATATTTTTGAAGAAATGCCGATAAGGCCCCAGACTTACTTCAAAAAGGATGGGGCATGCGTTTATCACTGGTCAGCTTATCGTTAGGCATGCTTCTAGGTCTTGGATGTTCAGCGCCCCCGACGGCTCCTTTGAAAAAAATCTCCTTGGATGCAGCGGCTGGCGAAAAACCATCAGAAGGGATAGACCCGGATTCGAAGGAAGGGTCAGAGGCTGAGAGCGGTAAGGAGATGAATACGGGGAATAATCCCGATCCTACTTTGCCTGACCCAGACGAGAGCATCACTAATCCTGAACCTGAGCCTATGAAACCTGTTGAGCCAAAGCATACTCTGCTTTTTGTCAGTGGCGGTTCCGATAAAATCGATGTGTACAAAATCAACAAGAGCACAGGCGCGACTGTTCTTTTGAAAAGCAATTCGACGGCTGGTGCGATCACTACGTTTCTCGCGGTCAACGCTAAAACCAGTAAGGTCTTTGGATCGGATGAACGAGGGAATCAGGCCATCATGTTCGCGCTTGATCCTTCTTCCGGTGTGCTTTCTGAGCAGGATAAGCTACCCACGGCAGGTGGGCCCGCGCATATTGCAGTGGATGCTTCGGGAACTCAGGTTTTTGTCGCTAATTATGGAGCTGGCGTCGCTGAGTCCTACAGCGTTACGGGATCAAAACTCAAAGCCGTTTCGAAGAAAAGTCCTGGGAGTAAAGCTCATGCGGTCCATCTCGATCCGAGTGGGAAAAATTTGTTCGTGCCGTGTCTTGGCGATGGTCTGATCGCGCATTTCAAAGTGGAGGCGGGTGGGAGTGGAGTGATGACCGAGGCTATGCCTCAGAGTCTAGCCGTTGGTTCCAAAGGTCCACGGCATATGGCCTTTCATCCGAGTGGAAAATTTGCTTATCTCATGAATGAATATGAAGGTTCGGTGCAAGCCTTGAGTCTGAGCGCGTCTGGGGCGTCTTTGCTCGGTGGGCAGATTCCATCGACTTCTGCTCCTGTGGCTGGCAACACGGGTGCGGAGATCCAGGTGCATCCTAATGGAAAATTTCTGTATTCGTCGAATCGAGGCGATGATTCTATCGCTGTTTATTCCCTTGCGGACAATGGGGCTGTAACGTTTAAAAAGACAGTAAAAACAGGTGGCAAAACGCCTCGTCACTTTAGCCTTGATGAGAGCGGAACCTGGTTGACGGTCGCGAATCAGGGAAGCGATGAGGTTACCCTATTTGAGGTGAACACAGCGAGCGGTGACCTTATGCTCTCGACTCAGCGTTTGACCTTTAGGTCTCCGCAGTTCGTGCAGATCGTTGACTTCTACGAATAAGATTTGACTCCTCCTTCCGATGATCTTGAACTATACTGGCTTCAGATCGTAAGTCGAGGAGGGGTTATGACGATTGATATTCGTGAGGAAGGCCGGCGTGCACTGGAGGAAGAATTCTTTGCGCGTTTGAACATGGAACTGAAAGAAAAACTCCTGGCCGAGATGAGTCGCATAGAAGCCATCAAAGAGCTTTCCCTTGCTTCTGGAATCACCAATGAAAAAGTCCTCGGCATCTTGCTCGATGCCCAGATCACTCCGGGTACGCTGCAGGCTTTATCCTTGGTCCCACTCGTTCGGGTAGCTTGGGCCGATGGTCATCTAGATGCTAAAGAGCAGGATGCGATTCTTAAAGCCGCTTCGGCCCAGGGTATTAATCCTAGCCATCCGGGATATGACGCGCTTAAGTCCTGGTTGACTGAGGCGCCGAGCGATACGCTTTTTAATACTTGGCGAAATTATGTGCGTGAGCTGGGTATGACGATGACCAAGGATGCTTTCGCGAAGGTTCGTGAGGAGATCCTCGATCGCTGCCGTAAGGTCGCTGATGCCGCGGGGGGATTTTTAGGGCTTGGGAATCGGATTTCTCATTCGGAGAAGGATGAGTTGGAGAAGATTGAAGAGGCGTTTGAGATTCTTCATTGATTTTGGGTTGGGGTTTGTTTTTTGAAGTTGGGATTCTTTGGTTGAAGTGTTGATGGTTTTTTTGTCGGATCCAGCCTGTTTTAGGTTGGGTCTTTTTAGTTTTTTGGGGTTGGAAATTTGGCGTTTTTGGTGGGTAGGGCGATTAGAAGAGAAATCATTAATTTATTTTTCTTTGTTTTTTTAGTTAATAGTGACGTTGGTGTTATTTCTGCGTTTGAATCTTACTCTAATGAAGCTTTAGATGGTGTAATTGTCCCACTTATTGTGCTTGGGATTTTAGAATTGGGCCTTCTTATGCCTGCGTTTTGGATTTTATCTTCGGCTTGGGGTATTTCGCGAAAGCGATAGAAGCCCGTACTTGAAAAATAATGGAACGATGACAATTTATGTTAAAACTAAACAATGAAATCAAATCCTTCTCAAGGCACTCAATATGAAACGCATGAAAAATCCCACAATCCTAATACTCGATGACGACGGCATCGAACTCACAAACTATTTCATGGCTCTTCGTGAACGAGGCTATCTAGCAATCGGCGCGCAGACAGAAAGTGATGCGTGGGGTATTCTTGAGACCAACCCAATAAATATGATCCTATGCGACGTCCACCTCAGCCGTGACCTCACAAAATGCGAAGGCCTAACCTTTCTCGCCGAAGCAAAGAAAAGATTTCCCCACGTTGCTCTCATGGCCATGTCCTCCGATACAACCATAGACCTCGCCGACCGAGCAAAAGCCGCTGGCGCGTGGACTTTTATGTCTAAGCCCGAATCGATCGAAGAAGAATTTTTCGTGCAAATTCGCCACGGACTTGATGTCGGCTTGATGCTCGTCAAGGATTTGGAAGGGAAAGCTTCCCAAAGCAGAAGTTTGAAAGGTCACCCGGAAGGAATAGTTCTCACCAAAGAACTTCGCCAAAAAATCAAGCTATCGGTTGATAACCCAGATGCTGTCGTAATCATCGAAGGCGAAACCGGCACCGGTAAAGAAGAGATAGTAAAACAAATCCACCGGCAGATGAAATCCCACCACGAGATGCCACTTGTGGCCGTAAACTGCGCTCACCTCAAAGGCGAACTCGTTAAGTCAACGCTGTTCGGCCATAAAAAAGGCGCCTTCACAGGCGCCGTAGAAGCCTCCATCGGCGCGATAGGTCGAGCCAATGGCGGAATCCTATTTCTCGACGAATTCCACCGGCTCCCTCACGATTCGCAAGAAATGCTTCTCAGACTCCTGCAAGATGGAACCTACTACCGTGTGGGCGACGACAAAGAACTAAAGTCCTTCTTCAGACTCTTCATCGCCATGCCCGGGAATATTGATGAATGCGCTCTTGAAGGCACAATCATCCCTGACTTAAGATATCGGCTCTACGGAATTGATATCCGCATACCGCCACTCCGCGAACGCCTAGATCAAATGAGTGACTTCATCGATCTATACTTTGCCAAACTAGACAGACCCTTTGTCCTCACCGATTCCGAACGGATCGCACTCATCAAAAAATGCTCCGAGTTCTACTGGCAAGGAAATGTGCGACAGCTCTTTGGCGTTCTAAATATGCTAGTCATCAACGCCAGCGCTCAAGACGGCCACATCAAGGCCAGCGATCTCGTCACCCAGCGATCGATGCTTGAACCGGGTGCAAAAAATTTAAAAGAAGAAAAAGACGAACTCATCACCCTCATTCAAGACTTCAACGCCAGCCCAGGCCAATACGAAGAGTTTCACAATAAATTTGAAAAAATGCTTTTCACACGCCTTATCCAAAAGTTTCCAACGATCAAGAAACTCTGCGAAGCGTTAGGCCTTCCCCGAAGTACTTTCGACTCAAAGCGCAGAATACTCGGCATGAAAGATGATTAAATCCTCCACACCGTTTCAAAAATAATGATTCAGCTCTTAAAGCGCATTACTAAACTTCGGCCAAGCTGAACGCTCGCGCGAAAGACAAGCCTTAGCCAAATCGAGCGATTCCCCGATCACCACATGCATATCCAGATAACGATAAGTCCCAAGGCGACCAATAAACGTCAGACCCGTTTCCTCAGCCGCCAGCTTTTCATACTCCACCAACATCTCTTTATCCTTAGCGAGGCGCATCGGATAGTAAGGTGTATCGCCTTCCTCGGTAGCCTTAGAATACTCTTTGAAGCACACACTCTTCTCATGCGTTTCCCAAGGCGCAAAGTGCTTGTGCTCCGAAATACGCGTATAAGGAACCTTCTCTTCGCAGTAGTTGATCACAGCCGTTCCTTGAACATCCCCTTCACCATCAAAGCGTTCGAACACCAAACTCCGGTATCTCATGCGACCCGACTTATACTTAAAGTAGGCATCCATGGGCCCACTGAAGAAGACGTGGGCAAACTCTTTTTTATACTGAGGAACATAAGGCTCACCCAGCTGAACCTTGATGTTCGGATGATCGAGTATCTTCGCCACGATAGCGGTATATCCATCCTTAGGAATACCCTGATACGTACTCGTAAAGTAATTATCATCATAATTAAATCGCATCGGCAGCCGCTGAAGGATAGACGCCGGTAGCTCTTTAGGATCAACACCCCATTGCTTCCGTGTGTAGCCATCAAAGAAGTTCTCATAGAGTTCTTTGCCGACAAACCGCAAACCCTGATCTTCAAACGACTGCGGATCGGTAATCGACTTATCACCGACCTGACCGATAAATTCCTTAGCCTGCTCTGGGCTCATAGTCTTATCAAAAAACTGATTGATCGTCATAAGGTTGATAGGCAAGCTAAACATACCCTTAGCCGTCACAGCCTTCACACGGTTCATATAAGGTTTAAATTCACCATAGCGATTCACATAGTTCCAGACATCCTCACGACTCGTATGAAAGATATGAGGCCCATACTGATGAATCATCACGCCCGTCTTCGGATCGCGAGCCGTGTAGCAGTTGCCTGCGATATGGTCGCGCTGTTCAAAGATAACAACATTGAACCGACCTGACTCGACGAGTTCTCGGGCGAGTACAGCTCCTGCAAACCCTGCTCCGGCAATTGCAATTGTTTCCATCTTTCACGTCTTCCCTGTATAAATTATTTCTGAAAATTAATGCGGCAGTCTCGATAAAAGTTTTCCATCGCGCTTTCAAGCGGCTGCATAAGCTGCGCGCGCTCGCTTCGCAAAGGCGCGTAGGCCGGTCTTTGCCCAGCAAGTCTTTGGCCCCCGCGAAGCAGGCCATGGTCTAAACCGTAGCGAGTAAAGGCCAAACGGACAAAACTTGCCCAATCGATCGCCGTATCGTGAGCCAAGTGCCAAACACCCTTTTCATCGTCTAAAAAGAGATCAAGCGCGACATCGCAAAGTTCCGGGATATAGGTCGGCGAGACTATGAAATCACTCGGTACTACGGTCATCTCACCTTGCGTCACGCAACGCAAAACGGAAGTGAGGATGTTGTCTTCATCCCATGGACCGAAAAGCGTGCTGGTGCGCACGGTTAATGCACTCGGTAAAATATTTTGAAGAATTTTCTCCGCTTCATGCTGCGAGGTGCCATACACGTTCTGCGGATTCTTCTCACTCGATTCCACATAGGCGTCTCGTGACAAACCATCAAAGACATGCTCACTCGAGAAATTGAGAAATTTCACGTGATGCTCGGCGCAGTATTCAGCCAGATGAAGCGTACTCAGAACATTATCGCCGAAACATTCCTCGCGCTCAGTCTGGGCTCTCTCGACATCCGAATACCCCGCTGCGTGAATAATCGCCCATGGATGCAGCTCGCCTAGAAACGAACGAACCTTTTGCGGGTGTCTAAGATCAAGCTCCCTTCGTGTTAACAAGCGAAAAGGGATCGCTCGGCGTTCGCAGACATACGACAAAGCCATTGCCAGTTTACCCGGCGCACCGGTAATCAAAACCACGCGTTTCTTCGCGGAGACCTTAAGTTCACCACAGGTATCCACCCCAAGATTGACAGACGGATAAAGAAGGCGTTCCGGTCTTTGCCACCAGCCTCCACAATCTAGGACTGGGTGATCGTAGTCCTCCCCCTTAGAGAGCGCCGTGAGCATATGAGCAAGCTGAGTGGGCCGAGGCTTACCTCCCCGTAGATCAAAAACCCCAGACTCATAGACTCCATCATTACGCGTCACGAGACTATTCCAGTCGTAAGCTCCCAAAAGACTCCAGGCCGTTACCGCTCGAATATCAACGCCCTCGGTTTGTAAGGCAAGAGCCGCATCCCAAACTTCTTTCAGCCAACGCAGCTGCTCCTCCCGCGTGCATCCCAAATGAACCTCAGTGACCGCCAAAGGAATGCGATACCGTTCCCAAGCTTCCCTCAAAAGTTCTTTAGGCGATGATACGATTTCCGCGCCGACTCGCACGGCTTCAATATCTGCGTAATAATGCCGACCATTGCCGCCGTGAACATGTTTAGGATAACGTTCGAGCCGTTCATCTAAAAAACGATTACTTGTAACGTAGTGATTAATCCCGATCATATCGGGCACACAGGGCGAATGAACAAAATCGGAGAGTTCGTCTGCAGTCAGTCCATTTTTCAAACAAAACGCATAAAGTGCATGATCACTATCCACGCGCCCCGCAAGGAGATCAAAGCTAAGCCATCGGCGATGGTTCTCAAACTCGGCTTGATAAGCGAGAAAACGCGTACTAAAAATCTTCCCAAGGTCATCGGTCTGAATAAATTCAGCCGAAGGATTAAACACGCGCACAGCATTCATGACTGCTCGAGTAGCTAGACATTCATGAAGCAACATCCGCAGAAAACTGGTGTTATCTCGTCTGTGAGGGTACCAGCAGCCATAAAGGCCCGAAAACCGAGCGGTCGTCAAAGGTTCATTGATGGGTGTATAGGCATCCACCCAAGGATAGCGCTCGGCAAAGGCACGTGCGAATAGCTCAAGCTTTTGGGGGAAGCCTTCGTCCAGTAAATCCGTGTAGAGCGGCCCACTGCCGTGATGCACAAAACCCACAATCGGCCGGATTCCAAGACTACGGGCAAGACTCAATCGCTCGTCGGCGAATGTCCAATCGAACTCCTCAGGCGAATCAGGAGCGTGCTGTTCCCAGATAATAGGGAAACGAAGCGTACGAAGACCTAACTCAGAAAAGAGCTTCAGGTCCTCGCTTCGCTCATCATGTCCGCTCTTTCGGAGTTGATTCAGATACTCATTGTCGACCCTATTGATCGTACATTCGACTCCACCCCAGAGCTCCAGCATCAGTTTTGTACCGCAGCCATACTCATAGAGGTTGCCGAAGGCAATGGTCGTTCAATATCAAGAGCCATCGCTCGCGAGATATCACCAAAATCAGCTGAGATCACGCTCGCACTATGCTGCTCGTCGCGCATAAGGCGGTGCATAGCTTGAAAGGTTTTATCCCAAGAGTTTGTCGCGAGGAAGCGTTCAACTTTTTGTTGCCAAGCGGGCAATGGACCATCTTCAAGCATCGCTTCAGCGGCTTGAATAAAGGAATCTGCATTATCAGCAATCGCCGCAAGACCCAGCTCACCATAAGGCTTCACAACATCATGAATCGATGTCGAGATCACCTGCAGTCCAGCCGCAAGATACTCAGGCGTCTTAGTCGGACTAATGAATTCCGTGGCCTCATTACGGGCAAATGGAAGCATTCCTATGTCCCAGCTCGTAAGATAGGCAGGAAGGTCAGCATAACCACGGCCACCTAAATAATGAACGTTTGGAAGCTGCGGGAGCGTGGCAGGATCGATTTTCACGACCGGCCCGAGCATAATGATATTCCAGTCGGGACGTCTGCGGGCCACAGTCTCGATGAGTTCAATATCGATACGCTCGTCGATAACGCCCATATAACCAATCTTTGGTCCCTTGATTTGAGCCATATCGATAGGCACGACCTGATTTTGCACGCGACCCGAAGCAAAATGAGCGACGTCTACGCTACTTGGAAACGCATGAACGTTAGGATGCAGATCTTTCTTGGCTTCATAAAGGCGATGACCACCTGTGAAGACGAGATCAGCCTTTTGAAAGAGAAGTTCTTCGAGTCGTGGCAGTTCAGGCGAAGCGCCTTTAAACTGAGAAAGCTGATCCATACAATCGTATACGATCAACTCAGGCTTGAGACTGGTCGAGAATTTCAGGGCCATCGGTGTATAGTACCAAGCGCAGTAGTGCTTGATTTTAAAAGTATCGAGCATATCGAAAAGCAATTTTTCCTGGATGAAAATCGCCTCAGCTT
>JAZKGL010000128.1:0-2139 GCA_040385935.1 Bdellovibrionota bacterium
AAGAGGTCTAGACGTCTCTCTCACGGACTTAAGGAACGCGCCGAAAAGCACGGTATTCCTTTGAGCGTTGACTCGGAGGGCGGGATGTTTGGATTTATGTTCTCTTCCAATCTCCCCCAGTCTTTTGAAGAAGCGGCAAAGTGCAATATCCCGCAGTTTAAGCAATTTTTCCGCGGAATGCTTTCCCAAGGTGTGTACTTAGCTCCCTCGGCTTTTGAAGCAGGCTTCATCTCCTTTGCGCATAGCGACAAGGATATCGAAGATACTTTGGTGGCTGCCGATTATGTGTTCGCCAACTTGAGTGAATTCTAATGAAAAGCACGACCGCCAATTCCAATGCAGAACCTATCACTATCGGTTGTCAAAACAGCTGGAGTTCCCATCCGCTGATTATGGAACTTGGCAAATACGCTCCGCGCTACATCGTGTCCAAAGACGACTGCGCTGGGCTCTATAAAAAGCTTGATCAGGGCGATCTTCAGTATGCGTTTTGTTCGTCTATCAGCCTGGTTCGAAACGCTGAGTTTGAAATGGCTTTGCCCGTCGGCGTTTCGGTTGAAGGCGCATCCGGTCTTGCGATTTGGGGGCTTAACAGCGCTCAGAGTCAGCTCAAAGATGTGATCGATAGCCGAGTGAAAGTGCTTCGCGAGATTTTTAAATCTGTGCAGCTCACGCGGGCGCCGGATTTGAAAGCGGCGCTTAATCAGGCGATTGAGCTGCTTGCTAAAGTCCCAGTGCCTCGTTTTGATTCGGTTCCTCAGCTTCGATTGACAACCGGCGCCTCGTCTTGGGGGACTTTGTCACGTATCGCTTATAAGCTGATTTTCGGCTGTGAGACCTACGAGGCTATGTGCCGAAGTCCTTTGGATACGAGCAATCCTTGTATTGATTTTCGCGTGGAGAATGATGCGCTGACTAAGCGTTGCTCATACTCTCATCTCATCGATTTGTCGGAACTCTGGTACCGCATGACCGGTCTTCCTTTTGTGAGCAGCGTGCTGCAGAAAAAGCGCAAGACCTGTGCGTGTCGCTCAACTTTGAGCGACGCCAGTGAGCTTGCCGAAATGCGTATGCAAGTCGAGCCGTGCAATTATCTGCCCGATATGATGCCGCGCAACTGTCACTCGCAGTCGATCGATCTTTCGGGAGTGTGGAAACACATTTCTTATCGCCTTTCGAACGAAGATATTCGATCGCTCCAGGTATTTCTCTACCTTGCGAAGCCACTTGAGAAGAAGTGTCTAGCGGATTCGGCCTTCACTCTTTCTATGATGCGTTGGCAGCAGAAAGAAACGGCACTCGCGAGTCAGTTCGGCTAAGTTCAATTTATTTTTCCTTTTCAGAAGATGTCCAGGGCCAGGCTCATTCATTCATGATCTAATCGAATCATGAATGGATGCCTGGCTTTTTTGCTTTTGATTTATGGATTTTTTTATAGTTTGCGACTGAGTTTGCAGCCTAGTTTGGCGAGGGGTTACTGGCAGGCGGTGAGCCGCTGTCTTCGGCAGCGGGATTATCTCCTGCGGGAACTCAGGGTGGACAATGAACTCGAGCGGTGGCTCAGGGATCGCTTGATTGTGCAGATTCGCAGTGGACGACTTAAGGCCGACGATCTGGAATTTTTTGAGCTTAACTCCTTAGAGTCCGAGAAGCTGTCGGGTGACGGACTCCGGTTGCTTTGGAGTTATGTCTTTCATCTGGGTTTTGTCCTTTTGGTGCCTACCCTTTTTCGTGGGGTAATTACTCAGAGGCTTTGGTTTGATCGCGTCGATGCCGCGGAAATTATGGTTGCGCTCGGCTTTGCCGGGCTGGGGCTGTGGATCTTGCATAAAGAATGGCCTCGGGCTGCGTTAAATCGAAGTGAGTGCTTTAAAGAGTTTGTTGAGGGCTATTGGGGTGAGGATTCATCCGGAATCTTTGCGCCGCGAATCGAAGAGCTTCGTGAGGTCGCTTTGCGGGAGGGGAGCGACGAGGCGTCGGAGCGCGGGCGGTATCTGAGAGAGTGGCATTTGGCCGAAATTGCGAAGTTTCGCACGCGCCTTTCCTGGTTTGAAAATGCTCTGGGTCCGCTCGAACTTTTTTCGAGCTGCGTGTTTGCCGTGCTCCTTCTCGGCCTGCCATTAATCAATCATTTCGGCG
>JAZKGL010000129.1:0-33514 GCA_040385935.1 Bdellovibrionota bacterium
AAAGTATCGAGCATATCGAAAAGCAATTTTTCCTGGATGAAAATCGCCTCAGCTTCGCTCAGGCCATGCGGAAGGTGGGGAACGGCAACCACCAGGTTTTGTTTTTCAGTTCGCATTTCCAAAAAAGCTTCACTATCGTGGTAGACAGGTTCTTCAAAGAAAAAGATGCGTTGAGAGGCGGCAGCCCGCGAGAGGAGATGCTGAGGACGTTGGTAAACGAAGTTCCATCGTAGGTGCGAAAGACAAACGATATCCAGCTCTGGGCGAAGTTTCGTCGAATTGTCTTGATTGGAAAAATTAGCGCGTGTCATCCGGGCCTCCGATGTGTGTTCTGAGGCAAAGCTTATGCAATGCCTGTACCGAATAAACGGGCAGATTTTGAATTATCATTATAGGTACCCTTATGAGCAAACCTGCGATGAACCGTATGAATTTCGATATACATAGTTTTCACCCAAGACCTCAAATGGCACGGCAGAACTGGATCGACCTCAACGGTGAGTGGGATTTTTTGTTCGATGATGCGGCGAGCTTTCAGTCACCGAAAGATATTTCCGAATGGCCTCTCACCATCCAGGTTCCCTTTGCACCGGAAACGGCCAAGTCGGGGATAGGTGATACCGGATTTCATAAGACCTGCTGGTATCAACGTAAGATCTCGATCAAGCCAAAGAAGAGTAAACGTGTCTTGCTTCATTTCGGTGCCGTCGATTACGAAGCAGACGTGTGGATCAATGATCATTTCGTCGGCTCGCACCAAGGCGGCCACACACCCTTTAGTTTTGATATCACCGCGCATTTAAAGGCGGATGGTGAGCAGATTCTTACTGTGCGTGCCGAAGATGACCCGCATGATCTGGCCAAACCCCGCGGCAAGCAAGACTGGCAACTTGAGGCGCATAGCATTTGGTATCCACGCACCACAGGCATTTGGCAAACCGTGTGGATGGAAGAACTCAATGAGGTTTACATTGATCGGCTGAAGTGGACGCCGCATCTGGAGCGCTGGGAGTTCGGCCTGGAAGCCTTTGTCAAAGGGGAGCTGGCCGACGAGGCAACCTTACACATCAAACTGCGCAATGGCGACCAGTTAATGGTGAGCGACACCTATCGCGTCATTTCACGTGAGGTCCATCGCCGAATTGCATTATCTGATCCGGGTATCGATGATTTCCGCAACGAACTCTTGTGGAGTCCTGAAAAACCTACACTCATTGATGCAGAACTTGAGTTATGGATAGGAAACGAGTGCGTCGATAGAGTTCACTCTTACACTGCCTTACGCAGTGTGAACATTTCTCACGGCGATTTCCTACTGAATGGTAGACCTTATTATTTGCGTCTGGTGCTTGATCAAGGTTACTGGCCCGAGTCGTTCATGACGGCTCCTAATGAAGACGCTTTGCGAAAGGATATCGAACTCGTAAAGGCGATGGGTTTTAACGGAGTTCGCAAACATCAGAAAATCGAGAGCCCGAACTTTTTGTTTTGGGCCGACCGACTTGGGCTGCTTGTTTGGGAGGAGATGCCAAGTGCTTACCGCTTCACTCATGATGGTGTCGAACGTTTGATGCGCGAATGGACCGAAGTGATCGATCGCGATTACAGCCATCCCTGCATCGTCACGTGGGTGCCCTTCAACGAATCGTGGGGTGTGCCTGATCTCAACGAAATGGATTCGCACCGCAGCTGTATCCAAGCCTTTTATCACCTGACGAAAACGTTAGATCCAACGCGTCCGGTGATTGGCAATGATGGTTGGGAGTCAGCTAGCACGGATATTATCGGGATTCACGACTACGATAACCATCCCGGTCGATTGATTGAACGATACGGTCCTCACTTTAGCGTCAAAGATATTTTAAGCCGACGAATCCCTGCCGGTCGTATGCCGATCGTCAAAGGCTATCAGCATGATGATCAGCCGATCATGCTTACCGAGTTTGGTGGAATCGCGTTTACCGGTGAAAATCGTTCGGGTGCATCCAAGGACTGGGGCTATGGTAAGAGTCATAGTGCGCGCGAATTCAAACGGCAATTCTGGGGATTGGTGTCGGCGGTTCATCGCCTGAAATTGTTTCGCGGATTTTGTTACACCCAGTTTACCGATACGTTTCAAGAAGCCAACGGTCTATTGTATGCCGATCGCACACCGAAGATTCCGATTCAGGAGATCTGGGGCATAACCTGCAGCCAGATCGATGAAGAGCGATTGTTCCGAGATGAGCCGGAGAACCGAGCCAATGTTTAAGCATATACTGCCAAAGCCCGACGGTCGGCGACTGCTTCTTTATGGAATGAAAGATTTCGATGCGAATCTCAATGCCCCGAGTCCATCGAAAGATCCTGTTTCGGTGCAAGGCGCGCATATGCGCTGGCATCCACTGCGCGGTGAGTGGGTCTCCTATTCGGGGCATCGGCAGAATCGTACCTTTCTCCCGCCCAAAGAATTCAATCCGCTCGCGCCGATGCGTAGCGCGGATTTTCCCACCGAGCTTCCTCAAGGTGATTACGATGTCGCTGTGTTTGAGAACATGTTTCCCACATTGAGCGCCCAGGCTTCGGCCGCTCCATTTCTTGAAGGCGTCGAAACCATGCCCTCGACAGGGGCGTGCGAAGTCGTGGTCTTCACCAAAGATAGTGAGACGAGTCTGGGCCGTCTATCGGTTGAGCATATTGCTCTGCTCCTCGAGGTCTGGGGGGATCGTTACAAAGAACTCGGCGCGCGAAAAGATATTCACTATGTTTTGCCTTTTGAAAACCGTGGCGTGGAAGTCGGCGTGACTTTGCACCATCCTCATGGGCAGATTTATGCTTATCCCTTTATTCCGCCTATACCCGCACGCATGGTGGATCAGGAGAAGAGATACTACGAGAAAAACGGCAAGCCCTTGATGTGCGATTTTGTCGAAAGAGAGATTCGTACCAAAGAACGATTGATCTATAAGGGCACCAGTGCGGTTGCCTTTGTTCCGGTCTGCGCGCGTTATCCTTACGAAGTGTGGATAGCGCCTCGAAAATCGATCGCCTCTCTTGGCGATCTCTCGGTGCTTGATCGCCTCGACTTTGCGAAAGCTCTGAAAACAGTCTTGATGAAATTTGATGCTCTATGGAATCGACCCTTTCCTTATCTTATGACTGTCTTTCAAGCGCCCACCGATGGCCAGGCGCATCCCGAGGCGCATTTTCACTTTGAATTCTATCCGCCTTATCGAAGCTCCGATAAACTCAAATATTTGGCCGGCACGGAAATCGGGGCCGGTATGTTTGCCAACGATGCTTTTCCCGAGGCCAAGGCCAAAGAGTTACAAGCTATAGAGGTGCACATTGAAAACGAACCCAGGCGAAATCAGGACCAAGGGCAAGGGCTCGAAGCTCAGTGAAATCGAACATAAGATTAAGACTATTCGCAAAATTCTGCGTGAAGAGAATTGCGCGGGATTAAGGCTCCGCGGTGCGGACTGGTTCTCATGGGCGACGGCTGGTGGATCAAACGTGATCCTCTTAACGACCGATGGCGGCGTGGCTGAAGTCCTCGTGACTCAGGATGAAGCGTTCGTTATCACCGATGCGATCGAATACGATCGCATGCTCCAGGAAGAGGTCCCAGTCGGTTTTCGATTTATCAACCACCCCTGGCAGGACACGAATTTTCGGGAGTCGTTTGTTAAAGAAGCGACTCATGGTGGCCTTGTGATGAGCGATAAAGTTCACTCTAAAGAAGTAAATCTTGCACCAAGCCTTGTGCAGGCCAAACGCATACTCTGTCCCGAAGAGATGGAGCGATATCGCGTCTTAGGCCGAGAGGCGGCTGAGGCGATGACAGAGACGCTAAAGGAGGCCGACCCTAGCTGGACAGGGCATCAACTCGCCGGCCGAGGCGCAGAGGCTCTTTGGAAGAGAGGGATTCATCCCGCCTTGACGCTAGTCGGCGAGGAGCGACGACTCCCTCTGCATCGCCATGCAACCGCTTCTCATGAACCTTTGGGATCAAGGGCTATGCTGGTCTTTTGCGCGCGTCGTCACGGTCTTTACGCAAACCTCACACGTTTTGTTTATTTTCGAGAACCAAGCGCCCAGGAAATTCGGGCGAAACATGATCTTGCGGCGATCGAGGCCGAAGTGTTCGCTGCAACTCGCCCGTCCACCAGTCTCGGAGCGCTTTACGAACAGATCGCAATCGCTTACGCTCGCTTTGGGTACCCTGATGAAATCATGAAACATCATCAAGGCGGACCCACAGGTTATCTAGCGCGTGAGGAGGTTGCGAGGCCGGAGTCGAAGATGAGGGTAGAGGATGGGATGGCGTTCGCCTGGAACCCTAGTCTGACGGGAACCAAAATCGAAGACACCGTTATCCTCAATCAAGGCAAACTCGAAATCATCACTGTCGATGACGCCTTTCCAAGCTTTTACGCCGATGACCGAATGAGACCCGATTATCTCGTGAGGCTCTAGGATGATGGATGACACGACGACAAGACCTTTCAGGCAATTTTATAAGGCCTATGGCATGGCCCCGAGTGCTAAAGGCGAAGCGCCAGGGCGCGTGAATTTGATTGGTGAACACACCGACTACAATGATGGATTCGTACTGCCTACGGCTATTCCGCAAAAGACCTTTATCGAGATATCCCGGCGCTCCGATGATCAGGTTCATCTTTTTAGTTCCGACATCGGTCCCGACGGCGAGCAGCATAGTTATAGACTGGGAAGCGAGCGGCCTCTGCATCGCTGGTTTGATTATTTCCAAGGGGTGACTTGGCTGCTTCGGCAAAAAGGATTTGCGATCTCTGGTTTTAATCTCGTTGCGCATTCCGATATACCGATGGGCGCCGGGCTATCGTCGAGCGCCGCTCTTCTCGTAGCTCTGTTTCGAACATTTCGGGATCAATTCCAACTTGAGCTGAGCGATGTGGAAATCGCTCTGATGAGTCAGGACGTCGAGAATAATTTTGTCGGCGCGCACGTGGGAATCATGGATCAAATGGCTTCGAGTCTAGCGGATCGAGGGACGGCTCTTTTTCTCGATACGCAAAGTCTTAATTTCGAAAGAATCGGTCTACCCGATAACGATGTTGATATCTTCGTTATTAACTCAGGGGTCAAACATAGTCATTCGACGAGCGGGTATAATACGAGGCGCCGGGAGTGCGAAGAAGCGTGCCGGCTGCTTGGTGTGAAATCGCTGCGTTCCGTTGAAAATTTGGAGGACGTGTTAAAGATTGCGGATCCCTTTCGGAGTCGGGCTCGCCATGTGGTCAGCGAGAACCTTCGCGTGATCGATGCTGTTAAAGCTATCGAGGAGCGCGATTTGGTGACTCTCGGCAGGCTCATGATTGAGTCCCACGCGTCTATGCGAGACGACTATAAGATCTCAGTGCCTGAGATTGATTTGCTGGTGAAGATAGCTCTCTCGCATGTAGAAGTCTACGGTGCAAGGCTTACAGGTGGCGGGTTTGGTGGGTCGATCGTCGGTATTTGTCAACATGGGACGGCTCGCCGCATCTGCGAAGCGATCGCCGATCGCTATCAGCGAGAAACCGAATATCACGCTACGATATTGGTTCCTGAAGCGGTGCACTGATTAGGAAAAAAGGACCCAAACGAAACATCGTTAAGGTCCTCATACGATCAACCGAAGTTGTTTCTTCAGTGAAGATTCATGACTATTTTAGTACAGGAATCTTGTTTGTCGCGGAACATGCGATACCCCTCTGGAGCATCCTCGAGTTTGAGTCTGTGACTGATCACAACTGAAGGGTCGATTTCCCCATTCATGATGCGTTCGAGTAGGGGAGACATATAGTTGTGTGTATGAGTCTGACCCATTTTAAACTTGATGCCTTTGTTGAACGCCATTCCAAAGTTGAATTTATCAATGAGTCCGATATAAACACCTGGAACCGACACGACGCCCGCTTTACGAACGCAGTGAATGGCTTGGCGCAAAGCGTGGGCGCGATCGGGCTGGACTTTTAGCATAGACTTCATCGAGTCCATCGTATGGTCAAAGCCGTGCCCGTGTGATTCTAATCCCACAGCATCGATACAAGAATCGGGGCCCATTCCTCCGGTTTCGTACTGAAGCGTTTCATAAACATCATCGACTTCATAGTTGATCGTCTCGGCTCCGCACTGACGCGCGAGAGCTAAGCGTTCCGGAAAACGATCGATGGCGAAGACCCGCCCTGCACCAAGCATGAATGCGCTTCGAATGGCAAACTGGCCAACGGGACCAGCACCCCAGACCGCTACGGTATCACCGGGTTTGATTTCGCAATTTTCGGCGGCCATGAAGCCGGTAGGGAAGATATCGGAAAGAAATAGGACCTTTTCATCATCGATATCTTTCGGCACGACAAGCGGTCCGACATCCGCATAAGGCACACGAACATACTCAGCTTGCCCACCGGCATAGCCACCACACATATGTGTGTAACCAAAAAGTGCCGAACAGTTCTGGCCAGTTCCAAGCTGCGAAATGCCAGGATTGGGATTAGAGTTATCGCAGGCCGAAAACATTTTGTTCTCACAAAAATAGCATTGGCCACAGGCGATATTAAAAGGCACGACGACCTTCTCACCGACCTTGAGCTTTTTCACATCCCGCCCAATTTCGACGACTTCGCCCATAAATTCGTGGCCTAGAACATCGCCTTTCAAGAGGGTTGGGACTTTGCCACCGTAAAGATGCAAATCGGACCCACAGATCGCTGTGGATGAGACTTTGATTATGCAGTCGCTGCGATTAAGCAGCTTGGGATCAGGAACATTCTCAATGCCGACTTTATTGGTGCCTTGCCAGGTGAGTGCTCTCATGCGTTGGCCTCCTTCAAATACGATTGTTTAGCTGGGAAGTCTTCGTTGATGTGTGGGTCGTCGGGAAGCGAAGTCTGCGACTGGATCTTTTCAATAATGAAATCCCCGAAGTGTTCAAAGAAGTTGCCGAGATTACTGCGTTCACCGTGTGATTGGCCTTCGACCGTAGGGATTTCACCCGTTTCCAGTAAGGCTTTAAGCTCGCGAAGCGCGATAATGCGTGGCGCCGGCTCACGAGCATCCGCGAGGATATCGAGCAAACTCGGGTTATCTTTTGGATCGTCCCAACTCATGCGAATCAATGTACGTTTGCCATCGGCATGAGCCTGCAGATTGATCATCCACATACGACCATCCATTTCGATTTCGAAGATATCGCTGCCGGTGGATACAAAGATTCCGTACGGACTTTGGCCGGATGTGAGATAAGCGGTGACTTCTTCAAGGGGAAGATTCACGAGTGCGCTTCGTTCGATCCAAGTCTGCGGCTTCGTCAAAGGCGTTTTCGAAGAACTCATCCCCATAACCGAATACGCAGGGCAATTGCCCGATAATCCGCGCCAGAGAAGGGCAAGAGCCGTACTGCCAGCAGCGCCCCGTGCCACTAGGCTTTTCTTCGAGCTAATCGCTTGAGTGAGTGCAAGACCACCGAGCACAACGGAAGCTGTGCGTTCGAAAGTCCCGACATTGACTTTGGGAGCCATAAAAATTCCTTTCATGTTGATTGACATAAACAAAAATTAAAGGCCAGAGCCGGGACGCGTCTGCGCCGCCTGCATACTGGCCGTTACGGTTTCAGGTAAGACCTTCGATAGGGTTCCCTGCACCTTGTTTTTAAGTCCTGTGACGACGTGATCCTTGCCAGCAATAAGAGCCGCGAAGCCCTCTTCGGCGACGTCGGCTGGATCGTCTTTAGGGCCCTGGCCGACTTTCGTATTCTCCATATTCGCGCGTTGAAAAAACTTCGTGTCGGTTGCACCAGGCATCAAAGAGGTTACGGTCACGCCTGTGTCTTTTAACTCGAAACGAAGGGCTTCGGCAAAACTCTGAACGAAGGCTTTCGAGGCGGCGTAAACCGCCAAGTACGGCCCAGGAGAGGTCGCAGCCAGAGACGAGGTAAAGAGGATACGGCCTTCACCCCTCGCCACCATACCTGTCACAAGGCGTTTGGTTAAATGTACGAGCGATTGAACATTCAAACGTATCAGTGCGAGTTCAGCGTCTAAATCGGTGGTTCGTGCGAATTCACCACCCACTCCAACACCCGCGTTTAAAGCAAGCGCAGAAATAGGTAGTCCTAATGCGTTAATATCGGCCGCGAAGCCTTCTGTCTCGATGTAGGAGGAGAGATCGACCTGAACAGCCTCGACGTTGGCACCAAAGGCTTCCAGAGCAGGCCGTATATCTTCGATAGCGCGGTCTTCAGCGGCGACAATGAGGTCGAATCCGTGCATTGCAAACTGCTTAGCCAACTCATAGCCAATCCCTGAGGAGGCTCCTGTAACAACGGCTATAGGCTTATCGAAGTGAGTTCTCATACCTGCAAACTCCGTGAGAGGTGGCAGGGGGAGATTGCATTAAATGTGCCTAAAAAATGTCACCACTTCAGGGGTATAGCGAAATCTCTCAATAGCGCGCCAGTCTGGGGCGAAAAGGTAGAAGATCGCATGGTTTTCAATAAGGCTGCTCCAGTCAGATCCCAATCGAAGGTTAAAACACCGAAGTTGGTTTCATTAATCTGGTCGTCGAGTCGGTAAGGGTTGGAGTTTTTTGAATCCTCGAAATGAGTGAGGCCGGAAGACGTAATTTCGTAGATTGTTTTCTCGCTCGAAAGATCTCGTTTACTGATCTCGTGAAGATGACGATCGCCGCTGAGTATGGAAACAGGAACAGGAGACTTTGTGATCAAATTCAAAAGGCGTGTTTGCGCCTCGGGATAACAGGCCCAGGTATCTTTTCCAGTGAAGTCGGTCAGTACTTGGATACTTGAGACGACGACTTTCAAAGCGGGACCCGGTTTTGAAATTTCGCTTTCGAGCCAAGCCCACTGAGCGGCACCGATTGGATCAGCAGAGGTCACACTATCTTTTTGTTTGAAGTAACGAAGATCGAGGAGAAGAAACTGAATTTGATTACCTGGGGCACCAATGGTTTTTGACCAATAAACGCCCTGCTGCAACCTGCGCAGAGAATCGAGAGGCTCATCGATGAAATTCAAGAATGATTCTTGGGAACCGATTTTTTCTTCGTACTCAATTCCACCGTCATTGGAGGCGTAATCATGGTCGTCCCAGGTGCCCATAACAAAGCTTTGCCGAAGAAGGGCCTGATAACCCTTGTCGGTCAGGACTTTTCCATACTCAACAGCGCGCGGACGCGGGGAAAGGCCGTCGGCATAAATTGCATCGCCCATCCACAGCCAGCCTTGCGATTTCTTCTCGTTGATAATAGGCCAGTGGGTAGTGAGCATGTTCTGTTTATTGCACGACCCAAAGCCCAAAGTGCTTAGAAGTTCAGGCTCGGCGGCCTTGACGACCTCACCGCATCCGAGTCCGGGTAAGACACTGGTCACAGCAAGGCCGGTGTAAGCATAAAGAGAAGAGGCACACAGTTGCCTACGATTGATTCGCATAATGGTCCTGGGATTGAGTCGATTTGGGGTTACTTTTAGTTTAACACTGGTTTGGTGGGTACTAATTTCCGCGATGTCTATATCGGTGGCAGCTTGCGGTTCGCTGCAAAAATAGAGTCACCGACATTTGCAAAATTCAGGTACAATTCATCAAAATCATGTTGGTCGATGGTGTCGGGAGTAGTGCACGTGAAGGATTTTCATTCAAGGCATAACTCGCAGAGCGGAGCGTCGATGGTCGTTCTGCTTGTGGGAATGGCTTTGTCCGCAATAAGCATTGCGGCTGCCTCAGCCTTCTTCGTGCAGAGTAATACCAAGGCGAAAGCTCTCATGGGCGAATCGGAATCGGTCGCTCATCTGGCTATACTTCTCAAGCAAAGTTTTACCAAAGACAAGTGCTTGCAACTCGACATGTACAAGGGCCGGTTTTTAAAGTCGATCAAACAGTCGATGGTGCTCACCGATGAAGTTCCGGCTTCGGCTCCGAAAGCTGGCAGTCGATCGATGGATACAAAGAGCGTTGCCTTGCTTAAAAACACGCTAGGGAAAAGTTATGATGTCGTCCGTATGCAAATGGTTCAGAGGTCGGGCGTGATGGGCAAGGACCCCGGAAGGGTACTAGCTGATCTTCGGGTCCAGGTGACCTATCGCGGGGCATCCGAGGGGAAGTCGAAGGATAAGGAGAACAGCCAGGTCCTCATAGTCCCCGTACTCTTTGATGTGGATGACACGTTTCTGAGCATAGGGTGCATGAATACACCTTTGGCTTCTGACATATGTGCTAAAAACCAGGGTAAATACGATGAAAAAGCAACTGATCAGGTTTGTAACCTTAAGAAAAGATGAGTCGAGCGAGATGCGAGGCGAGGAGGCTTTCGGTATACTTGAAAGCTTGGTTGTACTTGCGTTAATTATGACCGTCATCGTCTCGCTCAATCAATATTTCATCGGCAGCCGCGATCAGGTTCTTTACCAAAAGGCCCGGCTTGATTTCGAGGAGGATATTTTGCGTCTCATGATGATCACTGAGGAAAACTCGGTCTGCGAGCATCTGAGTTTCATCAACAAGGTGAATCTTGGATCGGCGCCACGCACAGTATTGGCAAAGCTTTCGAGTATCGAACTCGATGGCATGCCGATCATTGAAGTCAAAAAGAAGAAGCGCTACGAGGTCAAATCGATCGAACTTATGCAAGACTCGATCTTCTACGCGGTAGCGCCGACCCGTGTGCGTGGCTCGATACGCATCAAGACGGAATACTACGATCGTTACAATAAGCCTATCGCTTCGGTTCCCGAGCACAAGAAGCAGGCTTATGTCGATATAATTTTGGCATCGGATTCCGGTGGCCCGATCACGAGCTGTTATGGAAGTTTCTCAAGACGTATTGCGTGTAAAGACGGAAACGGGCTTTATAACGCGGAGGCACAACCCAATTGCGTATTTTAAAACCGAAAAAGCAGTCAGAGTCTGGTGTTTCTGTTTTGATCATTTTCGTTGCCATCGTTGGCTTTATGATCGCGATGCGATATGTGACAACGAACATGATTACGGCAGGTAAAAAAGGCAAAGTTGTGGAAGACGCGATCGGCGCTGCGAACGCTATGCGTTTTGTTCAGCAAATGATCGCCGATGATCAGCTTTGCAAGATGACCGATTTTCTCGATGGCATCAAGGGCTGGGAGATCAAGAAATTAACGCAAGACAAGATACTTAAAGACAACGGACGGCTTGTCGACTACTCGAAGATCGGTGTTAACGATCTCAAGTGGCCCGTGAATACTTTTGAAGGCACTCGGTCTTACCGTTTTCCGGATGGCCATACGGAAGTGGGAAAAGTGAAAGTGGATAGCGTTGTGTTCATACAACCAAAAGACAAGGATCCGCTTCAAACGATCGCGCATGGTAAAACCTACTACCGCATTCCTGTCTCAGTTCGAGAGAAGGGGACGTTTAACGGCCAAACCGTTATTTTTCCCGATGGTGTGGATACCTATATCGAACTTGATCCTCTCGATCCGCTGAACAAAGCCGTGGCCTGTTATAAATCGGTCTCACCCCGAAGTTTGTGTTTGGATGCCGGCGGGGATTTTGACCCCTCAGCCCTCGACAATAAATGCCTGATGCCAGGCCAAGCGCCTAGCGAGCGTAGGGGTGGAGCCTGGTCTCCGGGTGAACCCGGGGGGATAGTGCCAAGTAGGGGCACCGATCGAGGAAATATTCGGTAACTAGGATTCCATTTCGAGATTTCGGCGAATAATACCTAAGGGCGGTAGCAGTTTTCACTGCACCGCCCTTTTTGTCATAACTTTTCTATAGAGACTTAGAATTTTCGGCAGAATGCCCATTCCCACCAGCGTTAATTTTCTCTATTCTCGGCTCGAGGAGAGCGATATGACACAAAAGAGTAGCCATAGAGTGGCCAAGCGCATGATTGAGCGTCTGGAGCAGAAGGAAAAGATCCAGATCGATCATTTAAAATTCGCGCGCCTCACTTTGGATAAGTCCCTTCGAAGGCGGCAGCCATGGATCATACCTGGCGGTCCCCGAGTGGATGTTGAGGAGTGTTATTCCATCACGTTTTGGCGAGCTATGAACACGCCTTCCGAAGATCTGGTCTTTCAGCTCCGTATCAAAAGTTTTGATGGGGATGAGATTCAGCAGTCGAAGGCCCTAGCGCGCTCTGGCCGCGATATCGCGCGAAAGCTCTCGCAATCGGGATTAGCGATTAGGCACGAAGCAGAGATTGGACAAACTCCTCATCATACCGTCAACACCTTTGATTTTCGCCTGCTTGCTCATCACAGCACCTATCGCACTTTACTTCTTCCCACGCTCAAAATCTTACTGAAGCCATTCATGGCGCTGACGTCGACTCAGGATATCCAGCTGAGCGTTGCGCATCCGCGGCTCGAAGAGTATGCGCGTTATGTTGTTCAATCCGCGCCGGCTTTCGAGCCCTCTCACCCTACGCCTTATTTCTAGGGCCTGAACTAAGAAAAAAAACGAGACGAATGACCAGTGGTCATCGTCTCGCTCTTTAACATTGCGTCTAAGTGCGTTTCATAGAAACGATTGAAACTCCGAGACGCGAGTGTAAACACCTGGATATCCTGCTCGTGCGCAGCCGTTGCCCCAGCTTACGATACCGACCAGCGATACTTTATTGCCGTCGATGCTATAGAGCGGTCCACCGGAATCGCCCTGGCAGGAATCTGTCTTCGCCGTATAAGCACAGATGTTTCCGCTATAAATGTTCGAGCCGTAGGCGCCCGCGCAATCGCTGTTCGAGACCACAGCGACCGTCGTATATTTCAAAGTGGAACTCACGCTGCCGCCTTCCTTAGTACTCCCCCAGCCCGCTACATAAGTGTTCGAGCCGACAGATGGGAGGCTGGAACTCGTGTTTATGGAAACGGGTTCGACCTTACTCGTACCGCTTAAGGTAATAACAGCGATATCATATTTCGTCGTGCGGCTGTCGTAGCGCGAATCAATTTTATAAGACGAAACGCTAAAGCTTTCGGTTCCGCTCGAACTACTTAGACTTGTATTGCCAAGGACGACTTTGACGTTATTTCGAATCGTAGAACTCGAGAAGTCCGCTAAACAGTGGGCGGCCGTTAAGACCTTATTGGGAGCGATGAGAGTGCCTCCACAAAAGTGGGATCCGTAATAGCGGAGCGACACGATCGACTTGAAATAGCTCGAATACTGGGACGAAGTGACAGCACTTCCTCCAACTATGTCCAAGTTACTGTCCGATTCATTGTCGCTGCTATTTTGAACTCCGCAACTCATGATAATCGGCCAGCCAGTCAATAATAAGGCCCCAAGAAACTTAGATTTTTTTTGCATCTTCTCTTCTCCAATGTGCGCACCGTAGATCTGCTTTGACCGTTTATGGCATTGTTTGGCCCACTGGTCATATTTACAAAAATTAAGGTGATGTTAAAGTTTGCAGACAAATACCTAGATTTTCATGGCGTTGTGTCGCAATTGATGTGCGGCAGGTAGACTGCAAAAGGCTGTAATAACTGCGAATTATTTGCCAGAGATTTAGTCTTTTTAAATAAGCCCTTGCAGCGAGACGGCTGGGGCAGTTTAGTTTTGCGAAACCTTCGAGCCCAACGAAACGGAAAACTTTGGTTGCACCGGACCAGCGCTCCGCCCAATCTCACTTGAGAAATTCATTTCAAATTCATGCTCGGAGTTCTGAATGACTACTGCTGTTCTGCGTCCCATCGTAATCGGTCTGCTCGCCACTCTTCTAAGCACTTCGTGTTCTGAGAAAGCCAAGCCTGAAGAGGGAGAGCTTGCCGCCGCGGCATCGACTCAGCCCGCAACGCCTCCTGAGAAAGTTCTGCCTGACACTCTGGATGAAGCTTTGAAGACAGAGTTTCGCACCGAAGAGAACAAAGCCCGCGACGCTTACCGCCATCCAAAAGAAACACTCGAGTTTTTCGGACTAAAACCAAACATGAGTGTCGTCGAGATCACTCCCGGTATGGGCTGGTATTCAGAAATCATCGGGCCATACGTGGCTAAGTCAGGCAAATTCTATGCGGCTCAACCGCAGCCAGGCGACAATCCTATGATGAAAAAATACATCGACGGGTATAACGAGTTCCTTTCGAAGAACTCTGAAATCAAAGGCACTGTCGTTGAATTCAAGGCTGGCGAGCCGTTGGCAACTTCGGAACCCGTGGACATGATCGTCACCTTCCGCAATATCCACAACTGGATGGGCAAAGGTCCTGAAGGCGCTCAAGCTGCGTTCAAGACTTTCTATGCGTCTTTGAAGTCCGGCGGCGTACTCGGTGTGGTTGAGCATCGCGAGTCGGCGAAGAAGAAGCAGGATCCGAAAGCCAAATCGGGTTATGTGAAAGAAAGCGAAGTCATCAAGTGGGCTCAAAAAGCCGGCTTCAAGCTCGATAAGAAGTCTGAAATCAACGCTAATCCTAAAGACACGAAGAATTATCCTAAAGGCGTGTGGACATTGCCGCCTAACTTCGCAGAAGGCGAGGCCACTAAAGCCAAGTACGTGGCCATTGGTGAAAGCGATCGCATGACGCTTCGTTTCGTCAAACCCTAAGCGTTTCGCTAAAATCTAAAAAACAAGAGCCATTCCGAAAGAGCCGCTGGGCTCTCGAGGAATGGCTCTTGTTCTATGCCATCGCACTTATTATTTTGATTAGTGACCGACTGAGACCGTCGGGTAAAGATAAGCAACGCCTGCCACATCACTTTTGGTCAATGTCGTCTGAGTTCCTGAGTGACAGTAGTTCATAATCGAATTGGAATCGTATTCCGTAACATAAGTATAACGGCTGTCGTCTGCGACAACGCTACCATCGGAACGATCGCAGTCATCGGCATCGGAGCGTTCATGCTCATGCATAAGGCCGATAGCATGACCAAACTCATGAATCGCTGTGGCTCGTGTGCGGGAAACGGTAAAATCACGGTAGTAGGATTCTTTCGAAGGGAAAGCGCCGGTCTTGCTAATGTCGAGGCGCATGCTTCCACCGAGGCAGTCAGTTCCACAGTTAGACGTCGTCATGCCAACCATCGACAGTCCACCACCAGCCGTCATGCCGCCTGATGTTGCCCAATTGTGTTTGTTAGCAAAGGTAACTCGGATTACTTTCGCAGTTTTTTGGGCGTTAGTGCATGAGCCCCAGCCGACAAAATTAAGGCCGGTTTTGTTCGCATATTCGGTCACGACATAATTTTTGATGTCGGTGAAGACCTCATCGCTGATCTGCGCACGGTTCATTATACAAACCGGAATCGCCGATGGATTCGTCCAGCGTGAACGAGTGGAATCGAGAACGACAGATTGAGTTTCTGAAGCAGAATCGATTTCGTCAGAGGCCTGACCGCAAGCATTGGCAAGCGAACAAAGCAATAGCATCGCGAGTAGTCGCATGAGGGCTCCCGTGTGGTATTGAGACAAATTTTTTGTGTAGGGCAAACGTTTCGGATCGAAACGATTCGCTGAGGCGTCACTGATGTGTGTGGGTATAAATACGCTAACAGAATTGGCGCAGTATGCAAAGGCTAAAAACTTCTTTTACGAAAAGCCCTGTCATTCTATGGAATAAATTTAAAGCAGCGAAAACGAACACACGAATAAGAATGCCTCTTCGGGTTTACTCAAAACGGTCTCGTCTTTGCAATATTCCCTGAGAGCTCATGCGATTGCCTATGTTTCATGACAAAACATCAAAGCCGTCGTAGCGATCTCTATACAGCCTGTAGCTAAAGGCATACAGGCAATCCCAAACGCCCAAGTGAGGAGACGTCATGGATACGATGCAAGATCGAGTTGAGCCGCTTAATCGTTTACTGCGCGGGGAATTATCAGCGGTTGAAACGTACGAGCAAGCAATGGAGAGAGTGCGAACGCAAGACTGCGCGCGTGAACTTGAGCGCATTCATGACGAACATCAAGAGGCCGTTGGAATGCTTCGTGAGCAGATTCGTCAGTTCGGTGGCATCGCCGACGAAGGCTCGGGAGCTTGGGGTCTATGGGCACAAGCAGTTGAAGGGACAGCCACGCTGTTCGGCGAGTCAGCTGCCCTGAAAGCTCTCAAAGAGGGCGAAGAACACGGCTTGAAAGAGTATCAGGCGATAATGAACGATCCCACTCTTCGTCCCGAGTTTAAACAACTTCTTACCGAAAGACTGCATTTACGGCAGAAAGAGCATATCGATACTCTAACTCGGTGTATCAATACGCTGCATTAATATGAGCTTTTCACAAAACATAATTCTGACATGACGCATCAAGGGGATTTATTATGGTAAGCAATAAAAATGAGGGACATTCCAAAACCACAGGCGGCGCGGACGCTGAGCAAGAAGGCAAAAGCAGCGAGGCTATGAACCACCTGCTCGAACTTATCACTGACGTTAAAGTCTCAATGCTTACAACACAAGATGCCGATGGCAATCTTCGCAGTCGCCCTATGCAAACGACTGAAGCCGAAGCGAGTGGCGTTCTCTGGTTTTTCACAAGTGATCATCATGGCAAAGCTGAGGAGATCGAAAAAGATCCTCGCGTAAACCTTAGTTATGCTATGCCTGAGAAGAACCGCTATATTTCCGTAAGTGGTCTAGGTGAGATCGTTCACGATCTCGATAAGAAAAAAGAGCTGTGGAAACCTGTTTACAAAGCTTGGTTTGCTGATGGCCCTGAGGACTCTCACTGCGCGCTACTCAAAGTCTACATTGAGAAAGCGGAGTACTGGGATGCTACTTCTTCGACTATTGTTCAGATCGTAGGGTTTACGAAGGCTTTGCTGACTGGCAAACCTTATCGTGGTGAAGCAAACGGGCCTGACTCCCATAAGAAAATCGAGTTTGGCAAAGACGCCAACGCACCAACGGCTTAAGTTTGTCTGTTTTCCCTGATCGATGGTTAGGCGAGTTGTTCTTACAGAGAGCAGCTCGCCTTATAAATTATGTTGTTAAACAGTCATTAAAATCGCTGAGGAATTCGCACCACTTGCATGCCTGCAGCCAATGCGGATTGTATACCGGGCTCGGCATCTTCAAAGGCGAGGCACTTCTTAGGATCAACACCCAGTACGCGTGCGCCTTGTAAAAACGGCTCTGGATCAGGCTTACCTTTTGAATAGTCTTCAGCTCCGAGGAGCGCTGTGAAAAACTCGGAAAGGTTTAATCGAGTTAAAGTCTTAACAATCGACGAACGTGCGCTCCCGGAAACGACGGCCATAGGTATGCGCTGATAATTCGCACGGATGATGGTTTCAACAGCCTCATGGGCTTTCACTTCGTTGATCATTTCCAGATAAGCTTGTTCCCTGGCCCGCGAGACCACATCAATTGGCAGCTTGATCTGGAAGTGGTCGTTGAGCATCTCAACGGTCTTCGGCACAGGAATACCGCCCCAGGCAAAGAATAGGTCCTCGGGCATCGCAGTTCCGTGAGGAGCTAAGGCCTCATTCCAGGCTTTGAAGTGAAGGGGGAGAGAGTTTGCGATGGTGCCGTCGAGATCAAAAAGATAGGCTTCAAAAGGTCCGCTTGGAATAGTCAGTTTCATGAAGTCGCCTCACTCCCTATTTGTTACCGCTTCTAAATGGTCTTAAACCACCGTCGCGTAAATATCTATGTTAAATTAGTGACTTAGTTCTAGTGGATTGACCGGGATAAGAGGGAAGCGAAACTTTGCTGTCATCGGCTTTGTCGACAATGTCTGAGCTTTAGACAGGTATTTTTCACCCTAAGTCTTTAAAATCACGTATTCTGGCCCTTGGCACCGCCATTGCATACCTAATCCTTAACAACTCGAAGAGATGGAGACCGCCATGAGACACTTAGCCCTTATCCTTATAACAAGTTCCTTTTTTACAGCTTGCATGACGGATACTGACAAAGCTCTCTGGGCAGAAACCAAAGAGACCTTTGAAACTGGCAAGTTTGCAAATCTTGATGCAGCTGGTCCGGATGCTTCGAATGTCGCTGCCTCAGATGATGTGAAAGTGCAGGACAAAGAAGTCGAAGCTATCGAAGCTCCTAAACCGAGCGAAGCGACAACGGGTCGCTAACCCCTGACGAAACCTTCAACCATTGTCCCATGGGGATAATGACTTGAATATGTCCCCCTCTTGAGCGATCGAGAAACGATAAGTTTCTCGATTTTTTCTTTTTCTTCTTTCTGCAGCTGTTTTTTCCCTCTTTTTTATCTCGTTGATTACACTTCATCAAATCGTCTGTTCTCCTGCGACTTGTCGTTCGGGTATAACCGCAATTAGCAAATTTACGTTATGTAAAGGACTCTAATTATGAAAACATCCTTTTCGGCAGCTCTGATTGCATTTGGCCTATTCTCGACTCTCGGCGTCGCGCAAACAGATCCAGGCGTAACGCCAGGCCGCGTAACCCCAACTTCACCTACCGCGCCTGCGGCGACTTCCGTTGAGAAGACAACCTCTGAGACTCCTGGTCAGACAACCCCCACCGCAGCGCCAGCCCCTCTTAAAAAGGGAGCGCAGTTCGCAACAGCCAAGCTCGAATCTCGTAGCGGGTCTAAGGCGACAGGAACAGTCACCTTCACGAAAGAATCGGATGGTGTTCGTGTCTCGGCTGACTTTACGGGAGTGACAGCCGGTAAGCATGGCTTTCATATCCATGAGAAAGGCGACTGTTCGGCGCCAGATGCATCAAGCGCTGGTGGGCATTTCAACCCCGGTAAAACCCCTCACGGCGATCCTAGCGCTAAAGAGCGTCACGCAGGCGACTTTGGTAACATCGATGTAAAAAAAGATGGCAAAGCCACTTTCAAAATCAAAGTGTCTGACCCTAAAGACTTCAACGCCTGGGCTGATATCAGCGGCAAGGCCGTTATCCTTCATGAAAAGGCTGACGACTTGAAAACTCAGCCGACTGGCGATGCAGGCGGACGAATCGCTTGTGGTGTCATCGAACTCACTCCATCGACTTCGCACTAAGACTAAGGGCCTGCTCGAATCGCTTCAAAAAGGGAGCGAGAGCAGGCCCTTTCTAAATATTTTAAGCCGTGAAATCCGCACACAAATGACCTAAATTTTCCAATTCCTAAAACGACCTCGCGAAAGCTTCCTAGGATAACTCCGAAACTATAAGCGGAGGTCCTCATGCAATCTCTCGATATTAAGACTCTCCCACTTTTTAGCCAAGTTACGACGCTCAAGGCGGTCGGTGCATCCGACGTCACCCTCATCCCCTATGAGTGGCTCGCCTATGGCGTGAGCGTTGGAGTCTTCGCTATCCTTATCCTCGGGTTAATCTTTGGGGCTTCGACCTTAAAGCGCTCGGTTTGGATCAGTCAGGCTTTGTTTGTAGCCACGGCACTTGGATCGCTGAGCTGGGCCTTCTTTGAAAGCCATGCGGCCTCGTCCAGAGCCCAAGACATTTTTGTCTTTTTGATACGTATACAGCTGATTCTGAGCACGATTACAACGTTTAATCTCGCCGCGCCTACCACCAAAAAACAAAATCTAGGATCAATCTATTCCGCTTTTCTAGGGTCCGTTTTGTGTGCGTCTTTACTGAGTTTTTTCTGGCCTCTCGGTGGTCTTTTGTACTGGAGTGAACTCACCCTTATAGCGGCCTCGCTTTATCTGGGCGGTCGCTTTCTTTTCAGGCAGAGGGAAAGCCGCTTTGGCGAAAATACTCTCTTCTTTCAGCTGACAACGGTACTGATCATGAGCGGCACATATTTCTTGCTGCCTGATCTGGCAAAATTCGATGAAGCCTCTTTGTTTTATACGTCGGTCGCCACGGCAGCCATGATGCTTACGACGGGAGCTACCGCCTATTCATCGTCCAAAGAGCGAACGCTCTCGATTATCACACGCCTGCAAAAGGATCTCTTTACCACCGAACGAAAACTTGCCAAGCAAAACCAAGTGGCAAGCGCTCTCCAAATCGAAGCTCAGACTTTGGCAGAACAGCTTCAGCGTGAATATATCACGCATCGTCAAGACAGTATTCGCGATCACCTGCGTATCCGTGCTCTCGAAGAATCCTCTCAGGATATTGCGCATGGTCTCCTCGCTCATCTCAAGGAGTTACATGATGATTGTTCATTGATCATCAACGAAACAAGGTCACCCAAGTATCGCATGTCGATCATCAAGGCTTATGCCGAGCGTAGCCATCTCTTGTCCTCTCGTATTCAAACTGCTGCTGGGTTTCTTCTGGCCTCAGAACCCGCGACTGCGAACTCGCCTGATTCCGAAGTACTCATCAATACCGCAGACTTTCTCAAAGAGTGTCTTTACCTTTGCAGTCATCGATTTAAAAAGGTGGGAATTGAAATTGAAATCCAGTCGCTTGAAACCGACCTGTGGGTCAAAGGAAGGCCTGCACTGCTTGCCCAAGGTTTTCTTGGACTGATTTACAACGCTCTCGAAGCGACAGAAACCGCAGATGTTCGACGTGTGACTCTCATCCTTCGCAAAGTCGAAGATAACGATCAACCGTTTGTCGAATTTGGAATCAGCAACAGCGGTCCAGGTATTCCCACCGTTATCAAAACCCAAGCCTTTCATCTTAAAGAGCGAGATGGCCTTGGCATTCACAGCCTTGGTCTGAGTATGGCCTTCGGTATCTTCGAGCACGCAGGCGGAAGCTTAAACCTCGATACCGAAGCCGTGGCGACGACACTACTCGCTCGCATTCCACTCGCCACGAGAAACGAAGAATCCAGTCTTAGACTTGTTATCTAAACTTTCTTTGTCTTAGCATTGAACAAAATTTCTTAAGAGCATCGAGGGCTTAGCCTTCGATGCTCTTCTTTCTATAGAGTGACTGACGTAACCCCGCAAAATCACGTCCACCAAGGTTTGCACGCTCCTTGCATCTTCGTCTATCTAAGATAACTTTATTCACCCTTTATAGGAAAGGTGAGTAGACAAAGCATTTCCATTCTTGTTACCTCTCACTTTGCATCAATGGAAATGATCCACACTCATAAGATTGATTGATATGACTAAAACCAGCTTGCGCTCTAAGGTCTCGCTATTATTCCTAACCTTGTTGTTAGGGTCCATGGCTTGTACGAAAAAAGGCCGATCTCCCTCTCTTGATAGTGAGAGATCGGGAGGCGCTTGCGACCAACTCAATATCGCCCGCGATGCGGCTTGGACCTCTAGCTTTGTCAAAGGTTTTGTCAGTTGTCTAAGTGAAGGAAGTGAGACGAGTCGGCAAAAATTCGCTCTGAGTCTTGATGTTCTGAATCGACTCGGTGATCAAAGCTTGCAAAGCACTCTCGATCTCTTTCAGTTTCGAAGCGGTGGTCTTGACGTTTTCTTTGGCTTGACAAGCAGCCTACTCGATCGCGGTGCCGCCGATCAAAGCCCTGCGCGTTGGCCAGCGACTCAGGCCGTGCTTGAGGACACGAGGCCTTTTGCTTTTGCACAATTGCTCATGGAACTCAAGCGTCGAGATCTTCTCACTCCCTTACTCGATACCCTCCAGTCGGCTGACGACACCTTGCCGAAAGGATTTGTCGAAACGGGCATTCGTCAATTTTTAAATGATGATCGAGTCAAAGCAGACACAATACTCTTGATCAAAGCTTTTCTAGCTGACGAAAAAGCCTTTGAATCGTTCAATCAATTTCTAACGCCCGAACGCAAAGCGCTCGATCCTAATTGCACGGGTGCGGCATGTGTCTACCCAGGGGCAGCAGAGCTGAAAAGCAGTGCACAGCACTGGCTCGACTTTTGGAGTTCACTACCGGCTTCGCAGCGCGATCGCCTGGCTTTGGCTATGGCGCAGATCATGAAAGGAACTCTTGAGCAGGAGGATTCTATCGCTGACGATCGCGGACAACGCCTCGCCTCGCTCGCAATCGAATCTATCCTTCGATCGAGCAGTGTTTACAAACAGCTTTATGAAGCGCTCGATGTTGCTTTGGAAACGCCATTATCCTCCTACGAACCCTTTATACAGGGCCTGAGCCGAATTAAAGACAACCCTATATACCTCGATGCATTTGAGGAAAAAATTGGATCGAGTCAACTGCAGGATCTAGTCTTGGAATTTTTGTGGAAGGGCGGCCAACCTATGAGCTGTTCGACTGCATTTGCCGGAGTGTCATCTGGAGTCGATCCGAGCGCACGAACAGAGTTGTTAAAGACTCTGTTGAATACTTCGTCAGCTTGTGGGGGCAAAGCGCCTGTTCTGGTTATGCTCAGTCAATATTTGGGTTCGGAGTGTTCAGACATAAGCTGTTCGGTGAATCTTTTTGCCGAACCTAAAGAAGCCGACATCAAGCCAACTTTAAATTATGCGTTCTCTAAAATCAGTGCGGAACTTTTGGCCGATAGCTTTACGCTTTATCGCCTCGGCGCTGCACGCAGTGAAGTAAGTCCGACTTTGTGGGCCGAATTAAAGGCCGAAGCTAATAACCGGCCCTTTACGAACGTTCAAGATATCCAGACGTTTGAACGGGAGATGCAGCTTCGCCACCCAAAAGTTTTGTCGATGGACTGGCTCGAATTAAGCCTCAATAAAAGCATCGTTCAATTGGCCGAAGTCGAGCAAAGTTTTAAGAGTCTTTACCCGGATCGAAACCCAGTTGAGCTTTGGTTCACGTCCAAGCACACCAAGCCTTATTCCGAAGCGGACGTAAATCTTTCGCGGGTGATCTTTGGCCTTTATCCGAATGGGGCCAGCGAGCAGGTTCTAGCTAAGATGTTTTCGTTGGATGATCTAGAGGCAGACTGGAAGACGTCTCATTCGAAAAGTCAAATCAATCGCCGTGATCTTGCCCAGCTTTTAGCCCCCCTTCGATCGATGGCGGCATTCTATCGCAACCCTCTTGCGAGCTTTAAACCGGAAGCCGAGAAAATCATTCTACCTTGGGTCGGGTCGAATAAGAATTTAGTGACTTTTCATAAAAATGGTCAAAAGGAAAATGCGGGTGACCTACTCAGGACTAGCCTTTTATTCGACGAAAGTGCGTCGGGTCTTAGCCTTTTGTCGCGTTACAGGGAGCAAGTGGCTCTAGCGACGGCTTCCGTACCCGCTGAGGAAGCGGGTGAGCTGCGTCGCTGGCTACTCGACGAGTGGTTAAAAACACGCGTGTTGAAAGCCACGACTGCCGACGTACGAAGTGCGGATTTACCCACCGAACTTTTTGATCGCACAACGCTCAGCCCGTTGGAAGCGCGAACCCTTATCTTATTCCTCGGCACTCAGTTCGTTCAGGAGCTTTCTGATTTTCCGGAAGGCTCAACGATATCTTCGTCGCCTGATACGAATGCCAATCCTCGGAATGAATCCGCACGAGCCTTCAATGGTCCGAGTGCGGTTGGTGGAATCGAACGGCCTTGGACGAGCTTTTGGCTCTTTCAGAATGCGACTCTCAGTCCCTCTCTCACAAGCTTTGCATCCATGCGGTCGGCCATCGCGCAAAGTGTTACTGGCGTTCGTGAGTCATTTATGGATAAAGCGAACAAGCCCACTTTGATTAGTCAGGGCTTGTTGGATATCGCTGATGCCGATGCATTAAGTGATCACGAAAAGTTACTTTTACAACTTCATCTGTTTAGCCCGTTGCTTGAAAATCGTGGCAAACAATACTTTGCACCGTCCGTCGGGTTCGATCGTTATTGTCCGAAAAAGACGGGTCAGGAGTTTTCCGCCTCGACTTGTCCGTTCACATTCGAAAGCGTGGAGAGTTACACGCAGTTTTTACAGGCCCGATTTACTAAGGCTTACTGCGGCGTCCTCCCCGATAACACGGCTCAGTTGAAAATCGTTCTGAGCGCTCTCGCGGTTTCAGAAAGCGCCGAGGTTATAAAATCGCTTTGCAGCGCGCATAAAACTTCACTAAGTGGGAATGAGGGTTATGTCCAGGCAGGTTTGTTGGATGCTCTCGCTTTGGGCAAGAATCCTAGGCTCAAAGACAGTGTGAAGAGTCTACCGAGTGCCCTTCGCTGGCTGAAATCATCAGCTCGCCAAGATAATAAAGAGCAGTTGAAGGCATATCTGAGTTTTACTCCTGTGATCGATGGGTTGACAGCATCTAAAATGCAGCAACGAATGGGAAATTATCAGGCGTTTTTTTCCAAACAGCCCGGCGCGATTTCGGTGTGGCTGCTCTATCTGTCTAAAGATTTAGGTCTTAACGAAGTTGCTTTGGCTTTGAAAAAGCTTGGTCGTCAGCCTATAGCCGGAAGCGAAAAACCAATTCAAGACTTTCTAAACCTTATTGCAATCCAGTACGAGGCTGCTAAAGCGCAGAATCTCTCGACTCTTGAATATGCCTTTACGCTCATTACCGAAATCAGCAAAAATCCATCGGCGCGGGAAACGGCGCTCAGAATCCTCGATAAACCTTATGATCCCTACGCAGGCGTTCTCATCGGCTTTACACTTCCTCAGGCTATAAAAGCGGGCATACTTCCCGAGTTTAACTGGACTACCTACAGGCCGCTGCGATTGCTTCTTCAAAACCAAAACCTTGACCTTTTGCAAGGCTTGGCTCAGATCTATGATCGCGATGCCTTGAGCTGGCTCGATCATTGGCTCAAACTCACGGCTCACTTTGAGTCCATGTCCAAGCTGTCCGGTGATGTGCGTCCTCTGCTTAACTGGATACGATCCTTTGCCTACTCGCGTGGGCCTGAATCCAATCAACAGATCACCGAACTTGCTGCGCTTCGCGATTGGTCCGCACCCATTTCGAGCTTAACGAGACTTTATAGGCTACTGCGCGTTTCGCTTCCGGACTTATCCAATGAGTGGCACGATGCCTTCTACTTCCAGAGCGAAGCTCTGTGCCGCACGTTGGTTGATACGTTGCCGCGCCTTTTATCTCTGAAGGATCGATTTGAACTTTCGGGCGGTGATAGAAATCTTATGCCTGAAGCATTCCTTGGTCTTATTCAAGGCCCTTTGAAACACGATGCGAGCGAGCTTTCCTTGTGGCTTCAAGATGAAAGAATGGGCTTTCGTTCTCCCTCGTATTGGGGCGCTGCTTTAAGGGATCCTCTCTTTCGTCAGCAGCTTGATTTGTCTCTTGCCGGATTCGATCAGACCACGCGTGAGGACTGGCGACGTCTCAGAGTCGAGTGGGACACGCTCGGACCCAACGCTAGTCACCTCATTGGGTATACAGCAAACAACGTGATACTTCGAAAGCCCGATGCCCGCTATCAAAAGGACGCTTTAACTAGTCTCGCCCGCGTGACGGCAGACGAAGTGAAATGGCAAAATCTAGGTTTGGTTCTTGACGCCTGGCTGGCCGATGAAAGTGTTTTGAAACAGTGGCAGTCGGAATATAAATCAAATGAGCGAGGACTTTAAAATGACGAGTAACTCTAAAGTGTACGGTCTAATTTTTGCCTCAACCCTTGTGCTCGTTTCGTGCGGCGGTAGTGGCGGCAAAGGTTCTCTGCCAAGAGTGACGGATCCTCGCGAAGGCCTTCTTGAGGGTGGAAACTCTATATCGAGTGTTGTTCCACTGCCTTTGCCAGCTAATGACGATGCGGCGCCCATACCCGTTTCCGCACAAGCCGTCGAGCCTTCTGCCCCGCCCGCGGAAACCATCAAAGACGTCGTAGAATTGGTGGATATCAACTCGGAGATTACGACGAGTTCCAAAGCGTGCAGTGATCCCGGTTTTGGTCGCGTGAACCTCGATGCGTGTTTGATGGGCCCGAAGGTGATTTCCCGATTTGATACCTTGAGCTTTCAGTTTTCCCTAACCCGTACCGCAGGTCTGGTCCCTGAAGCGATGCTGCGAAAATTGCTTGAGAAAAATTTTTCTTTGAACGATGGCAATGGCCAATCGATCGAAGGACGGTTTGTATGGAAAGATCTACGCACGCTCATATTTGATCCTATCGCCGAACTAAAACCTAATAGCCGCTACACGATAGTCATTCGCTCAATTAAGGGCGACACCCTGCGGCCACGTTCGAATCAGGGCCGCATACTCGCTCCCTTTACGGCTGAAATCGAAACAGGCTCTGGGTTTTTCATGACTCATCTGCTTAACGGAAAGTCGATGCCAACCGATCGTGGTCTAAGTCTAGATTCGCGCGAGACATCTCAATTGAATTTAGAAACCCGACTCGATGATATTTCACTCGCGCAAAAGATTTCACTTCGCCGCCTCGGTGGGCTTGAGCGAGTTTTATGTGAAGGAAATTGCCGCGACGGTGTCATGAAGCTTTCCTTAAAAGCCGAACTATTGCCGCAGATGGGCCTTAATTCCTACGAGTATAAAATCGTGGGCAAAAAAGGGGAGGAGGTCTACCGACACTTTTCTTTGTCCTGGGGAGAAATCAATACCAAGCCCGAGCAGACTATTGAGGGAGGACTCTTTGCAGCCATCGATCGCGAGAATGGCCTCAAAGCTATTTCCAAGTTAATTGGTGAATTTGCTGCCGGCCGCTTTACAATGGACTATCGTGACGAGAACGGTGGCGTTCATCCTAAATTGAGTTTTAACGACATTATAAGTTTTCGTCGCGGGCAAGTTGCGCATTCAGGGCCCGGGGACTGCGATAACCAAACGGAAAATAAATTTGAATACCTGCAAAACTTAGGTCCATACTGTAACCTACACGTAGAGGGCTCGACAGGTGTATTGGGCGGATTCCTTGGTAACGTGGAATATGACGCTGACACAGATATTTATGTGACCCGGATGGAGATCGTTCAGGAAGCAGGGAATGTCACAGCACAGCTTATTCCCGAGCATGAGAATGTACGCATGCAGCTCGGTGTGAAGAAATTTAAGGGCACACTTCGCATCGTTTTGAAAATCAATAAAGCCAACTACTTAGGTAAAATCCCTGTACCCGGTGCTGCAAAAACCTTTATTTATGATACTGACTTTGTTTTAGATGGTCCTATGCGTGAAACAATTGCAAAGTCAGATATCACGGTGGAGAATGGCCGTCTTCGTATTAAAATTCGTGGCTCAGATTCCTTTACAATGACTCATACTATTCAAGGCGATGAGCGATCCGCTACTTATTTTAACACAGGGCCCTGGACTGAGAACGTGACCGTTTTGCCTGTTAATCCGATTGATGAAAAGCATAACCTCTGGGCAAAGCTCGTCAATTACGTCGTCACGCAGGCCGTTAATGAAAAGGTTAAAGACTTTAAGCCACAAATCGTTAACGGGATTGCACGGGATATTTTACAAATCGTTGCGCCAAATGCTTTAAATACCTTGGTTGAGCAGTTGAGGACTGGACTGAAAATATTTCTTCCAGCCCACCTTCCGGCACCGATTGATCGCACCAAAATCAATGTTTCGGGTGCGCTAGGAAAAACTCTTAACTTATTTGTACGAGACGATAACAGTTATCTAACCACTGGCGTTCAAGTAAACCTCCGAACACAAATTGAAAACCCCCTCTTAACGCCTCAGGCACTTGAAGGCGCTAGCGGTTTTATTCAAACCCCGAACGGACAACGCGCGCCATCGCCGCTTACAGCCGGAGAGAATTTCGGCGACGGAAGCCTGCTTTCCGTAAGTCTCGATGTCGTTAACCAAACCCTTTACGATGTTTGGCGTCAAGGCCTCCTGGGCCTTACGATAGATCATGAGTTTGTAGATCGTATCGAGAAATTTGCTGTCTTTGATCCTCTGAACAGTGCCAACGGTAAAGAGATACTCTTGGCAGAATTTCTGCCTAAACTTATGGGCAGCGACATTACGCGGATGCAGGGCATCGATTTCAGCGGCAAAAAAGTTCTGATGGAAAAGGAAGACAAGATCTCGATAAAGATAGATCCGCGTCTTCCACCTTTTCTCAAAGTTAAAAGAGTCGGACGCAGTGATGGACGAGATGACCTTAGTTTTGCACTCGGCTTAAGCGATATTTATATGACGATAGAGGGTCAGCACGGCGAGCAGCGCTACGCGATCGCTAAACTTCGGCTCTCGACTACGGCTGATAGTAAACTTAAATTCGTCCCTTATCAAAACCCTATGAATCATCGCGAATTCAGCGGCGCGGGCGCACTGAGTGTAGCTGTTGAGAAGGGCACCGAAGGTCTGGATTATATGGTCGAGGTGCTCGAAGGGCCCAAGGCAAACTCATTTGCTATTGATACATCCAAGCTTAGGACGACGATCAATGATATGGTCGACCGACTTTTTATTCCTTTGCTTAATGATGGATTGCGCGAAGTTCCATTGACTGGTTTACGAACCTGCGGCGTTGAATTGGATGCCGCTAAAATAGAAATACTCCCTTTGCCTCGGTCAACCCAAACACCGTTCTTACTGCTTAAAGCTCCTTTGAAGAATTATGACTTCAGCGGACACTGTGATTTGATGCCCGATCTTACAAGCCCTCTTCCTCCACTCCCTGAAGTCGTGGAGCAGCCCGTCGTTGAGCCTAGAGATCCAGCACCTGACAGCTCAGACAGTGGCAGCGGCGCAACGCGTGTGGACCTCGGTGTAAATTTCTCGCTCATACCTTGGGACCTCAATGGCAAAGGTAAAGCCCCGGAAATCGATGAAGACTGCAAAACTCAGGTCTTCTTTGATATCTCCTGCGCAGTCGCTTCGGTTGAGTACGTGAAAGAAAACGGAGTGATCAAGCTTGATGATCGGAATCGTCCGATTTACGATTACACTCATATTCGCCTATCTACTCTAGTTCCAAAGTCAGCCTACAACCTGCGAGGTCCTTCGCCCTCGGTCGAGGCGCAGTTCTTCGCTTTTCCGAAATGGATCGAGTATGTGCAGGGTGCCGAGGACAACATAGTGATCAAGCAATCGGAGGCTATGTCCGACGTCGAGACCCAATATGGCGTCTTTAAGCGCCATTATGTCGATTTTGAGACGAACTCACCTAAAGCGTCGGGATTTATTCCTATTCGTGATGTGACTCTTCACCGTGTGCTCGAGAAGCCATTTGAGGGTGCTGAGGTGAGTACGGAGTTCTTCGTGGATACAAGTCCTAACGTATCCGTCCCAAGCGGCAAAGCGCCTTTGCGCGGCGCTGAGGGCCTTGATTACCATGTGGGCAATATTCATATTTACGATTGTGGAAGGTTGACTTGGTGCGGGGATTCCGGTCAGTGGCTAGTGCTTTATGACTCTAAACTTCGACCGACGGATAAGAGTCTGCCTGAAGATGTGGTCCCCTATTTGAAGTCAGGTTTGAATGCGATAATCGCCGGCATGTTTCCGCTTTAAACAAAAACTGTTTACCAATCGTCGAAAAATAATAATGCTAATGGCATTTTTCGATAAAATGTCCATCGCTTAACATGAAGCAGAGGCCTATAACTTTAGTTACCAACTAAAGGAGGCCGCACATGCGCCTACGTCTACTCCATATTCTGCACTCGTCCACTTATATGCGCATCTTCATCTTTGGACTCATGATTGCCTCGCCTGCGGCATTGGCTTGCGAGAAGGGGAGCACCTCTAGGATGTATTCAATTGATGCACTCAATCTGACTTTAGATCTTGGATCTCAAGATCGCAGTATTCCTGCTTTGCAGGAGGCGATTGGCGTTTTATTTGCCCTTGACGATGAGCCCGAATCGCCACTCAATAACGCCTTAAGTCTTGCGGAAGGCGAGGGTGAAGATAAGCTCACTCATGCCAAGCAGAGCTTGCTTGCCCATCTGAATCGGCCGGAGACTAAATTAGTTCTGCTTGAAGGCAAAGACGATGGTCGTGGCTTTCAACCGGAGCGTGGGGAAAGCACTGAGACCAATTGGGTCTTTTCGCTGATAATCCCGAGTCTTTCGGATCACATCTACTGGGTCGTCTTACCAAAAAACCCGCAACCAGCCTCTAAAGGCTATGTATACGGGTTTAATTGATCTTGGGTCTTGCGGTCGATTGAAGCCTTTGCTTCAGTCGACTTTTTCAGCGATGAGTGCAGCTTCGCTCGCAGTCATGCCTTCCTTTAAAAGATCGAGATTTTGCAGTCGATAGCCTACGCCGGGCTCGGTGAGTATAAGGCGAGGTTTGTTAACGTCAGCTTCGAGTTTTTGCCGCAGATGACCAACATAAACACGTAGATACTGGATGTGTTCGACTGATTTCGGTCCCCAGACTTCTGTCAAAATCTGATTGTGGGTGAGAACCTTACCTCGATGACGAATGAGAACTTTAAGAAGTTCGAATTCGGTTACGGTGAGCTTAATCTCGCGTTCGCCAACGGTCACACGTCTGGAGGAAAGATCGACACTGAGATTGCCCGAGGTGTAGACCGGACTTGTTTGGTTCGCCTGATTGTTTCGAAGCGCAAGTCTCAGGCGAGCCAGAAGTTCGCCAAGATGAAAGGGTTTGCGAATGTAATCGTGCGCGCCAGAGTCTAGTGCCGCGACGATAGAGTCCTCGTCGTCACGGACAGATAATACGATAATGGGTCCCTGGTACCAGCTTTTCAGCGAGCTTAGTACATCGAGTCCGTCCATGTCCGGAAGCCCAAGGTCAAGGATGATTGCATCGGGATTTAATTTGGTCCCCAGTTCGATGCCCTCGCGCCCACTTTCCGCCGAATGCACTTCATAGCCGTGTGGACTAAGACTCACTTCGGTAAAACGACGAACTTGCAACTCATCATCTATGACCAGCAGGGTATAGTCCTTCGGTTTACTCATCTTAACCTCCACAGTCCAATAGAATACGAGCAATCGATCTGTTTCGTCGGCAGATCAATGCTGAAAAAATAGTAAGAAACCAATGTCGGTGATAGGTGACTTGCTGACCTCATCTCTCAGTTTTCCAACTGGTAAAATTGTCGTGTCTCATATCCAGTCCATGATATCTCAAAGTCTGCTGGTTTTGGGATAAAAACAGAATAAATAAAGCTATGTTAGAAATGTCTAGCACTTGGTTTATCGATCTCGATTTTCACCTTTCTGTCGTGGGGTAGACCACCATTCTACGCGTATGATTATCCTTATCCTAACCCTAAGTTCAGTGATGTGAATTTCCTGTAATTACAGGAGATAAACAGCTTTTCGCGAAGTAGAAATTGCTCGTTTCGCTAAGGTGTCTCGTTTATACTTGGTAGAAACTACGAGGGTCAAAAGCGTGAGCTGTCGTATCTATCAGTCGCCTGGAAGAATTCGGGTCCGTCTCAATGCGTTGAAGTCGGGAATTTCGTCTCATCTTCTTTCCGAGTTGAACAGTCTTCACGGTGTTAAGAGCGTTCTGCCCAGCGAATACACGGGCAGCATCGTGATTTACTATGACAAAGACATCCGTTGCTCTAGTTCGCTCCTGCGAATCTTCAGGCGTCATGGCCTTCTTGAAAACGTGGTTGGCTTTCCCTCGCGGAGCGCTCTGGCCATCATTCCCAGGGAAAAGCCCACAACTATCATCGAAGCGATCAACCTCTTCCTTCGTAAAGCCTTGCGCGGCTAATACCGACCTCTGATTGACAGCCATCGGCCCCTTTCTTATGATGGGGGCCTTTGCGGCATTCATCAGACAAGGAAATACCGGCATGTCCCGGCTATCCAAGGTTTTCGCGCTTATCTGTCTCGCTTTGATAACTTTTTTTACTGTTCGATTTGTGACGTTGCTGCAAGGCTTGGATGGATGGCTGACACGAGTTCCTCAGTGGGATCCCTCCGCCCATGCACTCGATAGCATCCACTTTGCACGTGCTTTTCGTCATCTAAGTCTCAAAGAATTTTTTGTTCAGCTGCACAATAGTGCGATGTGGCCTCCCGTTATTCCTCTGCTTCAAGCGCCCTTTCACTTCTTTTTCGGCGAATCTATCTTAACCGCGCGCAACTGGACGGCATGGTCCACACTTCCTGCGCTTAGTCTTGTTTTTCTAGTGGGAACTCAGGCTCACCGAAAGTTAGGTCTGCTCGTCGGCGCAATCGCGACCGGACTCCTTTTCGTATCACCTCTCTTTCAAGAGCATGCCCTTCAGGAAATGTTTGAAATTCCTGGAATTGCCTTATGCATGGTTACGCTCTACTTCTATTTTCGTTTTCTTAATACTTCGCAGCTCAAGTACTGGCGCTGGACGTGCTTGGCCGGCATCGTACTGTTTTTTGCGAAGTTTAATTATGCCGTACTGATCATGTTGCCGATAGTGCTGAGTGAGTTTTTTACAAACGTCGAATTTCGAACATTGGTTTTTGATGCGGCAAGACGGTTTTTTTCGGACGTGAGATGGCGAGGGGCTTTTACCGTTTTTGTCGGTCTCTATGCATTCTTTTTAATTTACGTGCAGAAGGTTGGTCTAAGGTTCGAGATTTTTGGTCAGCTCGTTGTCATCCAAAAGGCTTTTGGAAATCCCTTGTATCTTCTGCTAGCCATTATTTTCATTCGTAACTGGGTCAAAAACCGTGAGCTTCTGAAGTTTTATGCAAGGTCCATCTGGAGTGCGCCGGAGCCGATACGCTCGCTCTTGCGTTTTGATATCCTTCCCGCACTTGTCTGGATGAGTTATCCCGTCTTTTTTCTCCATTTTTTCCTTTATATGTTCAATGAGAAAACTAGACACAATTCCTTTTGGTCGCTTGAAACCCTAACTTTCTATCCTGGCGCTGTACTCCGCAATTATTCGCCTAGCCCGCTGCTTGGCGTCTTTTGTTCTCTACTCTTTGTCCTTATGCTTCTGAGTTTCAAGAGGCTTCCAAAAATCTCGAGATTTGTGGCTTTGCTCGCTCTATTTAATCTATTTCTTACCGTGATCCATCCCAACTATCAGATTCGTTATCTTATGACGTTCATCCCACTTCTTTATCTGAGCGCTGCGCTCGCAGTTGCCCATGTGATCGAGATCGTCTTAATGAAGGCGAAGGGCCGTCTGGAAATCATATCGGCGCTTTTATCGGCACCTACTCTGCTCTTGCTTTGCACATTTTGGACGCCTTCGAAGAGTTATCTTCAAGAGGCGTTTATTCGCACTTCACAGAGCGAGGCTTCGCGTGTGATCTTCCACGCTATTTGCCAGGACTCCGTGCAAACTGAGAAAAACACAGTTGTAGGCTTTAGCAATTACATTTCGCCTTCGAGCATCGCGCTCACGTGTTATGAGGACTTTCCGCAAATACGTCGTGAGCAGCTCCCCACGGCTATGGGGCGACTTGGATTCCCTAATGAGAAGTCGGGACGAGCGATCGTAGAAAGTGGAACAATTGATCGCTATTTTGTAATCGACTATTCGCGGCACGGAATAGACCCCGGGCGACTACAGGAAAATTTTTTATTGGAAGAAATTAAGGTCGCTCTGAAATGGAGTTCATACTCACAAAAACTTTTGATTGATCAAGGCGAGGGTGGACTGTCACTGACAGTTTTTCGCAAACAATAACGTGGCCGTGGATGCATGTGAAATTTTGTTTCAAGTGAAAAATGATTATTGAGAACGATTTTCCCCTCCTGAACAGCTAGTCATTAGCAGTTCTTAATGTCATTTTGACATCGTTAAGTTAAAATCCATCCTCTTGAAATCACTAGAATTTATATGCGGTGAGCACCCACTTTTTTCACAGCGAGTTAGAAAAGTGGCCAGATGACCAATTTAAATCTTTACTAAGACTTCATTTAGCTATATTACAGTGTCAATTGG